>NZ_JBKXNW010000017.1:0-32981 GCF_047012705.1 Pseudoruminococcus sp. | reverse complement strand
CGCATAAAAATAACCCTCCTTACTGGTTTTGTCCAGCAAAGAGGGTACATATCATATATACGACTGCCTTTTTCTAAGAATATTTAGTTTTAATCTTCATTCCAATTATTAACAAGGATTATTTTATAGTATCTATCCAAGAAACAACATCATCTTTACTTGCTCCTGAACTAAATCTTTTTCCTTCTTGCCAATTACCGGTACCAGTCATTTCAGCAAGTAATTTACCACTTTCACCAAGTTCAGAAGATGCAGATGTACAAAACGGAATAACTGTTTTTCCAGTAAAATCATTAGCACTAATAAATGTATTTACAGGCCACGCAGCAATTCCCCACCAAATAGGATAACCAATATAAACTGTATCATAGCTATCCCAGTTATCGATTGTTGTTGACGATAATTCGACATTTCGCTTGTCTGGATTATCATGCTCTATGCAAACCCGACTATCTTTATTATTCCAATTCAAATCATCGTTTGTATAAAGTTCTTTTGGAATTAATTCAAATAAATCCGAACTGGTTTCATCAGCAATATATTTTGCTACCGTTTTAGTATTTCCCGTTGAAGAGTAATAAACAACCAATGATTTATTGTCTTTTTGCTTTGTAGATTGTTCTTTTGATAACTCATTGCTGCTTTCTTTTGATTTAGACTGTTCTTTTGATGAAGATTCTACACTTTTAGTATGAGATTCTTTAGACTCTGTTTCAGAAATTGTATTTCCTTGACAAGCTGTCAACGAAAATACAAGCATAGATGACAGCATAAGCGTAATAAGTTTTTTCATATTATCACTCCTATTTTTTAGGTTTTAAAGGGCCATAAAAATAGCTGGCTGTTGCTCCACCATCGCACATAAAGTCCGTACCGGTAATAAAAGCTCCTTTATCACTCATAAGCAATTCTGCAACATTTGCAACCTCATCTGCTGTTCCCGGACGACCTGCTGGGCATTTAGCAAACATATTCTTATAAAAATCCCCTCGTGGACCATTAAATTCATCAATAGCAAGTGGTGTTACAATTATACCCGGTGATATAGAGTTGAGCCTTGCTCCTCTTTTTCCCCATTTAACCGATTCAGCCATAACACGCTTTTCGTTACATCGTTTTGCCATTTGATAAGCATGAAGTGTATCTCTTATGTTTTCAGGTTTAAGGATATCAAGTGAAAGTAATTCATCAGTAGGTGTGCAAGCAAGCATAGCGTCTTCTTCTGCTGTAAGCTGTGGCATACGCTTTCCCGATTGACTGGAGATTGTAACACCAACACCGCCCTCTGAAATAACTTTTCCAACTTCTTCTAATAATACAGCTGTTCCGTATAAATCAACTTTTAAAATGGTTTCTATTAACGCCTGACTTGGCGAAACTCCTGCCGCATTTATAAGCATTTTAATTTCACCATATTTTTGAGCTTCGGAAATCATATTTTTAATAGAAGTACGACTTGATAAATCCATCTCTAAAGGGAATGTATCAAAGCCTGCATCATTCAGAATTTTTGAAATTGATTGAGCGTTTTCAAGCTTTTTATCGCCTATTATAATCTTCATTCCATAGCCCATACGACGAACAATGGCCATACCAATCTGACCTGCACCGGTTAAAATCATAACATTTTTCACAGAATTATCACCTCACAATTTTCTTTATCCAGTTTTCGATTTCATTTTCAGGTGTACGAAGCTTATCCTCATCAAAGCGAATATTGATTTCATCTTTTACAGAAGCTCCTGTGCATACTTTTTCTACATCTTTAAAAGTATGACCTATCCAACCGCCATTTGTAGCAAATGTATATATTTTCTTACCGGAAAAATCATTTTGCTCTAAAAAAGTCTTTACAGCGGGAGCGAAGGTATACCACCATACTGGTGTACCAAGAATTATAGTGTCATATTCTTCAAGATTTACACCAAATGGCTCAAGCTCAGGCATATAGCCTTGATTAACTTCTTTCTTGCCCTGTTCTACAATCGAGTTATAGCTTCCTTTATAAGGAACTACTGTTTTAATCTCGGCAATATCTCCGCCGATTTCTTTATGTATCTTTTCAGCAATTTTCTTTGTATTGCCTGTGTAAGAATAGTAAACTATCAGAGTTTTCATATTTATTCCTCCTCTGCATATACTTCCTTTGCCATACGGAAAGCTGCCCATGCCTTTGGCCAACCTGCATAAAAAGCAAGCTGTGTCAATGCTTCGGACATTTCTTCCTTAGTAACACCATTTTCCTTAGCTTTTTGCATATGATATTGAAGTGAACTATCCAATACACCACTTGCCATTAAGGCTGTTACAGTTATCAAGCTACGGTCACGAGGTGAAAGCTTATCCTCTCTTGACCATACCTCACCGAATAATACATCATCATTTAATTCTGCAAACTTTGGAGCAAATTCTCCCAAAGCATCATGACCTGCTGTTACTTTTTCCATTTGTTATTCCTCCTTGATTAAAGCTTGTTATATTCTTCGTCGGAAACTGGTTCACACCATTCATTTTTGCATTCCTCACCCGGAACTTCTACTGCGATATGAGAAAACCAACTATCTTTTTTAGCACCATGCCAATGTTTAACATTAGCAGGAATAGTAATAACGGTTCCAGGAACAAGGCTAACTGCCTTTTTACCTTCTTCCTGATACCAACCTTCACCCGCAGTACAGATTAAAAGCTGTCCGCCGCCTGATTTTGCGTGATGAATATGCCAGTTATTACGGCAACCTGGTTCAAAGGTAACATTCGCAAGGAACAACCCATCTTCCGGCTTAGTCAAAGGATTGAGAAATGATTGACCAATAAAATATTTTGCATAAGCAGTATTCTCTGAACCTGTTCCAAATACATTCTGCTGTTCAAATTCTTTTTTATCAGTTGTTTTCATTGTTATTCACCCTAACTTTAAATCCATTCTTTCAATTTATCTTTTGCTTTTGAAGCACTTCCGCCATGTATAGCAAGACCTTTTTCAACTTTAGCATTAGGACAGATTCGTTTAATATCTCCCTCACTGTGTCCCATTCCACTACCTTCGTGGGTACAGAAAGGCTTTATTGTCTTATTGGCAAAATCAAAATGCTCCAAAAAAGTGAATACAGGCATCGGCATTGTTCCCCAATAATTCGGATAGCCAAGATATATAGTATCGTATTCATCAAGACTATCAGGATAATTTTTCAATTCCGGTCTGGCATCTCTCTTCTGGTCGTCTTGTGCCTGAGAAATACATTCATTATAGTTTTTTGAATATGGTGTAATTGGCTCAATTTTAAATAAATCAGCACCAGTAAGCTCTGCCAATGTTTTTGCAACAATCTCTGTATTACCAACTGCTACAGTGCGTAAAGCACCGCTGAAATAGTTTTCATCTGCCCTTGAAAAATAAACAATCAGCTTTGACATTAAAAACACCTCCGCTTATCTATATGACTTTTCATAAATAGCTGCACATTCCTCATCGGTCATCTGTACAGGGTCACAAGCAAACAAGCCACCCATAGTAGCACGAGCATTCTTAGCCAAAGTCATACACTCGTCCTTTTGAATACCATAATCAGACATTTTTAAATCTGCTACGCCACAAGCCTTTTGAAGGTCAACCAAAGCAGTTATAAAATCCATTGGTTCTTTTGCGTCAGCCTTGCCAAGTGCCTGTGCCATACGAACAAATCTTTCATCGCAACAATGCTTGTTGATAAAGTGTGTATAGTATTCCTTAGAAATCATAATAAGACCTGCACCATGAGGCAAATGTTGATGATAAGCACTCATTGCGTGTTCCATAGAATGTTCGCTTGTGCATGAACCTACAACCATTGAGTAACCTGACATAGTATTTGCAAAAGCAACATGCTCACGAGCCTCTAAGTCATCACCATTTTTAACTGCACGAGGTAAATATTTTCCGATGTTTTCAATAGCAGCAAGCTGTACCATATCACTCATAAGACTGCTTACAATAGAAATATATCCCTCAACAGAATGGAACAATGCGTCAAAGCCCTGATATGCAGTAAACTTAGGTGGAACTGTCAACATAAGCTCAGGGTCTACAACTGCCAAAACCGGGAATAAGCTGTCCATACCGCCACAGCCTATTTTTTCATTTGTTTCTGGATTAGTAATAACACCCCACTGGTCAACCTCAGAGCCTGTACCAGCTGTTGTTGTAATTGCAACTACTGGTAAAGTAGGATTTACAAGTGGTTGCATCTTACCAGTAGAGCCTGCAACATAGTCCCAAAGCTCTCCAGGCTGAAGTGCATACATAGCCATAATCTTCGCAGCGTCCATAACAGAACCGCCACCAAGTGCTACAACAAAATCGCAGCCATTATCTTTAGCGAATTTTGCACCTGCTTCAACAGTTGATTTAAGTGGATTTGCTTCTACCTTATCAAAGATAGCGGTTTCAACACCAGCCATACGAAGCTGTTCTAATGTACGGTCTAAAGTTCCATTTTCACGAGTAGATTTGCCATTTGAAATAACAACCATTGCCTTTTTACCCGGCATAGCTTGTTTATGCAGATTGTTTAATTCTCCTGCACCAAAAAGAACTCGTGTAGGATTAAAAAAGTTATAAGACATATAAACTACCTCCTGAAAAATTTTTTATTATTTATTTTTACCAAGCTTTTAGCTTATCTATATTATATATCGCATTTTCTTGACATTGAAGAACAGATATGATAACATCGTATTAACCAATACTTAATACGATAGGAGTGTTTCAAATTGTTTAATAGTCTATTGCCAATATTCGTATGTGTTGCAGATTGTGGAAGCTTTAATAAAGCTGCAGAAAAAATGTATATTTCTCCTCCGGCCATAATGAAACAAATTAACGCTTTAGAAAAGCATTTAGATATGAAATTATTCGATAGAACCAATCAAGGTATCCGTCTAACACCTGCCGGAAAAGTAATATATCGCCATGCTAAATTTTTATTTGATTATTCCGAAAAAGCAATAGAAGAAGCCAAACGAGAAATGCAAATGTTTGAAACAACTTTTTGTATAGGAAGTTCGCTTTTAAATCCTTGCAAACCTTTTATGGATTTATGGTATAAGGTAAATGACAATTTTCCCGGATATAGACTGCATATAATTCCTTTTGAAGATGACCACGAAGGCATTTTATCTGAGATTTCCGCATTGGGAGAAAAATTTGATTTTATAGTAGGTGTCTGCGATTCTACCCAGTGGATGAATCATTGTAATTTTCAGCAAATAGGCACTTGTCAACATCAAATAGCTGTTCCACGAGAACATCGATTGGCACAAAAAAAGCGTCTCACCATACAGGATTTATATGGTGAAACGCTTATGATGGTTAAAAAGGGAGATTCAAAGGTTGTAGATAATATCAGAGCTGAGCTTATAAAACACCCACAAATTAAAATAGAAGATACACCTCAATTTTATGATATAAAGGTATTCAACCATTGTGTCCAGACACAAAACATAATGCTGACGCTTGATTGCTGGAAAGATGTACACCCTGGCTTAGTAACCATACCTATAGATTGGGATTATCCTATTCCTTACGGTTTGCTATATTCGCTCCAACCAACAGATGATATTAAATTATTTTTAAAAATAATCCAAAAAGAAAATTTTAATCAAGTCTAATTTATAATATAAGCAGTAAAATCATAACTATTACAATTATAATTCCGACCAAAGTAGTTATTCCATAAATTTTCTTTGATTCAGAATCATTCTTTTCTTTTATAAGATAATAAATTCCTGCACCTGAAATTAATGCACCTATAATCAAACCAATAATCTTCAATATCATTTATATTTCCTCCATTTTAAAAGTAAAGCTGAGTTGATTATTACCAGAACAGAGCCTGCATTATGTACCAATGCCCCTACGATAGGATTTAAAATTCCTGTAATTGCAAGTATAATAGCTACAAAATTTAGTGTCATAGAAAAAGTCAGATTTAATTTTATAGTAGTCATCATTCTTTTGGATAAAGATAATAAATGTGGCAATTCCTCTATTTTATCATCTACTAACGCAATATCGGCAACATCAACTGCAATATCACTTCCTACGCCACCCATAGCTATTCCTACATCAGCTTTTTTCAATGCAGGGGCGTCATTGATTCCATCTCCAATCATACAAACCGGCTGACCTTTTTTCTGATAACTATCTATGCAATTAAGCTTATCTTCTGGCAAACAAGAAAAATGAATCTCTTTAATATTCAACTTTTGTGCAATAGACTTTGCTGCATTTTCTGCATCACCAGTTAAAAGTACAGGCTCTACGCCTATTTCATTAAGAGTTTGAAGCATTTTTGCACTTTTGGGTCTGAGTGTATCTGCTAAAGCAATAAAACCTGAAAATTTTCTTCTAATGGCTAAGTAAATAACAGTCGCACCTTCTGCAAGATAATTTTCCGCATCTTGTAAAGATTCTTTAGATATTTCTATTTTATAGTCTGTAAGAAGTGTAATATTACCTGCAAGTACTTCCTGACCATTAATGGTAGCTATAACTCCCTTTCCAGGTGTCATTTTAAAATGCTCTGTTGTCAGAAGTTTATCGCCATATTGTTTTTCATAATAACGAATAATTGCTTTGCCCAGCGGATGTTCTGAGAGGCTTTCTGCTGAAGCTGCATATTTAAAAAGCTCACTTTCACACATGGTTTCATTATAGGTTTTGACTGCTACTACTTCAGGATTACCAAAAGTTAGTGTACCAGTTTTATCAAATGAAATTTTTTGTACCTTTGATAACCTTTCCAGAGCATCTCCCTCACGAACAAGGAAACCATGCTTTGTTGCATTACCAATAGCTGCCATAATTGCAGTAGGCGTTGCAAGAACTAAGGCACAAGGGCAAAATACAACAAGTATTGTAACCGCACGAATAATTTCTCCTGAAATAATCCATGTTAAAGCTGCGGCAGAAAGTGCTATTATAACTATCCATGTTGCCCAACGGTCAGCCATTCCAACAACCTTTGCTTTTCCGGCATCTGCCGATTGGACAAGTTTAATCATTCTTTGAATGGAGCTATCCTCGCCTACTTTTGTTGCCTTCATATCAAATGCACCAAACTGATTAACTGTGCCAGACGCAAGCTCATCACCAACAGTTTTATCAACAGGTAACGATTCACCAGTCATAACAGCCTGATTTATAGAAGTTTGTCCAAATACGATAACACCATCAACTGGTACAGTTTCACCTGGTAAAACTCTAAGCAAGTCGCCAACCTTAACCTGTTCCGCAGGAACTATATTTTCAGAATCTCCATTTATAATTCTGGCAGTCTGTGGTGTAAGATGTACAAGTTTTTCTATTCCTGCTCTTGCCTTTGCTACGGTTAATTCTTCTAACAAGCCTCCAAGCTGCATAATAAACGCAACTTCACCTGCCGCAAAAATCTCTCCGATACAAACAGAAGCAACCAAAGCAAGAGATACAAGTACATCTGCCTTAATATCAAATTCTGTCACAAGACCTATAATTGCTTCTAAAATTATAGGAATACCACATAGAATAATAGCTACCCATGCTATATCAAATTGCAATGGAAACAGTTTGAAAATACTGCATAGAAGTGATAAACCCGAAATTACAAGGAACACTATATCTCGCTTTGTGCCGCCAATTTCGAGTATACACTCAAGTTTTCGCATAAATTTCTTCATCAATATGCCCTCTTTCTATACCCATATAGGTATGAGTATATTATACCTATATGGGTATAGGTTTTTCAAGAGATGAAAAAGAAACAGTTGCATTTTTTGCAACTGTTTTTCATAAAATTAAGATGTTAATTCGTTTAACCCATATTTGCAAAGCGTTCAACTGCTTTTGTAAAATCCTCTATGGTCTTTTCCGCATCTCCGTGTTCAATGCCATCTTTCACACAATGCTTTATATGTCCCTCTAATACTACTTGACCACATTTATGAATAGCAGATTTAGCAGCATTCATTTGAGCAAGAATATCTTCGCAAGGAACATCTTCATCAATCATCCTATCAATAGCTTGCAACTGACCAATTATTTTTTTTAACCTTCTATGTAAGTTTTCTGAATCCATACATTGTTTCATAAAAACACCTCAAATAATTTATTAACTATATAAATTGTAATTTGTTTCTATTATAAAGTCAATAAAAAAATTTATTTGTTGAATAAGACTTTAGTAATATCAAATTTTTATAATTTATTCTTTAAATTGCATATAAATATTAATGTGACCTTTAAATTCAAATCAATTAACACACATTAAAAATATATTATAATAACCCATTTACGCATTATAATAAATCATTTTCACTATTTTTTATTGACTTTACAATATTTTTTTATTATAATCTATTTAACAATAATTATCGAAAGGTGGTAAATCTTATGCTATCAAAGTCTAAAAAATTGTTCACAGCACTTTTATCCTCAGCATTGTCGCTTCAACTTTTGGTATCACCGTGTATAGTTGCTTCCGCCGAAAGCGGAAATTATACGGAAAAAGCAGTATTGGACTCTTCCTCAAGCAATATATCTGAATCAGCTTCAAACGGAGGAAGCGTTATTGACGCACTTACAGACCAGGATGCTGTTAACGGAATACTTACTTTGATTGAAACTTTTGCTAAACCGGAAGAAATTTTGAAAAAGGCTGTTGACTGGGGAGCTAAAAAGTTTATGGCAGAGGCACTTAATATAAAAAGTGATGATGAAAAGTTGATGGAAAAGATTGATAAGCTTATGGAAGGACAGGATAAACTGCACAATGAAATTCAAAGTCTTTCAAGACAAATTACCTGTACTCAATTAAACGGCATTATAAATGATTACAACAAAATAAAAGACAGTATGTCACCTTATATTATTTTTAATTCTCTCAGAGAAATTGATGAAAATAAAAGCTATTCATCTGAAAAGGCTCAGGCTTTGAGAATTGACGCGCTTACAAAAGAACTGGGAATCTATGATGATGACATGGGAAAAATTGATTCCAACTTTGATAAGTATTATAATTCACTGAAAAACATACTGACTATAGAATTAGAAGTTACCTATGAAGATGGTGTAACTAAATCTGATGATTTGTTTGAGGTTAAGTATCAGTCTTTAAGAAGAAAGTATCATTGGGAACATCAGGCTTATAGTGAATGGATTACATTCCAGAATGATGCGTTATTAACTTATACCATTACTGCCACTATTGAAAAACGTTCTCTCCAGGCACGTATTTATAATATTGAAAAATGGAACAGTACGCATTCGGAATCAGAACAAAAACATTCCGGATATGTTTCAAACAAGCTTAAACAGGTTAATGAGGATATTAAAAAAATTCAGAAGCTTGTCGACCGAAAAGTTGTTGTGCGTGACGAAAGTGAAAGATATTATTGGACTCCCGGACATGAAATACTTCTTTACACGACTCCAAATACTCAAGGTATTCCCCAGGAAAACAAAAATGCAGGAGTCGGAGACAATAAATACATTAAGAGAGCGAAAGGTATTAAACTGGTAAAAAATTACTCTGACTGTTATGTGCCAACTACAAGATTCAACTTTTGGAAGCCATTTATAAGATATGAGGGTGGGGACACCTTATTGGCAAATTATGACCAGTTGAATATGATTTTAAAAGATTATGGCGGTAAAAAGAGCTTGTATGATATATTCTTCTCCAAAGACGAGGGTAATTTCAATTTGCCGTCAAAGGTTAATCAGGATTGCAGATTCGTTATTGACGCACAGAAATCCGAAGTAACAGGCAAGAGCTATCCTTTGACTTATGAACCTTATTTCTTTAAGGCAGATCAGGTTTATTGCTACGGAATTGAAAATTCAAAAATCCAAGGCGACAAGTTGCCGTCTCCAAGTAAAATACATCTTTGTTACTATCACAACAGTCACGCAGACCCTAAAAAAGACGATAACTGTGTTGGTATAGGCGTTAAAAGTGTGGGCGAAATTCCTCCAAATAATAAATCAGTAAAGGAAGAAACTTATACTAATTGTAATGAAACTATTGTATGGTCAGGAGATATGCAGGATTTACATTTTCCAATATCTGAAAATGCAGGAAATGTAATTTCCGTAAGTGCTGACGGCAATGTCATTGATAAAGATAAATACAGCGTTTCGGAGGATAAAACACAAATAACACTGAGCAAGGAGTTTTTGCTCACTTTAGAAAGCGGTACGCATACACTTGCAGTGGAATCCAGCAATGCAATAAACAGCTTTAGCTTTACAGTTGCCTCTAAAAGTACGCCATCAGAACCTGATAATTCTGTATCTGACGAGAAACCAAGCTCTTCAACGGATACAAACATTGACGCTCCACAAACAGGAGATTCAAATATTTGGAAAATATGGATTTGTATATCTATATTTTCTGTCATAGCAATAATTACAGTCAGCCAAAAAGCTAAAAAATACAAATAATAAATATTTCTCTAAATTTATACCAAGTTAAAAATATCATAAACTAAAATTATAAATTGGGTGTGTAAACCGTTTTGGGTTTACACACCCATAATTTTATTATACTTTTTAAAAAAATTTTTATAAAAGTTCTCTATATTTTAATTTTAAGCATAGTATAATATTTACAATAAGCAATTTTATATTGACAATACCCTATAAGGGTATATAATCTCAAATATAAGATACCCTTATAGGGTATAATAAAAAATGAGGTGATATAATGGAAAATGAAATTAAAGAATGTCCATACTGCCATAAAACAAAGCAGAGAACGGACGAAGAATATAAGGCACTCATCAACAGGTTGAACCGTATCGAAGGTCAGATTCGTGGCATAAAGGGTATGCTTGAAAAAAATGCCTATTGCACCGATATTCTGATTCAGGTAGCCGCCGCAAATGCTGCACTCAACTCATTTAATAAGGAACTTCTTGCTAATCACATAAAAACCTGTGTTGCTCAGGATATTCGTGATGGTAAGAATGAAACTATAGATGAGCTTGTTGCGGTTCTCCAAAAGTTGATGAAGTAGGAGGTACTATGAAACAATTTAATGTTACAGGTATGAGCTGTGCTGCTTGCAGTACAAGAGTTGAAAAGGCTGTCAATAAGGTTGCCGGCGTAACTTCATGCTCGGTAAGCCTATTGACAAATTCTATGGGCGTCGACGGAACTGCATCTTCTGAAGAAATAATTTCGGCGGTTCGTGCAGCAGGCTATGACGCCTCTGAAAAAGGTTCAGACACTAAAAGCTCTTTACAATCTGATGAAGATGCACTCGAAGACCATGAAACACCTAAACTAAAAAGAAGATTAATAGCCTCTTTAATCTTTCTTGTGATTCTGATGTATATTTCTATGGGGCATATGATGTGGAATTGGCCATTACCATCATTTATTTCAGATAATCATATAGCTATGGGGCTTATTGAATTATTATTAACAGTAGCAATTATGGTCATAAATCAAAAATTCTTTATAAGCGGCTTTAAAAGTCTACTTAAAGGTTCGCCAAATATGGATACTCTTGTGGCACTTGGTTCAGGTGCAGCCTTTGTGTATAGCTGTTATGCACTTTTTGCAATGACTGATGCACAACTCAGAGGCGATTCTGCCGCAGTTATGGGATATATGCACGAATTCTATTTTGAATCGGCTGCTATGATTCTTACACTCATTACTGTTGGTAAAATGCTTGAAGCTCGCTCAAAAGGAAAAACTACAGACGCGCTTAAAAGTCTTATGAAGCTTTCGCCTAAAACAGCTAATATTATTCGTGATAATGTTGAACAAACTGTATCTATTGAATCGGTTCACAAGGGTGATATTTTTGTAGTAAGACCAGGAGAAAATATCCCCGTAGATGGTATAATAATTGATGGCAACAGTGCTGTAAATGAATCTGCTCTTACAGGCGAAAGTATACCCGTTGATAAAACTATTGGAGATACGGTGTCCGCAGCTACAGTTAATCAATCAGGATTTATAAAATGTGAAGCTACAAGAGTTGGCGAAGATACCACACTTTCGCAAATCATAAAAATGGTAAGTGATGCTGCGGCAACTAAAGCACCTATCGCAAAGGTTGCAGACAAGGTTTCAGGAATATTTGTTCCTGTCGTTATCACTATTGCAATCATAACTATTGCAATTTGGCTGTTATGCGGACAAACTGTTGGCTTTGCTCTTGCAAGAGGAATATCTGTTCTTGTAATAAGCTGTCCTTGTGCATTGGGTTTAGCGACACCTGTCGCAATTATGGTTGGTAATGGAATTGGTGCAAGAAACGGAATATTGTTTAAGACAGCAGTTTCTCTTGAACAAACGGGCAAAACTGAAATTATTGCACTTGATAAAACCGGAACAATTACAAGCGGAGAACCTCGTGTAACTGATATTATTCCTAACGGAACAGGTGAAGCAGAGCTTATGAAGCTTGCCGTTTCTTTTGAAAGTAAGAGTGAACACCCACTCGCCAAAGCAATTATTATAAAGGCAAAAGAAATGAATATTATTGCTGATGAAGTTACTGATTTTAAAGCACTTATTGGTAATGGCCTTTCTGCAAAACTTAATAATGAAGAAATATTTGCAGGAAGTATGAGCTTTATCACAAGTAAGCTTAGCCTTTCAGATGATATTATTTCAAAGGCAGAAAAACTCGCAAACGAGGGTAAAACTCCCCTATTCTTCGCAAGCTCCGAAAAGCTTATCGGCATAGTAGCCGTTGCTGATGTCATCAAAGAAGATAGTCCAAGAGCAATCAAAGAACTTCAAAATATGGGAATCCGTGTAGTTATGCTCACAGGTGATAACGAACGAACCGCAAATGCAATCGGAAAACAAGCAGGTGTTGACGAGGTTATAGCAGGTGTTCTTCCTGACGGAAAAGAAGAAACTATTTGCAAGCTAAAAACTCGTGGCAGCGTAGCTATGGTTGGCGATGGAATAAATGATGCTCCAGCACTAACTCGTGCAGATGTTGGAATTGCAATCGGTGCAGGAACAGATATAGCGATTGATGCCGCAGATATTGTTCTTATGAATAGCAAGCTCACAGATGTTTCCGCCGCAATAAGACTTAGTCGTGCAACGCTCAGAAATATTCACGAAAATCTTTTTTGGGCATTTATATATAATGTTATCGGTATTCCACTTGCTGCCGGAGCATGGATTTCCCTGCTTGGTTGGGAAATGAATCCTATGTTCGGAGCCGCAGCAATGAGCCTTTCAAGCGTTTGCGTTGTTACTAACGCATTAAGACTCAATTTTCTAAACATTAAAAATCCTAAGCACGATAAAAAACGAAAAACAAAAAATAAAAAGGAGATTAAAACTATGGAAAAAACTATTAAAATCGAAGGTATGATGTGTCCTCATTGTGAAGCTACTGTAAAAAAGTGCCTTGAAGCTCTTCCTGAAATTGACGAAGCAACCGTAAGTCACAAAAGCGGTACAGCAATAGTAAAACTTAATGCAGATATTTCTGATGAAGTTTTAAAAAGCACTATTGAAGCTCAAGGCTATAAAGTCATAGATTAATTTTATTACAAAACAAAAAATCCTCTCGGACTCTAAATATTAAGTCAGAGAGGATTTTTTTATATTCTTTTATTATTTAAGTTTTTTGATTTTCTTTGAATAACTCTTATAATCTTTATTCCATTGAGAAAATGCTTTATCTCCCCTATGGTCAGTAAGTTTAAAGTTATCAGTAAGATATTTTCCGACAAAGGAAGTATTTTTCTTTGCACCATATACATTAAGATGATAACCTTTATCGCAACTATCCTTAGACCAATCAATTTTCATTTCATCAATGGAAAGATTGGTGTCAAGATATTTTATATTATTCTTTTCGGCATAAGTCTTAACTGCCTTATGGCGTTCATCATTCCACGCCCTTGGGAGCGGTGATGACATAAGCACAAACTCCGCACCATTCTTATCACAAAGCTCTTTCATTTTATTAAGATAGCAAAGATTTGTATATTGAATAGGCGTTGTATAGTCTGATGGCTGCATATAATTTTTATTACCGCGATAAGGCTTAATCTTATTTGTAAGCACATATCCCTTTGAAACATAGTGCTTTGAATAATCAGGTTCAAGCGTAAAATCTTCTACTTTTAAGCTGCTCCAACGATTGTGATATTTCAAAAGTGGGCATATATTTGCTGTCACTACATCTAAAGTAGCATTAATACCATCAATCTCATTTGAAAGGAATATCAAATCTTGTTTAGCTTTGCTATAAGAACTTTTTATTTTCTTGCCATAAGAATTGAATATACCTTCAGTTTCATAGATAACGACTTTAGGTTTTTGTTCTTTGAAGAAATCCTCAAGCATATAATATCCTTCTTGAATTTTCTGGGCAGGAGCACCACAAACAAAACTGGTATATCCATATTTGTTCCAAAGTTCAAGCGGAGAAAAGCTTTTATATGCTGAACTATTTCCAACTACTACAACATCTATTGAATTAGCTCGTTCTCCATGATACGAATTTCCATAGTAATTTTTATTGCCATATTCAGTAGAATTTTTCTTAGGAATAAAAATCTTCGAACCTATTCCCAAAAATGCTGTAAATATAAGCAAAAAACAGATAACCTTGGAGATTCTCTGTATGATAAGCTTTTTGCTTTTTTCCAAATTATCAGTCCTCTCTTACATTCATCAGAACTGTGCATAAAGGAAGTCTGCTACACGATAGCCCTCTCCATATGCTCCAACTATTACTAAAATAAATAAAGCTGCAAAATAGATTGTCCAGCGAATAACTATATTTCTCTTGGCAATCTCATCTCTAAGATGGTGTCCTCTTTCTTGAAGAACACCAACTATAAATAATGCAACTGCTCCTATTGCAATAACTATAAAATCATATATATGAAGTTTATAGCTTAATATACTTGTTGCAAAAATATCGCCATTAAATTTGCTGAATATAGCACACAAAGCATACCAAGCGTCAGCAAGTGTATTTGCTCTGAATATAAGCATACCGAGATTTACAAGTAAGAAAGTGCGTATTACCTGAAATACAAAATATGGCTTAGATTTTCTGTTGATATGTAAGGCATTAGTTATCTTTACAAACAAAGGCTCAAAGAGCAAGCCAAGCATCATTACAACATAGTAATAAAGTCCATAAACTATATATTTTACTTCTGCTCCGTGCCAAAGACCATTTATAAACCATACAAAGAAAAGTGCAAATGCTGATGGTAGGAATTTTGCAAGAAAATCTCCAAAATTCTTTTTAGCCTTTGCAGAAAGATTTGCAAAAAACTTAGAAAGCGAAATTGGATAAAAGATATAATCACGAAGCCATGCTCCGAGAGTGATATGCCAGCGTCTCCAAAACTCATTAACAGATGTTGAGAAAAACGGACGCTTAAAGTTATCTGCCATTTCAATCCCGAATAGTTGCCCTATACCCTTTACTAAATCCATACAGCCCGAAAAATCCGCATAAAGCTGAATAGTATAAAGCAAGACTCCTAAAAGAAGAATTGAGCCATCTGCATCATAAATTTTCTCAAAAACATTGCTTACAAATATTCCTGCTCTATCTGCTATAACCATTATTTTGATAAGTCCCCAAAGCATAAGTTGAAGACCTTTCATAAATTTGTCATAATCAAAAGAATGTCCTTCATAAAGCTGACCTGCAAGCTTATCATATCTTCCGATAGGACCTTCTATTATCTGCGGAAAGAAACATACAAAAAGCAAAACTCTTCCAAAATTTTTATCAGCCTTACAGGTCCCTCTATAAACATCAATAACATAGCTAACTGCTTGTAAGGTATAGAAAGAAATTCCGAGAGGAAGTATAAGGCTTAAGGGCGGAATAGCTGTACCAAAAATGCTATTTACCATACCTAAGAAGAAATTGCCATACTTTAAAGTAAGAAGCAACCCAAAGTTAATTATAACAATCGCAAGAACAACAAGCTTTTTTTTATTGGTTGCTTTTTTCTTTAATAGTTTTTTTTCTTCTTTTGTGATACCTTCTGCAGATTTCTGCTTTTTAAAGTTATCATTTATCTTTTGCATAAGTAAACCAGCAACATAGATTGTCACTGATGTTCCAAGCATTATAAATGTAAAAATTCCGCTTGAAAGAATATAGAATATAAGGCTTGAGGCAAGAAGTACACCCCATCTTGCCTTTTTAGGCAAGATATAATAGAGCAATAAGACAATCGGCAAGAATGCAATAAGAAATATATTTTCTTTAAAATTCATTAGTCCTCGTCCTCAAGACGCTTAATCATCTTTGCCATAGCTTCTACTGAATTAAAGTTTTCAGGAACAAGGTCTACAACTGAAATTTCTACATCAAATTCGTCGTTCAATTCTGATACAAGAGAAATAATATCAAATGATGCAAGAACACCTGCGTCAATAAGGTCTGTTCTTCCCTCAAAATCTACACCTGGCTTAACTTCGCTAAGAATTTCTAAAATTTTCTTTTCCATTTTAAATTACCTCCGATTAAATATCTTTATAAGTTTGTTTTAAAAGTTTTCTATCTATTTTTCCGTTTTGATTATATGGAATTTGCTTAATTCTCTTTATAACATTTGGTCTCATATAAACAGGGAGTTTTTCTGAAAGCTTGTCCATAAGTTCATTATCAGTCATTTTTGAACCTTCGTATATAAAGACAATTTTGTCTTCATTTTCGTTGTAAATACATACGCAGGTTTTTATTTTTTCTATTGAACCTGCCGCAGCTTCGATTTCTCCAAGCTCTATACGATAACCCATATGTTTAATCTGATAATCCTTTCGGGAAATATAAATTATTTCTCCCTTTTCGTTAAGCTTTACAAGGTCTCCGGTTTTATATATGATTTCAGGATAAGCTGTATTAAGCGGATTCTGTACAAAAACTTCTTTGGTTTTTTCGGGATTATTATAATATCCCATAGCAAGGAATGAACCTCTTGCACATAGCTCGCCTTCTTCTCCGACTTCAGCCAAACGATTATCTTCTGTAAGAATCATAACATCACAGTTATTGCAATGCTTACCTATTGGAAGTGTTTCATCATCTCTGAAATCTCTGTCAACAACATAATATGTGCATATATCAGTTGTTTCTGTCGGACCATAAAGATTAGCATAAAAAATATCAGGACGCTTCTTAATCCACATATTAAGCTGTTTTGTAGGCATAACCTCACCTGCAAAAAGTACCTTTTTAAGCTTTGGAAGCTCAACATAGTCAAGAGCTTTCCAATTTGCAACAATAGATAACGCAGATGGTACCCAATAAATCGTATTTACTTCTCTATCTCTTATATACTCAAGCAATTTTATAGGGAAAGAAAAGTATTTCTTCGGAATAATATGGAAAGTTGCACCATTTCTTATTGTAGAGAAAACATCAAGAACTGACATACTAAAATAGAAAGGCGTCTGACTTCCAAATACAGTTTCACTTGTAATATCAAAGGTCTCAGAAACCCATTCAGAATATGCTATAACATTTCTATGGCTTACAACAGTACCTTTTGGAACTCCTGTCGAGCCAGATGTAAACAGCGAATATAAAGGGTCTGTGTCTATCGAATTGCTACGAATTTCTGCAAGCTTTTTATCATCAATCTGCTGATTCAAAGTATCTTCAAGCAATATAATTTCGCCACAATTTTCTATACTTTCAGCAATTTTCAAATGTTCATTATCAGTTATTATCGCTATTGGCTGAAGCGAATCAAAAATTGTACTGATTCTATCAGCCGGCATCATAGAATCTATAACTGTATAAAAATTTCCACTATAAGCAACTCCAAAAAAAGCTGTAAGGGCAAATACGGTTTTATCAAGAAAAACTGCTATGGACTTATTTTTCTTATTAAATTTTTTTACAAGAGCAGTTCCTACTGCCTTAGACATTTTTAAAAGTTCGGTATATGTAATAGAATTACTCTCATCAGAAAACGCTATCTTATTTGGAAAACTCTTTGCAGAATTTTCGATAAATTCTAATACATTTTTCATTTAATTCCTCCATTCGTTATATAGTGTATTATTAGTTATAGTACAGTTATATCACTACTCAAAAGCAATGTCAATACTTTTTTATAATAATTATTACAACGTAACTGTACGAATTTATATTATATCAAATCTAAATATGTAAAACAATAGAAAAAGTCTTTATTTAAAAAAATATTATAATTTTTGCAAATTTTTTACAAAATATAATTATTTTAACCATCTTTCAAGTGCATTATATAGTTGGTTTAAATCTAGTGGCTTGGACATATGTTGATTCATACCTGATTTTAGAGCAGCCTGAACATCTTGAGCCAAAGCATTAGCGGTCATTGCTAAGATAGGGATATTTTTTAAATCTTCTCTATTAGAATTTCGTATTATACGAGTTGCCTCATATCCATTCATAATTGGCATTTGAATATCCATAAAAATAATATCATAATAATATGGCTCTAAAGATAATATTCTATCTACTGCCTTTTTTCCATCAGAAGCATATTCTACCTTTATCCCTGTCATTTTAAGAATTTCACCTGCTATATTAGAATTAAGAGTATTATCCTCAACAAGTAAAGCTCGCTTAGATGAATAATCATTTTTAGCAAACTCAGCTAATGAATTTGTACTATTATCACAGTTATTTTTTATATTATCTGATAAATTTCCGTCTATTTGAAACTTCAAAAATATAGTAACCGTAAACTTTGAACCTTTGCCTTTAATACTTTCAACTTCAATATCGCCATTCATCATACTAACAATATTTTTCGCAATAGCCATACCAAGGCCTGTTCCCTGTATTTTTCCTATATAGCTTTTCCGCTCTCGAGTAAAGGGTTCAAATATATGTTTTAGAAATTCAGGTTCCATACCCATGCCATTATCTTCAAATATGAATTCATAACATCCAACATAAGGTCTATTCACCAATTTTTCTGAAATTATAACATTTATTCTGCCACCTTCCGGCGTATATTTTATTGAATTACTTATAAAATTTGTAAAAATTTGTTTAATTCTAATTTCATCTCCTATAACTCGGTTGTGTTCTATATTTTTTATATCAATAGTAAGTGTATGTTTTTTTATCTCAGCCTGTGGCTTACATATATCAATTACATTATCAATAAGTTCTGATAGCACGATATTTTCTTCATTAAGTTCTATTTTTCCGGATTCTATCTTACTCATATCAAGAACATCATTTATCAAGGCCAGTAAATGGCTACTTGATATTTTAATCTTACTAAGACAATCTGCTATTTTTTCAGGGTTATTCAAATACGCTTCTGCAATAGAAGTCATACCTATAATTGCGTTCATTGGTGTACGAATATCATGACTCATATTTGAAAGAAAATTTGATTTAGCCTGATTTGCACGATTAGCAACCTCATAAGCTTCTTTTAAAGCCTGTTTGGTAGCAAGTTCTTTTTTCTTCTTTTCATCTATATGCTGTGCTAATAAAAGCAGGTGAACAGGCATACCTGATTCATCAGTATCTACAGTAATAAAACTTATTCTTTCCCAACCGGCTTTTTTACTATGAAACTCCATACTTAATATGCCTTCATTTTTCATACGCTCTCTAAGTGTATGAAAATCTGTAAATTTTTTAACATCTTCAAAAGATTCTTCACTTACGCCAAATTCAAGCCATAAATTAACAGTTTCTTTTGCATTACCACTTTTTGGTATATATTCTTCTAAATAATCTACGCTTATAATTTGCTCATATGTATTATTGATAAGGTCTATATAATAGTTACAGTAATATATGCCATTCATTGCATCTATTATTGAAAGTTTTTTCTGTTCAGATTCTATACTTTTCTGAAGTTCTTCTTTTGCATGTAAAAGTTCAAGTTTTCTCTGTTCTTCTTTATGAATATCCGTCGTGTCTGTTGCAATAACTATAGCTTCTATATGACCATTATATTCATTTTTAGAAAGCAAAGCTAACAATCTTATAAAAACATCTCTACTACTGTCGTAATATTCTGTCTCTATATTTGTATCTCCGCTCTCAAAATGTTTAATCAGTAAATCTACCGTAAGATGTTTATTTATATTTTTATTTAGAAATTTAGGCTTTTGAATAGCAATCCAATTTTCAACAAGTTTATCATAATAAACAGGTGCCGATAAACCAAATTCCTTTAATATATTTCTGTTATCTTTTGCATAAATTTCAGAATTTATAATTCCTTCTGTAACATCAAATTTAAACGAAAATTCACAGTTTCCAACCAGTGCGTCACGATACTGCTTTTGTTCGGTATGAAGTTTTTCACTAAGATTTGCAAGTTGGCTTATATCAAGAACTGAGCTCAAAATAAATAATTGACCATTATCAAATTTTAATAGCTTTGTAACTGCACTTGTAACACATATAACTCCATTTGAGTTTTTTGACTTAAATGTATAAGCTACCTCATCTCCGTAAACTTTTAAATTTTTAATAGCTCTCCTTACAATATATTTATCCTCATCAAGAATTTTATTTTGCAGAAATTCTAAAAAAGAACCCATTAAATCTTCATCATCGCAATCAAAAATACGCTTTGCCTTATCGTTAATTATTAAGAGTCTGTAATCAGGTATAGTATAAGCTATAATTCCACAGCTCAAAAGACTTACTATCTGATTTTGCATAGTAAGAATTTCTTCATTTTTTTCTTTTATTTCCTGATTTTTTTGATACATTGTAAGCTCTATTATTCCGTCAGTATTAACCATAACATTCTTTAGTAAATTTCCTACTTTTTTCAAAGCATGACATTCCTCATCTGACCATTTATGCTTATCTGAACATTTCATACCTACTGAGCAATAATATTTTTCATTTCTTATAAAGGCATAATCAAGAACATTATCTTTAATAGTTTCTGTACTATATAAATATATACCATCTTTTCCGTAAGTATATAATGCTGTTCCATCAATATTGTGATTTATCGGAAATTCTTTGCCTTTCATATTATATTCAGTATTCTCTGGACTAAAATAAGGATAGCAAAAAGTATCCTTGCTTTTATCTGCAAAAGCTATATATGCTGCGTCAATATTAAATTTTGAACTAATCGCTATAAGCAGTTCTGTAAAATCATTATTTAGAGGCGTTCCTTTTTCTAAAATAACATTAAAAAACTTTTTAATATCGTTATCAATTCGCGTCTTAAACAGTTTCATAATACACACCCATTCTTTAACTAAACATATAAGTATTATATCATAGTCGCACAAAAATTCATAGTGCTAAATATAGTATTTTTGATATATGAGTTTAAAATTTTGATTTTGTACAGATTTTATTAAATTATTGTGTCATATTTCTGCATAAATCTAAGAAATATCACGAAATAATAATTGCAAGAGCCTTTACCATATGATATAATAAATTGTTGATAATATAACTAAGTAAAAAGAGGGATTCTGAAATGGATACAAGAGAGAATTTAAGAAACATTGCTATTATAGCCCATGTTGACCACGGCAAAACTACGCTCGTTGACCAGCTTCTTCTTCAAAGCGGTATATTCAGAGCTAACGAAGCTGTTGAAGAAAGAGTTATGGACTCTAATGACCTTGAGCGTGAAAGAGGAATTACAATTCTTTCTAAAAATACTGCTGTTATGTATAATAATACTAAAATAAATATAGTCGACACTCCAGGACACGCAGACTTCGGTGGCGAGGTTGAGCGTATTCTTATGATGGTTGACGGTGTTCTTTTGCTCGTTGATGCTTTTGAAGGCTGTATGCCACAGACAAGATTCGTTCTTAAAAAAGCTCTTGGATTAGGCAAAAAACCTCTCGTAGTTGTTAATAAAATTGACAGACCTGGCGCAAGACCTGAAGAAGTTGTTGACGAAGTTCTCGATCTCTTTATCGAACTTGGCGCTGACGAAGACCAGCTTGAGTTCCCTGTTGTTTACGCATCAGGCAGAGATGGCTACGCAACGCTCGACCCACACGAAAAAGGTACTGATATGAAGCCTCTCTTTGAGAAGATTATATCTGAAATTCCTGCACCAACAGGCGAAATGAATGCACCTTTACAGATTTTGTTCTCAAATATCGACTATGATGAGTATGTTGGTAGAATCGGTATAGGTCGTGTTGAAAGAGGTAGCGTTAAGGTTGGACAACAGATTGTCCTTTGCAGAAATGACGGCACAACCAAAAATGCTAAGGTTACAAAGCTTTATCAGTTTGAGGGACTTAAAAGAGTTGAAGCTCAGACAGCAGAGCTTGGTGATTTGATTGCCGTTTCAGGTATTCCCGACCTCAATATCGGTGAAACAGCTTGCTCCCCTGACTGCATAGACCCACTTCCATTTGTTAAGATTGACGAGCCAACCGTTTCTATGATGTTTATGGTTAATAACAGCCCATTTGCAGGTCGTGAAGGTAAGTTTGTTACATCAAGAAATATTCGTGACAGACTCTTCAAGGAAGTTGAAACAAATGTTGCTATGCGTGTAGAAGAAACTGATTCTGCTGATACATTCAGAGTTTCCGGTCGTGGCGAACTTCATCTTTCTATTCTCATAGAGCAAATGAGAAGACAAAACTATGAATTCCAGGTTTCCCGTCCAAAGGTTATTTATAAGACTATTGACGGCAAACTTTGCGAGCCTATGGAACTTCTTATGATTGAAGTTCCGGATAACTATGTTGGTGCTATTATGGAAAAACTCGGTACTCGTAAGGCTGAACTCCTTAATATGGGTACCCGTGAATCAGGCACAACTCATCTCGAATTTAGAATCCCGTCAAGAGGTCTTATGGGTTACAGACCGGAATTCCTTACAGATACAAACGGTAATGGTATTATGAACCACATCTTTGACGGCTATGAAGAATATAAGGGTGACATTCAGCAAAGAGCTCAGGGTTCTCTTATCGCTCACGAAACAGGTACTACAACTGGTTACGGCTTATTTGCCGCTCAGGATAGAGGCCGTTTATTTGTTGGTCCCGGTGTTGATGTTTACGAAGGTATGATTGTTGGAGCAAGCCCTAAGAGCGATGATATTGTTGTTAATGTCTGCAAGAAAAAGCATATTACAAATACTCGTGCTTCTGGTTCTGATGATGCACTCAAGCTTACACCTCCTACAATTCTCAGCCTTGAACAGTCACTTGAATTTATCACTGACGATGAGCTTGTAGAGGTAACTCCAAAGTCTATCAGAATGAGAAAAACTATTCTTAATAAAGAGCAGAGAATGAAAAAAGCAAGCAAGGGCTGATAAACCGAATGAACTTCGTCATATTAGATTTGGAATGGAATCCAAGTTATAGCAAAAAGCTCAAGGGCTTCATAAATGAAATAATTGAATTCGGTGCTATTAAGGTTAATTCAAATTTGGAGATAACCGATACTTTTTCTGTCCTTGTAAGACCTCAGGTTGGCAAAAAGCTAAATGAAAAGATTACTATACTTACGCACATCACTGATGAAGATGTAGAAGACGGCTGTACCTACACTCACGCATTAAGCGGCTTCAGAAAGTTTCTCGGCAATTCAGTGCTAATGACATGGGGTATTACTGATATTTATGTTCTTATGGAAAATACCAAATATTTTCTTCAAGACGATAGATTGTCTTTCATAGATAGCTATGCAAATCTTCAGGATTATTGCGAGGATATGCTAATACAAAAGAACATCAAAATCAATGAAAAAAATGCAGGTAAGCAAATGGGTTTAACTACGGTCGCAGAGCTTTTAGAGATAAACTTAGATAACATTTCTCATCACCGAGCTTTAGATGATAGCATAATTGCTTATGAGTGTTTTAAGTATTTATATTCGTATCCTATCTTACTTTCTGATATTCAAAAATTTAACGATGAGTTCTATCGCAAGCTTACATTTAAAAATACTATTCTTTGCGACCTCAATAATCCTCTTATTGATAAAAAAGAAATGTATTTTACTTGTTCTTGCGGATATAGAGCCAAGCGAAAAAAGCCGTGGAAATTTTCGTGTAAGTCATTTACTGCACCCTTTGCCTGTAAACACTGCGGAAATACATTTATGGGACGAATACAATTCAAATTAAAATATGACGGTGTGCATATTATCAAGAAAATACTTAAGCCTATAAATAAAGAAGATATCGATGCACAAAAAGTCACAGTTGAAAAATGATAAAAACCTCCTAAGAATTTTTATATTAGGAGGTTTTTCTTTACTTTACAAACATAAATTTCTATATATTTTTTATGATTCACAAGCAAATTCTGAATAATATCACCAAAACGCAATATCCTATGATTAAGGAGGTAATTTTATGGCTATAATACCTTGCGGTGATAATTGTATTTATCAGATTGACGGATATTGTCATCTTGAACTACCATCTTTTGTTACGAACAATACAAAAGATTCGTGTATATATAAAATTTGTCCAGAAGAAAGTTCAAACTCAAGAACAGATTGCATCAAAGGCCTCACGAACAGTGCTAACACCGATAACCTTAATATTCAAATCCTTTGAAAGCTTTATAGAGTCAAGGTTATGTTTCGGTACGATACACTTTTTAAAACCAAGCCTTGCCGCCTCTTTCACACGCTCCTCAGCGTGTGATACTGAACGAATTTCTCCAGCAAGTCCAATTTCTCCAAATGCAAGCATATCATCAGGGATAACTATATCCTTCAAGCTGCTGACTAATGCCATAGAAACAGCTAAATCTGCCGCCGGCTCATCGAGTCTTAATCCACCGACAACATTTATATATGTGTCAAGATTTGCAAAATAGAATCCCGCTCTCTTTTCAAGCACAGCAAGCAAGAGCGACATTCTGTTATAATCAAAGCCTGTACTCATTCTTCTTGGATTACCAAAACCCGTTGTTGTTGCTAAGCCTTGAATTTCTGCAAGAATCGGGCGAGAACCCTCCATAACACAAGCAACACAAGTTCCAGAAACATTTTTAGGTCTGCCTGAAAGCAGCATAAGTGATGGATTTTCAACTTCAGAAAGTCCCCTATCGCCCATACTAAAGACACCTATTTCGTTAGTTGAGCCGTAACGATTTTTCACAGCTCTAAGAATACGATATGACATCTGTTTATCTCCCTCAAAATAGAGAACTGCATCAACAATATGTTCAAGAACCTTAGGTCCTGCTATGGCACCATCTTTATTTACATGACCGACTATAATTACCGGAATATCGAGAGTCTTAGCTGTTCGCATAAGAATATTAGTACACTCTCTTACCTGTGTAACACTTCCGGGAGATGAGCTTAACTCTGTAAAATTCATAGTTTGTATTGAATCTATCATTACAAGGTCAGGCTTTTCCGAGCGAATATATTCAGCGGCAACCTCTACATCAGTCTCAGTCAAAACATAAAGATTATCGCTATCCACATTAAGACGCATAGCACGAAGCTTAATTTGTCTGCGTGATTCTTCACCTGAAATATATAGTATCTTTAACATTCTGCCAAGATGATTACATATCTGCAAAAGAATGGTCGATTTACCTATGCCGGGGTCGCCACCAAGCAAAACAAGAGAACCCTTTACAATTCCTCCACCAAGAACTCTGTCAAGCTCTTTTGAGCCTGTAAAATATCTCTGTTCATCGTCTGTTGAAATCTCATTTATTCTCAAAGGCTTAGAATATGATGAAGACATACGCTTTTCAGGCTTAACTACACCAGATTTAGTAGTTTCACGAATTTCTTCATTAAGGGTATTCCATTCTCCGCAAGATGGGCATTTTCCGAGCCATTTTGCAGTTTCATAGCCACATTCCGAGCAAACATATAAGCTTTTAACTTTTCCTGCCAAATTTATCACCTTAACTTAGTTTTTATTTTTATATTCCAATATTCCACAATATATTGCAAAAGCCATTTTACTTTGATATTCCTCATTTGAAAGATTCTTAGCCTCTTCCTCATTCGAAATAAAGCCACACTCAACAATTACTGCCGGCACATTGGCTTTATTTAATAAGTAAATATCACTTCCGCCCTTTTTAAGCTCTCGCTTATTTTCAGGCTGAATCAAACCAGTAATAGACTTGCGAATATTTTCTGCAAGAATCTGACTTCTATCATTGTTTGTTGAATAGAACATCTGAGCACCGCTATACTTACTCTGCTCAAATTTATTTTGATGTATACTTACAAGAATATTCTTTTTATTATCGTTTACGATTTCTACACGGTTTTTCAAATCAGAAACTTTTCTTTCTCGAATAGTTCCTGAGGCTGTATCATATATAGAAATATCGCTTTCACGAATCATCTTAACTTCTATTCCAGATGCTTTGAGCATATCTCTGAGCTTCAAGGCGATTTCAAGGTTTATATCCTTTTCGAGAACAGAATTTGCCACCGCTCCGCTATCCTCACCGCCATGACCTGCATCAATAACCACAATTAGCTCTTTTTCAGAAACCTCTGCCGAAACTGCTTCATCAGCAACCTTTTCAAACGCGTTGAAAACAAGAAACACAAACAAGAATATTCCTATTAAAGTCGACGAATAAATTAAATATGCTTTTAACTTTTCCAAGCTTAATCACCCCTTTGTAATATTTATGCCAAAAGGAGCTTGTATAGAAGTGCATATTTTAAAATTTATTTAACTTTTAC
The DNA here is from genome assembly GCF_047012705.1 of Pseudoruminococcus sp. Taxonomy (NCBI): domain Bacteria; kingdom Bacillati; phylum Bacillota; class Clostridia; order Eubacteriales; family Acutalibacteraceae; genus Pseudoruminococcus; species Pseudoruminococcus sp. Next base: position 6,324 of record NZ_JBKXNW010000017.1, on the reverse strand, counting down.
ATTATTTGTATTCTTTTCATCAAAGTGGATATTAACACCGTTTACTTCTACTCCACCTTCTGCACGAATCATTATGTACTTTGTGCTATCTATAATCTTTGTTTCAATAAGATGACTTCTATCTGGGCTAACTTGAATTTTAACATCGGCTGTCTTTACCTCAAAATGCTTAGTGTCTACAATATTAGTTGGTGTTATCTGAGCCTCTTCACCAAAGCTTTCATCAAATTTTTCTTCAAAAGCCTCTATATGTTCAGGTGATGCACCACAAGCCTTGAAAACATCTTTAATAGTACTTTTTGTAAGCACAAGCGGTTCTTCTCTTTTATATTCCTTATGTTCATCAACCATTTCAGCAAAGGTTGTGTGTACCGCCTGCATAAAATCAAAACTACAATCGTCCTCAACTGATTCAGCAATAACATTCTGAAAGGTTTCCATTTGTATGGTTGCGGGCATAGGAGGTTCAGTATGAAAAATCGCGTCTGTAAAATCCTTATGGCTCTCACTTGTATTTTTAGTATAGTAAAGTGCATTATAAATATTAGCGCTTCTATCATCAAATGCAGGGAACATAAAACCAAGTTCAGGAGCAGAAACCACATAATCTTGTCTTATATTTCTAAATTCATTTTCGCTTGCATAAAAACCAAGTGCAGATTTTATCTGTTTAACAGGGCAAATACTGCACAGATAATAAGCAAACATCTCATCAGATTCGTCCTCCTTGCCAAAACCGTCCTTTCTGATAACAGGTATATCATATTTATCAAAGGCGAGTAATATAAGATAATTGCCATCAAATTTAACGGTCTTTATGATTTTCTCATATAACTGTTGAACGAAATCATCATTTTCAAGCTCTGTTTCACGCAAATCCATAAGTAATTTATGTTCTTCGCTGTCACAAACCTGTTGGGTAGTAAATTCTATATCAATAAGATTCTTACCTATCGAGCCTGAAAGGGTTTTCTTAATAATCTTAAGCAGAGACTCGCTATCAGCCTCCGACATAAGAGAAAGTGACTGGTCAAATTCTGAAATAATCTCCCCTTTTTCATTTACATAACAACCACGAATTTTCTGTATATTACTTTTATCATGACGAAATCTTCTTCTGATTTCTGCAATTTCTTTTTCATTCATTACTTTATTCTTCCTTTTGTATAAATTATAATTAAAAGTTTCGCTCGAGCCTTTTCAAAGGCTCGCAGTTTCCAAAGGCAGAGCCTTTGGTCGCTCTCCTCAGAGAGCAAAATACTTTATCCTTCTCTAAGCGCAGGAGGGTAGAAAAACATTCCAGTGGAATGTTTTTCGTAGGGAACCCTCGCAGGGGGTTCCCTGTCAGAGAGCCGCCGCTCCACAAGACGCAAAATCGGTTTTACAAGCAAAACCTCGACATTTATAAGATAAGATTATTACCACGGTCAAGGTAATTACCAATGAACCACCGTTCTGGTGAGCATAGTTCGCCCCTACATCTCTTTATAAAATACTTAACAGTTTCAAAAAGGAATCAGCCACAGCAAATTCTTTGTCACTGTCCGCAGACAACTAAACACCCATTATCTAAACTATGTTAATTAATATTATAACAAAAATTAGCACCGAAAAACAATAGATATGCTGAATTTCATGGCTATTGATTTTTATTTGAAAGGTGATATAATTTTTATGTTCAGTTAAATTAGCGAAAGGAGATATTATATGAATTTTCTCGATAATACCACATCAGAGGAAAGTATCGAACAGCAATTAAGCCAACTTGATAAGTGGCTGCATGCCGCAGGTGATTGGATTCTCGGTTTTTTGCCAAAACTTATAACCTCAATTATCATTGTAGGCATAGGTTTTTTATTAGCGAAATACATTACTAAGCTTATTATGAAAACTATGAAAAAAGGCAAAGTCGAGCCAACTGTAAAATCATTCTTAGGCTCTATGATAAGTGTTGTTTTAAAAATTCTTGTAATAATTTGTGCTTTAGGTACTCTCGGAATTGATATGACTTCTATCATAACTGTTGTAGGTACTGCTACTGTTGCAATAGGTCTTGCCCTAAAAGACAGTATGGCAAATATTGCGAGCGGTGTTTTAATCATTATAAATAAGCCCTTCAAGGTTGGCGATTATCTTTCCACAGAAGGTTTAGAGGGTACTGTACATAAAATTGAAATGATGTACACCACATTAATTTCCTTTGACGGAAAAGAAATTATACTTCCAAATTCTCGTGTAACCTCAAATAATGTAATAAATTATAATGTTGAGGGTTGTCGTAGGCTTGATTTGCCATTTTCTATATCCTATGATGATAGTATTGTTGAAGCAAGAGATGCTATTATGGAAATAATAAATTCAGATAATAGAATTCTTTCTGAACCCGAACTTCCTGTCGTAGGCGTAGATAGTCATGGCGAGAGCGGCATAAACCTTATTGTAAAAGTCTGGTGTCGTCCGGAAGATTACTGGACATTGCGATATTATATTCCTGAAAAGGTCAAATATGCCTTTGATGAGCGTAAAATTACCATTCCATATAACAGACTTGAAGTTGATATTTTAGAAAAAGGAAATGAAAAATAATGATACTTGCTATTGATATTGGAAATACAAATATAGTTCTCGGCTGCATTGAAGAAAAAATCCTCTTTGTCTCACGCATTACAACAAATAAACAGGCTACAAAAGACGAATACGCAATCAGTATAAATAATATCCTTAAACTCTATAAAATAGAGCCTGAAAAAATTGATGGTGCAATTATTTCAAGTGTTGTTCCAGCGATAAATAATGCAATTTGTGGTGCAGTTAAGATTGTAACCTCTCACGACCCTTTAGTTGTTGGTCCAGGAATAAAAACCGGTCTTAATATAAAGCTTGATAATCCTGCACAGCTCGGCAGCGATAGAGTTGTTGGAGCGGTTGCGGCTATTGCACAATATCCAAAGCCTATAATTGTCATTGATATGGGTACAGCAACTACTTTTTGTGCAATAAATGAGCTTGGCGAACATCTCGGCGGAATAATATATCCAGGAGTAAAAATTTCTCTTGATGCCCTCACTCAAATGGCATCTAATCTTTCTGGAATCAGCCTTACAAAGCCTAAAAAAGTAATTGGTTCTAATACAGCTGATAGTATGAAAAGTGGTATTCTCTATGGTAATGCCTCTATGATTGACGGTATGATTGACCGCTTTGAGGAAGAACTCGGCAAGGCGGCAACAATAGTTGCAACAGGCGGCCTTTCAGAAACGATAATTCCATTCTGTAAGCACAAAATTATATTTGATAATGACTTACTTTTAAAAGGTCTGAAAATCATATATGATAAAAATGTAGAATAAAGAAAGCAAAAGGGAAATTCCAATAGAGGAATTTCCCTTTTATAATACTGTTATGAGCTCTCAGCAAGATTATTATTTATCATAAGCTTATCTTTTAATGTAAGTGGCTTTTTAAGTTTATTAAGAATGTTTATAATACCATCTGCCCAAACAATTATAAATATTGGTGTAAAGTTAAACAAATATCTTGAGCGTGTTTCCCATACCAAGAAAAATAAAAATACACCAAAAACTATAATATGCATAAGCGTTATATAATCAAAGCGTGGTTTTTTTATACATGAAAATAATGAAACACATATCATAAGTAACATTGAAAGTTGCATTCCGGAACTAATAGATTTAAATATCGGAAAACATCTTCCGTCCATTAAGAAAAATTCATGCAAAAAATTTTTCCCATTGTATGGCTTGTAGATGTGATAGCCTATCCAATATGTACCATCGCTCCATGTAAAATTAGCTTTTATAACCAAATGTTTTATTAAACCAGAGACTCCATATCTTGAAATTCTTTTTTCTATCTCCTGTATATTAGCAGCTTTCTTTTCATCATAGTTTCCTGCCATACGAGTAAAAGTGCTATCTTTCTGATTAAAACCTCCATTATTTTTTAGTCCCATCATTACCCAATGAGTAAGTGGATATTTCTCTTTATAGAGAGTCTCATCTGTTGTAATTTGCAAAGATGAGACTAAACCATTGAAAGCTATTGCAAGAGCCAAAAATCCGGCTATAATTGTTCCTGAGCCAAGCAGTATTTTTTTAATTCCACCTTTATAAATCATATAAATTATAGCTGCAACTATTACTATTATCGCACTTCCCTTTAGTTCGAAACCAATTGCGCATGAAATTCCCGAAAAGAAAAATAATATAATTTTATTTACTATTTTCTTTGAATCATACCCGCAGATAAATAGATAAATCGAAAGTATTACAAACGGCATACTGAATGAGTCTGTATAAAAATATGTACAATAAGTATAGTATGGCAAAAATAAAATACAAAGTATCATTGTTGTTAACGCATGAAAATTACCAAAAGCCTTCTTTGCAATTAAATAACAGAATACTACCGAAGCTGATATAAACAAAGTATTTAAGATAACGGGTGCCTCAATGGGAATCGTCCCTGAAATCAAATATATTATTCTATAATAGAAAGAAAATAATACCGTAATTCCATTATTGTTTGTATATCTCGCAAGATAATCTTTATTTTGTGGAATATTATCATAAATATGCTCCATATTGCCATTTACAGCATAACTCTTTGATACCTCATTTATAACATTCCAATCCGTAACAGGCTTAGCGAGCATATTAAATGCAAGTATAAATTGCACAATAAGCATCACAGCCAACATTATAAGAAAAGCTATATTAAGACTTTTATTATCTATATTAGCAAACTTTTTTTGTAGCTTAGGAAATATTACATATGAAACAGCAAGAAAAGCAACTGCTAAAATTACGCCAAAAAAATTCGTTCCAAAAATGGTACATATTGCGACAAATGTAACAATCGCAAAAATCACAAAGAAAATCATATGAAAAGCTTTATCGAATATTTTTGAAATCATACATTCACTCCTATATTTTTAAAAACTCATATTTCATATTAAATTTAAAATTTATCACCACTCTTCTTTTACCTTTTAACAAAAATACTAAATACAACTCCATGTATTTTCTGGAATTTTTACAATATTTCCATCAATATTAAAACATAGCGAAATATTGCTTTTTCATTTACTACCGAAAAAGTAATTTTAACATATATTATAGCTAACACCATAATCATAAGATATACTAAATACCTTTTCTATGCTATTTTTATACAGCCTTTTAATCAAGATAATCTCAATTTTTTCATCAAAACTAAAGGGGAAAGACTTAAGCCTTTCCCCTTTTACTATGGTGGACACTAACGGACTTGAACCGCTGACCCTTCGCACGTCAAGCGAAAGCTCTACCAGCTGAGCTAAGTGTCCATTTCCTGAGTGCTTGATTATTATACATCAGCTATAAAAAAAAATCAAGTATTTTTTGCAAAAAAATATCTTTTTCGCATATTGCATAATTTTTAAACTTTTTATAATTATCATTTGCTAAATTCATCATTTAATGATAAAATAATATAAGAGGTGATTCATTATGATAAAAAATATTGTCACAGATATTAAATTTTTGCAGAAAAAGTCAACTTCTGCCACAAGACTTGATGCAAATATAATAAAAGATATTCAAGATACCCTTTTAGCTAATAAAAAATCTTGTGTTGGCATGGCAGCAAATATGATAGGCTATAGCAAAAGAATAATAATTGTAGATACTGGACTTATAACCATGACAATGTTAAATCCAAAAATAATCAAAAAGTCAGAATCTTACGAAACAGAAGAAGGTTGTCTTTCTCTAATCGGTATTCGTAAAACAAAAAGATATAACAAAATTGAAGTTGAATATGAAGATGTTTCTTTTAAAAAACATATCGGTAAATTTAATGGATTTACTGCTCAAATTATTCAACATGAGATTGACCATTGTAATGGAATTATAATTTAAAATTAAATCAGAAAAACACTTGCATTTATTTTAATTTTGATGTATAATAGACGGTAGTTTGCGGGTGTGGCGGAATTGGCAGACGCGCTAGATTTAGGTTCTAGTGGTAACCCCGTGCAGGTTCAAGTCCTGTCACCCGCACCATATAGCTAAGCCTCAGTATTTATGTGGATTTCCGCATTTTTACTGAGGTTATTTTTTTATAGCTTGTATTATGTAAAATTGTTTAAAATATTGCAAAATATTATACCGATGTGACACTAAATGTGACACTAAAAATAACTTACAAAAACAAAAAGGGCTGTACCCACACTGATATGTGCCCCAGAATTCTGGGTATATATCAAAGTGGATATATAATAAAAAAGTGGACAAGTATGATAAAATAGAAGACAGAAAAAGG
>NZ_JBKXNW010000016.1:0-34494 GCF_047012705.1 Pseudoruminococcus sp. | reverse complement strand
ATAAGGGGTGTATTTTTGTGAAAAAGAGAACGATTTCAACTATTTTAGTGGCTTTATTGGTCTTATCGGAATTTGCTGGGTGCAACGGAAAATCCGAGGCTCAATTAGAACTTGAGAAGACACAATCTGAACTTTCTGAATCGCAAAAAAATTATGAAAAAGCTACAGACGATTTAGCAAGCTCACTAAAAGGAGCTTATGACCAAATGGGCAAATTTCAAGAGGGCATAGATAATGTTGGAAATTCTGAAACAAACAGTCAAAGTAGTACAAGCAAATCGGAATATAGTTATAAACCTTATACTGACGAATCAAAACTCATATTTTCAAGCAATGATGAATTTGAAAAGTATTTGAAAACTAACAATAAAAATGTCGATGGTAAGACTGCAACAGTAACAGGCACAGTAGATACAATGTTCAAAGTGACAGAAAAAAACTATTTAACACTCAAAACTGATGAGCCGTCAGCTGACACTCAAGTGATGTTTGAAATAGACAATGCAGACGCTGCAACTATAAAAGAAGGCGATGTTATTACAATATATGGGGAAATAGATAATTCATCTGTGTATGATGAAACAAGTGACAATGTCTATGTGTTTTTTATACAGGATTGTTTAATATTGTACCGTTAATTTCAAAGAAAAATAAAGTTTAACATTTAATCGTACATCAAAAAGGTGTACGATTTTATTTTGCAAGAAAGTAGGTGAGAATATGAGCTATGACGGAAGTTTGAAATTTGATACTAAGATTGACAGCAACGGTTTTTCTGCTGGCTTATCTAAGTTAAAAAAACTTGCCAAAACTGGTGTAGGAACAGTAGGTACAGTGACTTCTAAAGCTACTGATATGATTGGAAAATTTACATCAGTAGTAACAACATCAGTAGCGACAGTTTCAGCAGGGATAGGAACTATAGGAACAGCCGCCGCAAGAGTAGGTATGGACTTTGAAGCGGCTATGTCGAAAGTATCATCTATATCTGGTGCAACTGGAAATGACCTTCAATCTCTTACAGATAAGGCGAAAGAGATGGGAGCAACTACAAAGTTTTCTGCCACTGAATCTGCGGAAGCATTTCAGTATATGGCTATGGCTGGCTGGGACACTAAATCTATGCTTGATGGTATTGACGGTATAATGAATCTGTCTGCCGCCGACGGCTTAGACCTTGCAACCACATCAGATATTGTAACGGACGCTCTTACAGCATTTGGACTTTCTGCAAAAGATAGCACACACTTTGCAGATGTCCTTGCTACAGCTTCAAGCTCCGCTAATACAAATGTTTCAATGCTCGGCGAAAGCTTTAAGTATGTGGCACCACTCGCCGGTTCTATGAATTATTCTGTTGAAGATGTTTCGCTCGCACTTGGTTTAATGGCTAACGCCAGCGTAAAAGGCTCAATGGCAGGTACAAGCCTTAAAACTGCTCTATCTAACTTGGCGTCTCCAACAGATGATATGGGTAAAGCGTTGCAAAAACTGGGACTTGCGACAGAAGTTACATCAACTAAAATAGACCAACTTAAAATTGATAAAGCAACAAACAAAGTTACAGAAGCTCAAAAGAAATATAACCAAACTGTGCAAAAATACGGGGAAAATAGCAGTGAAGCGGAAAAAGCAGCACTTAACTTGAAATCTGCACAAGAAAATCTTACAAAAGCACAAGAAGGAAAAACAAAATCTATTGGTTATACTGTGTCTGCTTTAAAAAATGAAGATGGTTCAACTAAATCTTTAAAAGAAACATTGGTTGATATTAGAAAAGCATTTGCTAATCTTGATGAAACTCAGCAAGCAGAATATGCAAGCACTATTTTTGGCAAAGAAGCTATGTCGGGTATGCTTGCTATAATAAACGCAAGCGACGCTGATTTTAATAAATTGACTGACAGTATTAGTAATGCTGATGGTGCAGCTAAAAAAATGGCTGATACCCTAAATGATAACCTCAAAGGTGATATTACGATAATGAAGTCTGCCCTTGAGGGATTTGGTATAACAATTTATGAAACATTTGATACAAAGCTTCGTGGTGTTGTACAGCTTGGAACAAAATATATTGATGAACTTTCAAAATCTTTCACAGATGGTGGCTTGCAGGGAGCAGTAAAAACGGCTGGTGACATCTTCGGAGAAATTGCTACCAAAGCAGCAGAAAATGCTCCGAAGATGATTGATTCCGCATTACAGTTTATTGATAGTTTTGCGAATGGTATTAGGGATAATAGTTCAAGACTGCTTAATGCAGGACGAAATATAGTGCAATCAATTATTGAAGGTATTATAGATTTCGCAGGCTACGGCTCTGAACTCATCGACGGTGCAGTTGCTATAATCGAAAATTTGATACTTGCAATAAGTTCAAATGAAAGCGAATTGCTGAAAGCGGGAGAATCTATAATCGACTCTATCGTAAACGGCATTGTGAACCTTGCAAACAATGCAGGAACTGTTGTAAGAGGCGTAGTCGCACTTATACAATCATTTATAAAATCCGTCAAAAATAATAAAGACAAGTTATTAACAGCCGCTAAAGAAATTGTTAAGGCTATTACAGACGGGCTTGTCTCTCTATTACCCAAGGAAGTACAAGCCCCCGTAAAAAAGTGCATAGAAGCTATAACGAAGTTCTTTAATAGCAATAGTTTGAAAAAAGCTATACAGTCTGTAACTAAATTTATAGGAACACTTGCAAAAGTAATAACTGATATGGCAAGCAAGGTAGTACCTCCTCTTGTTAAAGTATTAGAATTCCTTTGTAGTAATCTTAATATTATAGGACCCGCAATTTTAACAGTAGTTTCTGCAATTAAAATATATAAAGGAACTGTAGAACTTGCAAAAATAGCGCAGTTAGGTTTTAATGCGGCAATGTCAGCAAATCCTATAGGTGCTGCTATAACTCTTATCGAAGGGTTAGTGACAGGACTAACAGCGTTATGTGGGTGGCTAAGTCAGACAAGTGGAGATACAGAAGCATTAAACGAGGCACAAGATAATTATAATATAGCGGCAGAAAATACAAGAAAAATAGCAGAAAATTATGGCGATAAATTAAGCGGTATTACTGAAGCTATGGACAAATGCCGAGACGGTATTGATAATGCTACAAGCTCTCTTGATGGTTTCGATGAAAGTTTGATAATTCCTGAAGACACAAAGAAAAATCTTGAAAAGGATATGACCGATGTTCAAACTCGTATAGATAAAATATGTAGCGGATATTCAACTGGCAGAAAAGAGCTTACGCAGAAAGAAATTGAAGAACTTGACAATCTTATGAAAAAGCAAAAAGAGCTTGCTGATAAGGAACTTGAATTGCAAAGCGAATATCAAACAACAGCTAATGGTATAGCACAAGAATTTATATCTAAGTTTAAAGGTACGCCAGAGGAATATTCAGAGCAATCAAAAACTTATATAAAAGGTGCAGAGGAAGCTCGTGATAAAGTTATAACTGCCGCCGAGGAACAGTACAAAAAAAGATATCAATTAGCTACTAAAGAATATAAAGCTGGAGCAATAACTAAAAAAGCTTATGAAAATGAAAAAAATGCAGCTTGGAAAGCTAAAGAAGAGGCTATAAAAGCCGCAAAAGAAAAATGTGGACAGACGGAAGCACTCATCACCAATCATTATACTAAACTTATTACAGGCACAGATAAGTTTATATCCAATAACAATAAAGCAACTAAAGCGTTTGATGAAGCGTATATTCGAGCTGGCAAGAGAATAGGCGGTTATCACGATTTATTAGAAGTTGGACAAATAAATCAAGAACAATATTCTGCTAATACAAAAAAAGTTTGGGAGGATTATGAAACAGACACAGGAGCTATTCTTGATGATATTGTAAACAATCTTGATGAAGCTACAATGACACAAATAGGCGATTGGGCTGGGCTTGTCAAAACGACATATGAAAGCGGCGGCAAAATTTCAGACGATACCGCTTATATGGCATATAACATTAGAGAGTCTATTAAAAATCTTCCTGATGATGTCAAGAAAAAAATGGGTGATAGCTATGATAAACTAATCAATTCTTTTGACGGTTTGCCGCCTGAAATGTATGAACAAGGAAAAGCAGCTGCTTTAGCATTTGAAAATCCATTAGGATATTCTTTTGCTAAAAAAATGAAAGAAAACGGCGCCAACATAGTTGAAGGATTAAAAAATGGTGTTATATCAAAGATTCCTATTTTATCTAGAGCTATGAATGTTGTTGCTTCCGTAATTGAAAGTACATACAAAACAGATATGGACCAACATTCCCCATCGAGATTAATGGCAAAGCTTGGTCGTTTTACAGTAGAAGGCTTGGAACTCGGCTTAAAAGATAGAGCTAAAAAGCTTGCAAGCATAGCTAAAGATTTAGCTGAATCTGTATCAGGAACTATGTCAAACGGTTTAAACAATGATATAATGCTTGATACAAACGCAGAAATGACCGCAAGGCTGAAAACAGCAGTATTTGCACAAGCAGGAGAGATAGGTTTAAGTGTAGCAACAAAAAATGCTAATAACTATGATACTCAATCAGATAGTAACAACTCTGTAAAAGCAAGCGGAAATATAACAACTCACATAAACATTGACGGCAGAGAGTTTGCGGTGGCTACGGTACCTTATATTGATGAGGAACTGGCATTTATAAAGGGGTGATAAACTTGGTTGAAATGATGATTGATAATAATAACATTGCAGAATACGGTGCCAGGCTATTAAGTTTTAGTATTGGCGGTACTGAATTAACAATAGCAACAGGCACAAGCTATAATGCTAATTTCCCTAAGCTTTTTCATACTGACTACGGACAACGAGCTATAAGTACCGTACTTGTTTTTAAACCTCAAACACAGCAAAATGGTATGCTCGCTAAAATGCACACAGTAGCGTTGCAAAAATCAAGATTCGATAATCTTCTGTTCGGAAATGTCGTTGATATATCGTTGCCAGACGGATATTTTTACAGGTGCGTACTTAATTCGATAAGTAATGAAAGCTTTGATGGTAATTGCCTTGAAGTTACATATTCATTCACAGGCATAAGGCATTTATCATTAGCGACTATAAAAGGTTCGGAACTACACTGCTCATCAACAGTTGATACAGATTGCAGAATAACAGCAACTATCACAGGGTGCAGCGATAATACAAGGCTTCAATTTATTATGTCATATGGTTCTGATTCGGTTTCTTACTCTATGGATAAGGTTAATTCAGGAGATGTTATTATGCTTGACGGTATAAATTGCAAGGTTACAAAAAACGGGTTTAACGCTTTCGGAGATTCCAATGTTGTAGAATTTCCAAAATTACGCCCGGGCAAAAACACATACATAGCTCAACATTCTACACCGGTAAAAGTTGAGTTCGTGACTGAATATTATCCTACATTTATATGAGGTGAATTATGAAAGCAATGAAATTATACAGCGGAGGGAAAGTTTATCCGCTATCGTGCATATCAAATTGGTGTATAACATCATCGCTTGGCGGCAGTAAAACAATGCAGTTTGATATATCACCGCAAAATTCAGAATATCGCCTGATAGCTGAAGAAGAACGCATTGAATACGATGGTACATATTACAACATCAAGAGTATAAATGAACGCAGAACAACAGCTACTGTTAATGCTGAAATCGACCTTGATGAGCTAAAAGGCAAGATATTCAGCACCTTTAAGTATGATACTATAAGCTTTGCTCAAGCTATGTCTACGGCACTTGACGGCACAGGCTGGAGTGTGGTAGGTGCAGGCCTTGTTACTGCAAAACGCAGTTTTGATTTAACAGATGTTACACCACTTGATATTGTTAATAATTGTACAAATAAAACTATGTACAATGTATCTTTTGATGTAGATAATATACACAAAATACTTAATGTTTCCGTTCCAACAACACTTGCAAATAATGTATTTTTCAGCGATGAACTAAACTTGAAAGAGCTGACTTTCAAAGGTTCTTCAAGTGGTTTTGCTACCCGTCTTTATGCTTATGGCAAAGACGGGTTATCTTTTGCCAAAATTAACAACGGAAAAGAATATATTGATAATAACTCTTATAGCAATAAGGTTATTGCAACCGTTTGGAGAGATGAAAGATATACGAAGGCTGAAAGTTTACTTGCGGACGCTCAGGAAAAGCTAAAAGAATTAGCTCTGCCGGAACGGTCTTATGTGTGTGAAATTATCGACCTTGCAAGGCTTAATAAGATAGAATATTCTGAATTTTACATAAGGCTTAACAGTGTAATTACACTTATTGACCGCAGAAGAAATAAACGCCTTGAGCATACAGTTGTTGAAATTAAAGAATATCCAAACGAACCGCTCAACAACACTGTTACTCTTTCAACCTCGCCTGAAAAAATCTCAAGAAAGCTCATTGATAATACTACGAAAATTAATCAGATAAGCACAACCGTAGATAAACAGCCAAGTGTTTGGCAAAAAGCAATAGAAACCGCAACGGCATTAATTACAGGTGCGAATGGCGGATATGTTGTATTAAATCCGTCTGAAAAGCCGTCAGAATTACTTATTATGAATACACCAGATATAAATACAGCAACGAAGATATGGCGATTTAATGTGAATGGCTTGGGATTTAGTAGCAATGGCTATGATGGTCCTTTTCCGCTTGCTATGACTATGGACGGCGCTATCGTTGCAGATTGTATCACAACAGGTGTCTTACAAGGCATTAAAATTATTGCTACAATAGGCTCTATTGCTGGTTGGAAAATGGAAAACGGCGTGCTTGTGTCTGATGATGGAACAATGAAATTAGACAGTGTAAATAATACTATCACGGTTAATAACAGCGGCGGTAACAAGCTTATGACAGTAAGCAAAGACGGCATAAAATTTTGGCGTGGTGATACTGAGATAGGTCAAATAGGTATTCGTGGCGGCGATACTGGGCAGTATGGTCTTACATTTGACTTGATAGACGGCGACGCAATGACTTGGAGCGTGTATGACAAAAGTCAAAAAGTATATGTAAATAAGCTTAGATATACAGAGGAGGGCGGCTTAAATTTAAGCAATAACTTTACTTGCAATCAGCTCTTTGGGCATAATGTAACGGATATTGACCTCGGAAACGGCTTGCACGCTTGGGGATATAGTGAATAGGGGTGATTAAATGATTAACATAATCAGAGGCACAACAAACGATTTTAACTTGAACATTGAGGACGAGAGCGGCGAACAATACACACTTCAAGCCGGCGAAAAAATCATATTCGGCGTCAAAGAAAATGCAGAAAACAGCGATTATAACATAGTAAAAACGCTTACTTCCGCAGATATTGTTGACGGTATTTGTACTATTAAACTTACGCCAGCAGACACAGCCCAACTGGCGTTTGGGAGATATTACTTTGATGTTGGCTTACAGACTGCAGACGGCGATTATTATATGATAGTGCCTTGTGATGAGTTTTACATATGTAAAGCTATTACAGCAAAGGAGGCTACATAATGGAGCTAAAAGGACAGGTAAAGCGAGTACAGAATCTATCGGGCAAACTCAATAAGTTCAACAGTCTATCAGGCAAGCTCTGTAAGCCAACGGGCGGCAAAAGTGACCATAAAACTGTTGCATTGATGTATGCTTATGATTTTAGTAAAACGGTATCAAAAGTATACAGACGCAAAACTACAAAAGGCGAAAATATACTTAGTTCTGACCAACAAAATTTATCGAATTGGTCTAAGAATATAGAAAGCTTTCCACAGTTCGATAACAATTATAATGACGGTATTAACGATATAACATACAAGGGCGGCAGTGGCTACGAGCATATTTATTTGATGTTTGACACTGTTGCAGGCAATATGTATTCGTTTGAGTTCAATTTTAAAACTTCGACAGGTTTTACCTGTAGTTATGGCAGTGATAAGGCTTATGCCTTTATCTCGACGAGCGAACCTGACAGAACAGAACTGCTAAAAATGCCCGGAGTTGTTGCGAAAACAGCTTTAGACGGTACAGCAACGGATACCGCAAAACATTATACAGTCGAGTTTACAGCTACATCTGACAAAGTATATATAGGTATTGATATGGGCTATATGATTGATGATGTGGTAACAAATTTGTGTTTTAGCAATGTAAGACTATATCCAATTTCAGTAAAATATGAAAGCGAGGGAACAGAATGAGTTACATAAATAAATCAATAAGCATATACGGCACGGAGAAGGACTTTATAAAAACTGTTGTTAATGAACTTACTGCCGCCGACAGCAGAATAGTTTGCGAAACAGACATTGACACAGAGTTTGCAAACGAGGACACATCACATCAAATCAGAATAGCTCTCAATGTCAATAATTGCTATAAGCTAAGATTTGCCAGAGAAGCAAAATCTCAGTCGGTAAATTATTGGTATATGGAACAGGTTGTAAACGATACCGTTACAAACGGTGCAAAGGTATATTACAGTAATACACTTTATAACATTGATGCTGTGGCAACAAGAACTTGGAAAATGATTTTCGTATCGAATGATAACGCAATAGCTATGATATTTGGAAACTATAATTCTGATATGACAAATAGTTACAGTTACAATGTTTTTTCTTATCATGAAAATGGTTTTAATGTCGTATCGTTAATTCCAAATGAACCGGCTGCGTCAAAGCCGGCATTATCGGCAGAACTTTTGAGGACGGACGAGAGCAACAAAAATGAGGTTTATAAGATAAGCGTGAACCGCTTGAATTACTCAAGGGGTGACGATGTTGAAATTATAGAGAGTAAGGTGCTGTTTAAAAGCGATGTTGCGGAACACGATATGAAAAATGTGTGCGATTGCTCGAATGTTGTGGCAAAAAATATTTTGCTGATTGATAACTTAAGATATTTTGCGTTTGATACTAATACATTGATTAAAGTTAAGGAGTGATAATATGGATTCAACAGTTTTATCGGCTCTACTTGCTCTGATAGGCTCTCTTGCCGGCACTTTTGGTGGAAGTAGGCTAACGCTCTATAGGCTGAAAAAGCTTGAAGAAAAAGTAGATAAACATAATCAAGTCATTGACAGAACATACAAGCTTGAACAGCGTGCAGCCGTTATTGATGAAGAAATCAAAGTCGCTAACCACAGGATAAATGATTTGGAAAAGGAGAGATTACATTGAATATAACTGATTTTATAAAACCTGAACTTATGATACTTATCCCTGTGCTTTATCTAATTGGTATAGCACTTAAAAAGATTTCACTTCCAGACAAATTTATTCCGTTGATTCTCGGTGCAAGTGGAGTGATTCTTTCGGCAATATATTTGTTGTCTGTTACTCAAATAATATCAACACAAGATGTTTGGACTGCAATCTTTGCAGCAATTACGCAAGGTATTCTCTGTGCTGGAGCAAGCGTTTATGCAAATCAAATCTATAAGCAAATAAAAAAGGGTGATTGATATGGACCTAAAAGACATTGTAATGTACTGCAAAATCAAGCAGTCAGAGCAAGAGGCAGATAAATACAAAGAACAGGCTAATCTATACGAGAGTGTACTAACAGGTACTGTTACGGAGTTTGTCGTGCCGTCTGAGTGGACTATGTTAAGACAGGGAGTGTTTAATGCTTGTAAAAATCTTATAAGTATAACGATACCTAATAATATAACAAGTATAGAAGCAACTACATTTAGTTCATGCTCGAAGCTTAAAAGTGTTGTTATTTCTGTAGGTGTCACAGCTATTAAAGGTAGTGCATTTTACGGTTGTGTAGCACTCACCGATATTACGATACCTAATACTGTTACAATAATCAGCGCAGGAGTATTTACCAACTGCTCAAAACTCACTAATGTTACTCTCGGTGATAACTTCAACTGTAACGGTCTTGACCTGTCGTCGAGTACAAAATATAGCGTAGATACGCTTGTAGCAATGTTTACAGCACTTGCCGACCGTACAGGGCAAACAGCATACACGCTTACGCTTGGCGCAACTAATCTAAAAAAGCTATCAGATGAGCAAAAAGCGATAGCCACCGATAAAAACTGGACTTTGGCATAAATAAGGAGTGATAATATGACAACATCAAAAGTAACGGTAGTTAAGCTCGCACCGAGTGAGGGCAAACATCTCAAAAATGTTAATACAAACGAGGTCTACGAGGGCGAAATCTATCTAGCAAAGTCGCTTAAAGCAGAAGATTTTATTGAGATTGATGAGGAAGAATATCAGAAAATTAAAGCTGAATCAGTAGCAGAGGAGGGTGACTATGAGTGATTTAGGCAGCATTAGACAAGTTGGTAACAGATTTTACAACATCAAGGAGTACATACTCAAGAGTGCGGACTTGGACAAGCTTAAGTTGATAAACAATGCAGAGGACGGCAGCACAGCTTGGTGTACAGACACAAAAGAGCTTTATATTTTGCACTTAGGTGAATGGATTAAACAATGAAAGGAAGTTTTATTATGGCAACAAAATTAAAAGGTATTGATATATCATATGCTAATGGCAAAATTGATTGGAGTAAGGCAAGCAAAGAAGTAGACTTTGCAATTATTCGCTGTGGTCTTGGTTCGGAATCTCCTGACCAAGTAGACGTACAATATCGTAACAACGCAAACGGCTGTACAAAGTATAATGTTCCGTTCGGAATATATCACTTTGCATACTGCGTAAATGCAGAAGCGGCAAAGCAAGAAGCGGATTTCGCTATTAAGCTTGCAAAAGAATACAAGGGCTGTAAATTTATTGCTTATGACATTGAGGAGGACACTCTCCGCTATTGCCGTCAGCAGGGAGTAGTACATACAAGAGCAAGCCTTACAGCGTGTGCTAAGGCATTTCTTGAGCGTGTTAAGTCAGCAGGATATACACCGGTATTATATGCTAACTACGATTATATCAATAACAGATATAATTACAGCGAACTTAGTAAGTATTATCTGTGGCTTGCTTATCCAGGTGCAAGCTCTGCGGGGCGTGATTGCGGTACTTGGCAATAAGCTGGGTTGGTAAGGTTAATGGCGTCAGCGGAGAGGTGGATATGAACTATATGTATGATGATATAGTAACTTCTAAGACATCTACCAAACCGTCAACAACTAAGCCGGCTACAAAGCCAAGCAATGTTAAAAAAACGGATTACTCCGTCAAGGTTACAGCACAGGCAGGGCTTAATGTACGCAAGGGGGCAGGTACAAACTACAACATAATTACTGCCCTAAAATGCGGGACTGTGGCAACAGTAAGCAAGGTATCAGGCAACTGGGGTTATGTTGGCAAGTATGGCGGTTGGATATGCTTAGATTATACTGCTAAGGTCGGCACAACTTCGACTGTAAAATCGGATAAAGTTTATTATACAGTTAAGAGTGGCGACACACTTAGCTACATCGCATACAGATACAACACAACCGTAGACAAGCTTGTATCGCTTAACAATATCAAAAACAGAGATTTAATCTATGTCGGGCAGAAGATTAGAGTGAAATAAAAAATAATTATCCCGCTCCCGTTAGCTTTTTATGGCTATAGGTGGGCGGGATTTTTTTATTTTTAATCCATAAACACCAAATAAACACCAAATTGCTGCATTTCATTAATTCTAAATAAAATAAAAATCCCCTCGAACGCAGTGTTCAAGGGGAAAATCTGGAGCTTGTGGCAGGACTTGAACCTGTGACCTGCTCATTACGAATGAGCTGCACTACCAACTGTGCTACACAAGCATAAATATCGATAATTATTATACACGATTGATATGTATATTGTCAAGGGCGAAATAATATAAATTGATAGCTTTATAAATGATAGTTAAAAGTATTAGACCTTTGTGGAAATCTTTCACAAGGTAGTGTAATTTAAAAAATAGTATGTTATAATTTCAAATAAATAAAAGGAGGTCGCTAATAATGTATAATGTTATATCGTATTGGCTAAAGTATTACAGAAGTGAATGCAAACTTACACAACAAGATGTTGCAGATTTGCTTGGTTTGGAGCGTTCAAGCTATACTTACTATGAAACAGGAAAAACAACACCTGATATCGAAACCCTTATTAGACTTTCAAAAATATTTCATGTAGATTTCTTTGATTTGCTTTCAGGTTGTAATACTGAAACCGGAAAATATGTCAGCGATTCAAATTTCAAGAAACTTAATGATAAGCTTGACAATGATGATGAAGAGAAATTTTCTGAGGCTAATTTTGAAGCTGAGATTCTTCTTAGAATTCGTTCTCTTGATGAAGGAAAAAGAGAAGAAGCTATGGCATTTCTTGATGACCTTACAGACAATATTTATAAATTCAGACGCAAATCAAAAACCCGAGATGTTGTTGCAAAGCCAGTAGAGATTCCAAAGAAAGAACTTGAACTTCTTGAAAGAGCAGATGTCAAATATCTTCCGCCAAGAGCTCCAAAAAAGAAGCGTGGCAGAAAGAAGAAAAATATCTTTTTAGATGATTAAAATTTAATATGAGGTAGGGAAGAGTAATCTTTCTTAAAGATAATAAAGGCGCATAGCATAAACAATTTTGTTTTAATGCTATACGCCTTTTAGTTTTTATAATTTATTTTTGTAGTGCAAGTTTAATTGCCTCGGTTAGCTGGTCAGGACATGAAGTTGATTTCATGCCACAGCGAATACCCTGACATTTATTTATAATATCTTCGGCTTTCATACCTTCGGCAAGAGAGGCAATACCTTTGGTGTTACCGTTACAACCACCTTCAAAGCTGATATTTGTAACAATATGGTTTTCATCCATGTCGAAAGTTATACTTCTTGAACAAACACCACGAGTTCTATATGTATATGTCATAGTCTGTTCCCCCTAATTTTAGATATAAAAAAGCCGACACCGCAAAGCAGTATCGGCAAAAGCTTTTATCAGTCGCTTGTGTAAGGTAAAAGTGAAAGATAACGAGCGCGCTTAATAGCAACTGTAAGCTCACGCTGATGATGTGCACAAGTACCTGTTACTCTGCGAGGAAGAATCTTCGCTCTTTCAGAAATAAAACGGCGAAGTCTTGCAATATCCTTATAGTCGATTACATCAACTTTATCTACGCAGAATGCACAAACCTTTTTACGACCTTTGCGACCGCCTCTGCGGTTATCTCTTTCGGTTCTTTCAGCCATTGTAATTCCTCCTTTATATAGGATAAGATGTGTTTAGGATTAAATCAGAAGGGAAGATCATCGTCTGTCGGAATCTCTTCAAAGGCATCCGTATTTCCTGTTGAATAAGATGTAGCCGGAGCATTATCCTGTCTTGAGTATCCGCTGTCGTTATATCCACTCTGATAGCCGTTATCATTAGAACGAGCTGACTTAGGCTCTGCGAAGTGACAGTTATTAGCCCAAATTTCAAATGTTCTTCTCTTAATACCTTGTTTATCAGTATAAGAGCCTGTTCTGATAGAGCCGTCAACGGCAACGAGCTGACCTTTGTGGAAATATCTGCTGACAAATTCCGCAGTTTTGCCCCAAGCAGTGACATCTATAAAATCAGTCTGTTCTTCTGCACCGGCTCTTGTAGGTCTGTTGCAAGCAAGAGTGATTCTAACCACTGCTGTGTTGCCTTGAGTATAACGAAGCTCTGGGTCTGCTGTAAGCCTGCCCATGATACAAGCTACATTTAACATATTAGGTCTTCCTCCTTAAGCTTCCTTCTTAATGATCATAGAACGGAGAATACCGTCTGTAATCATAAGGACACGGTCAAGCTCTGCAGGGAACTCAGCTTCGCTCTTGAAATCAAAGAGAACATAATAAGCCTCAGTTTCCTTGTTGATTTCGTAAGCAAGTCTTCTCTTGCCCCACTCGTCAACATTCTCGAGAGTACCGTTCTTAGAAACTATATCCTTGAACTTTGCGATTGTTTCAGCAATACCCTCTTCGCCAAGCTTGAGAGAAATTACAATAACAGCTTCATAAGAATTGATTACTGCCATATTTACTGCACCTCCTTTTGGTCTTGTGGCCCGCAAACATATTGCGAGCAAGGGGAGTTGGCATTAACGCACCAACATTAAAATTATATCAGCGAACAGTTGTTTTGTCAAGTTTTTTTAATAGATTTTTCCATAAGATAAAATTTCCCTTTTCTGAAATTTGCGTAGCCTTTTACTGCATATCCAAGCTTTTGATAAAGTTTAAATGCAAAAGGATTTCCGGTGAAACAGTCAAGACGAATTGCTTCAAAACCGTTTTTTAAAGCAATGTTTTCTATAAGACTAACTGTCTTGTTGCCAAAGCCTTTGTTTTGGATTTCCGGATTTACGCAAAGTCTGTGTACGATAATATATTTGCAATTGGTATATTTCCAGTCTGCGGAATCATATTCTTTATCAAATTCATTATTAAGGACAAAAGCTGATACGAGATTATTGTCAAGAAAGCATAAATAGAGTTGCTTCTTTAAAATATCATCGTAAAGAATAGCTTCATTTGGATATATTTCATCCCATTGATGTATACCTTGAGATTCCATAAGCTTTATTGCAGCTTTAAACATATTGCTTATTTCTTGCAAATCCTCTTTCAACGCTAATCTTTGGGTAAATTTCATATCTTATCAATTCCTTAATTGTTTAAAATATATAGGTATTATAGCATTTGAATTTCAGAAATTCTATATTTTTATTTAAATTTGATGAAAAATGTTGACATTGAAGTATGCTATGCGTTATAATTCCAATTAGAAGAATTGCTGAATAAGTTTAAACTTTGTTACATACTTTTATTAGTTAATTACAACTTATCAGCGGTTCAAAATATTTCATAATAAATACTAAAATAATGGAGGTATCTTAACAATGGCACGATTTACTTTACCAAGAGATTTATATCATGGAAAGGGTTCTCTCGAAGAACTTAAATCATTAACAGGAAAGAGGGCTATCGTTGTTGTCGGTGGTGGCTCTATGAAGCGTAACGGTTTCCTTGATAAGGCAGTTGATTACCTTAAAGAAGCAGGAATGGAGGTTCAGCTTTTCGAGAATGTTGAGCCGGACCCAAGCGTTGATACAGTTATGCGTGGTGCAAAGGCTATGGCAGAATTTAAGCCTGATTGGATTGTTGCAATGGGCGGCGGTTCTCCTATTGATGCGGCAAAAGCTATGTGGGTATTTTACGAATATCCGGATACAAGTTTTGAGGACTTGATTACACCTTTTAGTTTCCCAACACTTCGTACAAAGGCTAAATTCTGCGCTATTCCGTCTACTTCGGGTACAGCGACAGAGGTTACTGCTTTCAGTGTTATTACAGATTATAAAAAGGGTATTAAGTATCCGCTTGCTGATTTCAATATCACACCTGATGTTGCAATCGTTGACCCTGCACTTGCAGAGACAATGCCTCAGAAGCTTACAGCTCATACAGGTATGGACGCTATGACGCACGCAATCGAAGCTTATGTTTCAACTTTACATTGTGATTACACAGACCCGCTTGCACTTCATGCAATCAAGCTCATTCATAATAACCTCAAAAAGTCTTATGACGGCGATATGATAGCAAGAGATACAATGCATAACGCACAATGTCTTGCAGGTATGGCTTTCTCGAATGCACTTCTTGGCATAGTTCACTCTATGGCTCATAAGACAGGCGCAGCTTTCTCAGGCGGTCATATTATTCATGGCTGTGCAAACGCTATGTATCTTCCTAAGGTTATTAAATATAACTCAAAGAATGAAGAAGCTGCTGAGCGTTACGCAGAAATTGCAAGATTTATCGACCTCAAGGGCGAAAGCACAGAAGAACTTGTCGGCGCACTTATCGCAGAACTTCGCTCAATGAATGACCAGCTTAATATTCCACAGGCTATCAAGAATTATGGCCCTGGCGGAATTAAAGCTGACGAAAGCATTATTGACGAGAAGGAATTTATGGATAAGCTTCCTGAAACAGCAAAGAATGCTATTGCAGATGCTTGCACAGGCTCTAACCCAAGAATTCCTACACAGGAAGAAATGGAAAAGCTCCTCGTTGCAGTATATTATGATAAGGATATAGATTTCTGATTATTCAAACAGAAAATTTTATATTTTATATGCGTACAGGGTATTTTTCACCTTGTACGCATTGCTATGCAGAGGGTTATTATAAATTATAAATCCCTTAACATTCTTTTGACAAGCAGATTATTTTGTTGTATAATGTAAAAGTTACCTTAATTATTTGAAAGGATGAAATAAAATGTTTAAAATAGTCGAAAAGCAGCACTTGAATCCGACTGTTGCAAAGATGGTCGTTTCTGCTCCGCTTATCGCAAAAAAGGCTGAACCTGGTCAGTTTATCATCTTCCGTACAAAGGAAGACAGCGAGCGTGTCCCTCTTACTATCGCTGATTATGATAGAGAAGCAGGCACTATTACAATTATTTATCAGATTGTTGGTGCGTCTACTATGGAGCTTGATACTCTTGAGGCTGGAGATTATATTCATGATTTCGTAGGCCCTCTCGGAATTCCAAGCCACACTGACGGACTTAAGAAGGTTGCTGTCGTAGGCGGTGGCGTAGGTTGTGCGATTGCTTTTCCTATTGCTAAGAAACTTCATCATCTTGGCTGTGAGGTTCACAGCATAGTAGGTTTCCGTAATAAAGACCTTGTTATTCTTGAGAACGAATTTAAGCAGAATAGTGATAAGCTTTGCATGATGACAGATGACGGAAGCTATGGCACAAAGGGACTTGTAACAAACGCTCTTGAAGAGCTTATCAAAGAGGGTAACCAGTATGATGAGGTTATTGCTATTGGTCCATTAATAATGATGAAATTTGTTTGCCAGCTCACTAAGAAATATGATATTAAAACAGTTGTAAGTATGAACCCAATTATGGTTGACGGCACAGGTATGTGCGGCGGCTGCCGTTTGACTGTTGGTGGAGAAACAAAATTTGCTTGCGTTGACGGTCCGGATTTTGACGGTCATCTCGTAGACTTTGATGAGGCTATGAAGCGTGGAACAATGTATAAAGAGTTCGAGGCTCATCAGCGTGAGGCTTCATGCAACTTATTCAAAAAGGAGGTCAAATAATATGGCAGTCAAGAGAAATATGAGTCCTAACAAATGTCCTATGCCTGTTCAGGACCCAGAAGTAAGAAGAAATAACTTTGAAGAGGTTGCTCTCGGCTATACATATGAAATGGCAGTAGAAGAGGCAAAGCGTTGCCTTAATTGCCCTAAGAAGCCTTGCAGAAGTGCTTGCCCTGTTGCTATTGACATTCCTGCATTCATTGAGAGAGTTGCTAATGAAGATATGGAAGGTGCTTTTGAGATTATCTCCGCTTCAAGTGCATTGCCGGCTGTTTGCGGTCGTGTTTGCCCACAGGAGAACCAGTGCGAGGGTAAGTGCGTAAGAGGTATCAAGGGCGAGAGCGTTGGTATCGGCCGTCTTGAAAGATTTGTTGCTGACTATCATCGTGAGCACGCTACTGCTACTCCAACAGTTCCGGAGCAGAATGGTCATAAGGTTGCTATCATTGGTGCAGGTCCAAGTGGACTTACAGCTGCAGGCGACCTTGCAAAACTTGGCTATAAGGTTACCGTTTATGAAGCACTCCATGTAGCAGGTGGCGTTCTTAGTTACGGTATTCCACAATTCAGACTTCCTAAGGAAATTGTTCAGAAAGAAATCGACAACCTCAAGGCTATTGGTGTAGATATAGAAACAAATATGGTTATCGGTAAGATTCTTACTATTGATGAACTTTTCGAGATGGGCAATGAGGCTGTCTATATTGCAAGTGGTGCAGGACTTCCACGCTTTATGAATATCCCCGGTGAAAGTCTTAACGGAGTTTATTCTGCAAATGAATTCCTTACAAGAATTAACCTTATGAAAGCTTATAAGGAAGATTCCAAGACACCTATCAAGCACTCTAAGAATGTTGCCGTTGTTGGTGGCGGTAATGTTGCTATGGACGCAGCAAGAAGCGCAAAAAGACTTGGTGCAGAAAATGTTTATATAGTATATCGCCGTAGTATGAATGAACTTCCTGCAAGAAAAGAGGAAGTTGAACACGCTGAGGAAGAGGGCATCATCTTTAAGACGCTTACAAACCCTGTTGAAGTTCTCGGTGATGAAAACGGCAATGTATGCGGTATGAAGTGTGTAGAAATGGAGCTTGGCGAACCTGATGAGAGCGGTCGTCGTCGTCCTGTCGTTAAAGAGGGCAGCGAGCTTACTCTTGATATAGATACAATGATTATGTCTATCGGTACAAGTCCTAACCCACTTATCAGAAGCACAACACCTGGTCTTGATACAAATAAGCATGGCTGTATCGTTACAGACGGTGAAGACGGTCTTACAACTCGTGAAGGCGTTTATGCCGGCGGCGACGCAGTTACAGGCGCAGCTACTGTTATTCTTGCTATGGGTGCAGGTAAGAGCGCTGCTAAGGCTATTGACGAATACATCAAGAACAATAAATAATTTTAATATAAATCAAAAAGGAAATCCTAAGAGGGTTTCCTTTTTTGATGCAAATAAACAGCAACAGAGCAATTTTGAAGTTCTGTTGCTGTTTTAAGTTATGGTAAAGATTAAAATAGAATATTTTAGAGTGAAAAGTCGTAGTTATAAAGTGATGTTTTTATTTAGATTTATATTAGGGAAGGGGGTTGAAAATTTTTCGGTTAAATTATTTTGCCAGCACATAAAAATGCCCCGAATATTGTTTGGCATGAGTACCGACAATATCCGGGGCATTGTATTTTTATAGAAAGGGATAGGAGTAATTTAGTTTATGAGATTTGCTATGCTATTAATATACACCCTGTGCAATCATAGCGTCTGCAACTTTCTCGAAGCCTGCAATGTTAGCGCCCATTACATAATCGCCCTTATGACCATACTTTTCAGCAGCAGCAGCGATATTTGTAAAGATATTAACCATAATGCCTTCGAGCTTAGCGTCCACTTCTTCGAATGTCCAAGAAAGTCTCTGGCTGTTCTGTGACATTTCGAGTGCAGAAGTAGCGACACCACCTGCATTAGCAGCCTTGCCTGGAGCAAAGAGTATGCCGTTATCCTGGAACATCTTTGTAGCTTCGAGTGTTGTAGGCATATTAGCACCTTCAGCAACAGCCTTTACGCCGTTCTTGATAAGGTTCTGTGCGCCCTCAACATCAAGCTCGTTCTGTGTTGCGCATGGAAGAGCAACATCACAAGGAATTGTCCAGAGGAACTTGCCCTCATGATACTCTGCGTTTGGACGATACTTTGTATACTCAGAAAGTCTTGCACGCTTAACTTCCTTGATTTCCTTAACGGCAGCAACATCGATGCCGTCCTTGTCGTATACCCAACCTGTTGAATCAGCAAGAGTAACAACATTAGCACCCATCTGCTGTGCCTTTTGTGTAGCGTAAATAGCAACATTACCAGCACCGGAGATACAGACTGTCTTGCCGGCAATATCAATGCCGTTTTGCTTGAGCATTTCTTTTGTGAGGTAAAGAAGACCGTAGCCTGTTGCCTCTGTTCTTGCAAGGGAACCACCGTAGTTAAGTCCCTTACCTGTGAGAACGCCTTCATAAGCGTTGCGAATTCTCTTATATTGACCGAAGAGGTAGCCGATTTCACGACCGCCAACACCGATGTCACCAGCAGGAACGTCAGTATCAGGACCAATGTGTCTATAAAGCTCTGTCATGAAGCTTTGGCAGAAAGCCATGATTTCACGGTCGCTCTTACCCTTAGGGTCGAAGTCAGAACCACCCTTGCCGCCGCCGATTGGAAGACCTGTGAGGGAGTTCTTGAAAATCTGCTCGAAACCGAGGAACTTAATGATACCAAGGTTTACTGATGGGTGAAGTCTAAGACCGCCCTTGTAAGGACCGATAGCGCTGTTGAACTGGATACGGAAGCCACGGTTTACCTGTGTCTTACCGTTATCGTCAACCCAAGCAACTCTGAACATGAGCTGTCTTTCAGGCTCTGTAATTCTTTCAATGATAGCATTTTCCTGATACTTAGGATTCTGCTCGAAAACTGGTTCGAGAGAATTAAGAACCTCAGTTACTGCCTGAATGAATTCAGGTTGAGCAGGGTTCTTTGCCTTAATTTTTTCAAGTTGTTCACTTACATATGACATTGAAGCCACTTCCTTATTTTGAAGATTAAATTTGCAAGTATCTAAAGAAGAAAAATTGCTCGATTTTAATTTGTCAAACAATTTGTATGAATATCTTCCTTAATACCTTGCATATTTTATCATATAATTTTCCATAAATCAAATAAAAATTGTAAAAATATAATAAACTAATAAAATTTTGTCAAGTTATACACAAATGACTATGTATTTTTGGCAAAAATTATAGTAAATCATTCAAAATAACACTGCAAAAGCATAGATTTTTGATAATAATATGAGCAAATATGAAATTTTTTGAAAAAATTATGCAAAATTATAGAAAAAAGAAATCGTCTTTCTGGCTCTTGCTTAAATCGTCGAAATGAAGTATAATATATGCGTATGATTTTTTTATTTTGTCAATTTAAGTTTGGAGGACTTTGAATATGGAAAAGAAAGAGCTTATTTACGAAGGCAAGGCAAAAAAGGTTTATGCAATGGACGATCCTGATTACTGTATGGTAGAATATAAGGACGACGCTACTGCTTTTAATGGTCTTAAAAAGGGCACAATCAGAGGTAAGGGCGTAGTTAACAATAAGATGTCTAACTTTATGTTCAAACTTCTTGCAGAAAAAGGCATCGAAACACATTTCGTAGAGGAAATCAGCGACAGAGAAACTATCGTTAAGAAGGTTTCTATCGTTCCTCTCGAAGTTATTATTCGTAACAAGGCAGCAGGCAGCCTCGCAAAGAAGCTCGGCCTTGAGGAAGGTATGGAGCTTAAATGCCCAATCCTTGAGTTTTCTTATAAGAACGACGAGCTTGGCGACCCTATGATTAACAATTCACAGGCTATTGCTTGCGGTATCGCAACTCAGGAAGAAATTGATGTTATCAGCGATATGGCTTATAAAATAAACGACTATATGAAAGAATTCTTTGCAAGCGTAGGCGTCGAGCTTATCGACTTTAAGCTTGAGTTTGGTAAGTTCCACGATAAGATTATACTTGCTGATGAGATTTCTCCTGATACTTGCCGTTTCTGGGATATTAAGACACACGAGAAGCTCGATAAGGACCGTTTCCGCAGAGATATGGGCGGTGTAGAAGAAGCTTATGCTGAGATGATGAGAAGAATCGGTCTTGCATAATTTTTTTGAAAACAATTTTATAATGCTAACAGGACGGTGAAACCTTTTGGACAGTAGCAAATTTTCAAACTGTTTCTCTGAGGAACTGCACGAAGAATGTGGTGTTTTCGGAGTATACAGTGATGGTGCTATAAACCCGGCTTATGCTTCATATAACGGACTTCTTGCTTTACAGCACAGAGGTCAGGAGAGTTGCGGAATTGCCGTCAACGACAGAGGCGTAATCAGCTATCATAAGGATATGGGACTTGTAAGCGAAGTATTTTCTAAGGAAACTTTGGCTTCGCTTGAAGGTCAGATGTCCGTTGCTCATGTCAGATATTCAACCGCAGGAGGAAGCGTTCCTGAAAACGCTCAACCGCTTGTAATGAGATATGTTAAGGGTGTTCTTGCTATCGCTCATAACGGCAACCTTACTAACGCTGTTGAGATTCGTAAAGAGCTTGAACATCGTGGGGCAATTTTTCAGACAACAATCGATTCCGAAGTAATCGCTTATTTGATTGCAAGAGAGCGTGTTCATTCACATTCTGTTGAGGCTGCTGTAAGTGCGGCTATGAAACAGCTTGACGGCTCATACTCATTATTGGTTATGAGTCCGAGAAAGCTCATTGCGGCTCGCGACCCTCATGGTTTCAGACCGCTATGTATGGGTAAGCTTGAAGGCTCTTATGTTTTTGCCTCTGAATCTTGTGCATTGGATGCAGCGGGTGCAGAATTTGTAAGAGATATTGAGCCTGGCGAAATTGTTGTTGTTGACGATAGAGGTATTACCTCAATCAAAGATAACTGCCCTAAGGAAAGCAAGAAATCTCTTTGTGTTTTTGAGTATATTTATTTCGCAAGAACAGACTCTATAATTGATGGAATCGGCGTTTATGAATCTCGTAAAGAGGCTGGAAGAATTCTTGCAAGAGAGTTCCCGGTTGACGCTGATTTGGTTATCGGTGTTCCTGAATCGGGAATAGATGCCGCTATCGGATATAGCGAAGAATCAGGAATCCCTTATGAAAAGGGAATCGTTAAGAATAACTATATCGGCAGAACATTTATTAAGCCGACGCAGCAGGAGCGTGCAAAGAGTGTTCGCCTTAAACTTAATCCACTTCTTACAAGTGTTAAGGGCAAGAGAGTTGTTATGATAGACGACTCTATCGTTCGTGGCACAACCTGCGATAGAATAGTGACTATGCTTAGAAAAGCAGGCGCTAAGGAGGTTCACCTCCGTATAAGTTCACCGCCATTTACTTGGCCTTGTTATTACGGAACAGATATTCCGTCTAAGGGCGAGCTTATTGCCTGCAAACATACTGTTGATGAGATTTGCAAAATCAGTGGAGCGGATTCTCTTGGCTATTTGCCGGCGGATAAGCTTTCACAGATGCTTTTGAATAAAGCAAATGGTATTTGTACCGCTTGCTTTACTGGAAAATACCCAACAGAAATACCTCAAAAATTACTTGAAGGTAAGGAAAGAGGCGGAGTTGACTTTGACAAGAAAATTGTCAAGGATAAGCAATAATTTGCCGATTTCAGTATTTTTAAGGTGAAAGGAATTTAAGATTATGGCTAAAGATACCTATGAATCTCCTCTTTCGTCAAGATATGCCGATAAGGAAATGAAATATCTTTTTTCTCCTGACAAGAAGTTCAGAACATGGAGAAAGCTTTGGATTGCTCTTGCAGAATCCGAAATGGAGCTTGGACTTCCTATTACACAGGAACAGATTGACGAGCTTAAAGCACACGCTGATGACATCAACTATGATGTTGCAGAAGAAAGAGAAAAGTTGGTTCGTCACGATGTTATGTCACATGTTTACGCATATGGCGTACAATGCCCGAATGCAAAGGGAATTATCCATCTCGGAGCAACCTCTTGCTATGTTGGTGACAACACAGATGTTATAATTATGACAGAGGCTTTGCGTATAGTTGAGAAAAAGCTTGTCGGAGTTATCCGCACACTTTCCGACTTTGCAAGAAAATATAAAGACCTTCCTACACTTGCATTTACACATTTTCAGCCGGCGCAGCCTACAACAGTAGGTAAGCGTGCTACACTTTGGATTCAGGACCTTCTTATGGACCTCGAAGATGTAAGGTATCAGCTTTCTAAGGCAAAGCTTCTTGGCTGTAAGGGTACAACAGGTACGCAGGCAAGCTTCCTTGAGCTTTTCGAGGGTGACCACGAAAAGTGTCGTGAGCTTGACAGAAGAATTGCTGCAAAGCTTGGCTATGATTCTTGCTTTGCTGTTTCAGGACAGACATATTCCAGAAAGCTTGATAGTCAAATCTTGAATGTTCTTGCAGGAATTGCACAGAGTGCTACAAAGTTCTCTAATGATATAAGACTTCTTCAGCACTTGAAGGAGATTGAAGAGCCATTCGAGAAAAATCAGATTGGTTCTTCTGCTATGGCATATAAGAGAAATCCTATGCGTTCGGAGCGTATAGCATCACTTTCAAGATATGTTATGGTTGATGTACTTAATCCATATATTACAGCAGCTACGCAGTGGTTTGAGAGAACTCTTGATGATTCGGCTAATAAGAGATTGAGCATACCTGAGGGCTTCCTTGCTATTGATGCAGTTCTTAATTTGTATCTTAATGTAAGCGACGGACTTGTAGTTTATGATAAGGTTATAGAAAAGCGTTTGCGTTCTGAGTTACCGTTTATGGCAACTGAGAATATTATGATGGACGCAGTAAAGCGTGGCGGAGACCGTCAGGAGCTTCACGAGCGTATTCGTGAGCTTTCTGTTGAAACCGGTTATGAAATCAAAGCAGAGGGTAAGGAAAATCATCTCTTTGAGAAGATTGCAAAAGACCCTATCTTTGGTGTAACCTTAGAGGAGCTTGAGGAGCATCTTAAGCCAGAAAACTATGTTGGCAGAGCACCTCAGCAGACAGAAGATTTTCTCAATGATGTTGTAGCACCTGTTTTAGCAGAATATGAGAATATTGCTGTTGAAGAGGTTGAAATTAACGTATAAAAAAATACTTACAGTGCAAGAGATATGTACTATTTTGTGCATATCTCTAAAACTGTTTTTATAAGCATATGGGTGTCGGCATATGGTGAAGATGTGAATGATGAAATATTTAACGGGCGAACATAGTTCGCCGCTACAATTTGCTAATAGGTTTTTCTAAGACACTCAAAAGTTTTGCTCAAGCCTTTTGCGGCGAGCCGCCGCAGCCAAGACGCGTTCTGACTTTTTTGTTAAATTATTGATTGTTATTCGCGTTGAAGTTATTTGTAAATCAAATTATTTGAGGCTTGCAGTTTCCAAAGGCAGAGCCTTTGGTGGGGGTTAAGGGCAAATCCCTTAAAATATAAGTCGGTTAAGAATTTCGAGGTTTTGCAAAGCAAAACCGACTACACGACTTGACAACGGAGGCACTCCGCCCCTTAACAACAAAAAATGAAAGGTTGGATTTTAATTATGGTAAAAGCTATTGTTGGTGCAAACTGGGGAGATGAAGGCAAGGGCAAGATAACTGATGTGCTTGCAGCAAATTCAGATATGGTTATCCGTTTTCAGGGAGGAAGCAACGCAGGACACACTATCATAAATAACTATGGTCGTTTCGCTCTTCATCAGCTTCCAAGTGGTGTTTTCTATGATAATATCACAAATATTATCGGAAACGGTGTTGCACTGAATGTTGATAATTTTATCAACGAACTTAAGAGCCTTGAGGAACAAGGTGTAAAGAATGTGCATATACTGGTATCTGACAGAGCTCAAATCGTAATGCCTTATCATATTCTTTTCGATTGCTATGAGGAGGAAAGACTTTCAAAAGAAAGCTTTGGTTCTACTAAGTCCGGTATTGCTCCTTTCTATTCTGATAAATTTGCTAAGATTGGTTTTCAGGTAAACGAGCTTTATGATGATACTGACTCATTAAGAAAAAAGCTTGAAAAAATTCTTGAGGTTAAGAATTTAACTATTAAGAATCTCTATCACAAAGAAGAACTTAGCGTTGACGAGATTTTCAATAAGCTTATGGAATATAAAGAAAAGCTTGAGCCTTATGTTGCTTCAACATTTGATATAGTTAATGATGCTGTTAAGGCTGGAAAGAATATTCTTCTTGAGGGACAGCTTGGTACACTTAAGGATACTGATTTTGGTATCTATCCAATGGTTACTTCTTCAAATACAATCGCCGGTTACGGTGCTGTTGGTGCAGGCGGTATTCCTCCATATGAGATTAAAGAAATTGTTACAGTTGTTAAGGCATACTCAAGCTCTGTTGGTGCAGGTGAATTCGTAAGCGAAATTCACGATGAAAAAGAGGCAGAGGAACTTCGTAAGCGTGGCGGAGATAAGGGCGAATACGGTGCAACAACAGGTCGTCCAAGAAGAGTTGGCTGGCTTGACCTCGTTGCAACTCGTTATGGCTGTAAGGTTCAAGGTGCAACACAGGTTGCTTTCACAGTTATTGATGCTCTTGGCTATCTTGATGAAATTCCTGTTGTTGTTGCTTATGAGCTTGACGGCGAAAGAATTGATTACTTCCCATCAACAACAAAGCTTAAGAGATGCAAGCCTATTATTGAGGTTCTCCCTGGCTGGAAGTGCGATATTCGTGGAATTAAGGAATATGATAAGCTTCCTGAAAATTGCAGAAGGTATATCGAATTTGCTGAGAAGGCAGTCGGTGTTCCTTTCAAGATGATTTCTAATGGACCGAAGCGTGAGGACATCATTCTAAGATAAGACCGGAGGGATTATTTTGTGTGGTATAGTTGGATACATAGGCTATGAACAAGCGGCTCCTAACCTTTTAAGTGGACTCGAAAAGCTTGAGTATCGTGGTTACGATTCAGCAGGTATCTGCGTTTATGATGGAGAAAAGCTCAATGTTTTTAAGGCAAAAGGTAAGCTTAAGATTCTTAGTGATATGATTGATGGTGGTAAAGCTGTTAAAGGTACTGTTGGTATAGGCCATACAAGATGGGCTACTCACGGCGAACCATCAGATGCAAATTCACACCCTCATCTGAGTGATTCAGGTAAATTTGCTGTTGTTCACAACGGAATAATAGAAAATTATATTAAGCTTAAAGACCATCTTATTCGCAGAGGGGTAAAGTTCCACTCTGAAACAGATACAGAGGTTATAGCACAGCTTTTGGATTATTATTATACTGGCGATATTATTGATACTGTCATTAAGGTTCTTTCTAAAGTAAACGGTTCATATGCTCTTGGCATAATTTGCCTTGATAATCCCGACCAGATTATTGCAGTAAGAAAAGAAAGCCCGCTTATTATCGGACTTGGCAAGAATGAAAACTACATTGCAAGTGATATTCCTGCTATTCTTGAAAAGACAAGAGATATTTATCGTCTTGATGCAGATGAAATTGCCATTATTACAAGTTCAGATGTTAAGATTATCAACACTGATAAAGATGAAGTTAAAAAAGAAGTTCAGCATATAAATTGGGACATTTCTGCGGCTGAAAAGGGCGGTTATGAAACATTTATGTTTAAAGAGATTATGGAACAGCCTAAGGCTTTCCGTGATACTATTAACCCAAGAATCAAAGATAATAGAATTGTCTTTGATGAAATAAACCTTACACCTGAACAGTTTAAAAGCTTTAAAAAGATTTGCATAGTTGCTTGTGGTTCTGCATATCATGTAGGTGTTGTCGCAAAATATGTATTTGAACAGACATTGAGAATTCCTGTTGAGGTTGATGTTGCTTCGGAATTCCGTTACAGAAATCCGATTGTCGATGATAAAACTCTTGTAATAGTAATAAGTCAGTCCGGTGAAACAGCTGATACTCTCGCAGCACTCAGAGAGGCAAAGAGCCATGGTGCTTATATTCTTTCTATTGTAAATGTTGTTGGAAGTGCTATTGCAAACGAATCTAATGATGTTGTTTATACATGGGCAGGTCCTGAAATTGCTGTTGCTACAACAAAGGCTTATAGCACACAGCTTGCAGTTGTCTATCTTCTTACAATCTATTTTGGAGATATTCTTGGAACAATCTCCGAAACAGACTATAAAAAATATCTTTCTGAGCTTAGACTTATTCCAGATAAGATAGAGCAAATTCTAAAGAATAAAGAAGATATTCAGTATTTTGCATCACAGCAATTTGATAACAGAGATATATTCTTTATTGGCAGAAATCTTGATTATGCTCTTTCTCTCGAGGGTTCGCTCAAGCTGAAGGAAATCTCTTATATTCATTCAGAGGCATATGCAGCCGGTGAATTGAAACATGGAACTATTTCTCTTATAGAAGATGGCACACTTGTAGTTGCTCTTGCAACACACTCAAATCTTTTTGAGAAAACCATGAGCAATGTCGTTGAGGTTAAATCCAGAGGTGCGGTTGTTCTCGGACTTACTTGTGAGGACCACCCCGAAATTGAAAAAAGCGTTGATTTTGCTTTTTATATACCAAAGACCTGTGATATTATGTTGCCGTCTTTGGCAGTAATTCCGTTACAGCTTTTTGCTTATTATGTTGCTTCTCTAAAGGGTTGTGATATTGATAAGCCGAGAAATCTTGCAAAATCTGTAACAGTTGAATAAGTTTTTGAGGTGAAAATGATGGAAATTAAAAATGAAGCGGTTTTGATTCTCGACTTCGGAGGTCAGTATAGTCAGCTTATCGCAAGAAGAGTTCGTGAGCTTAATGTTTATTGTGAGATTAAGCCATATAGAATTTCTGCTGAGGAGATTAAGCAGGGCAACTATAAGGGAATTATTTTCTCTGGTGGTCCTAACAGTGTTTATGCTGAAAAAGCTCCTAAGTGTGACCCTAAGCTTTTTGAGCTTGGCATACCTGTTCTTGGTATTTGCTATGGTGCTCAGCTTATGGCAAATATGCTCGGCGGAGAAGTTAGCACTTCACTCGTAAGAGAATATGGCAACACAAATGTTTTATTTGATAACACAAGTACACTTTTCCAAAATGCAAGTGACGAGAATATTTGCTGGATGAGTCATACAGACTATATTTCTAAAGCTCCTGAGGGTTTTAAGATTATTGCTCGTACAGATGATTGTCCTGTTGCCGCTATGGAAGACAGAAAAAATCAATTTTATGCTATGCAGTTTCACCCGGAAGTTCAGCATACAAAAGAGGGTATGACTTATCTCAAAAATTTCCTCTATAATGCTTGTGCTTGCAAAGGCGACTGGAAGATGAGCTCATTTGTTAATGATACCATTCAGCATCTTAAAGAAACTATCGGCGATAAAAAGGTTCTTTGTGCGTTATCGGGAGGAGTTGATTCTTCTGTTGCTGCTGTCCTTGTACACAAGGCTATAGGAAAGAATCTTACTTGTATCTTTGTTGACCACGGACTTCTTCGCAAGGACGAGGGCGACCAAGTTGAAAAGGTATTCAGAGAGCAGTTTGATATGAACCTTATCCGAGTAAACTGCAAGGATAGATTCCTCAAAAAACTTGAAGGTGTTTCTGACCCTGAACGCAAGAGAAAGATTATCGGCGAAGAGTTCATTCGTGTATTTGAGGAAAAGGCAAATGAGCTTGGAAAGATGGATTATCTTTGCCAAGGAACAATTTATCCTGATGTTGTTGAGAGCGGTGTAGGCGAGGCCGCTGTAATTAAGAGCCACCACAATGTTGGAGGACTTCCTGAAGATGTTAATTTTGAGGGAATTATCGAGCCTTTGCGTTATCTCTTTAAAGATGAAGTCCGTAAAGCTGGTCTTGAACTTCTTATTCCACCTTTCCTTGTATGGCGTCAGCCGTTCCCGGGTCCGGGTCTTGCTATTCGTGTTCTTGGAGAAATTACAGACGAAAAGCTTGATATTCTCAAAGATGCAGACGCAATTATGCGTGAAGAAATAGCAAATGCAGGGCTTGACAAAGATATTAACCAATACTTTGCAGTTCTCACAAATATTAAGAGCGTTGGCGTTATGGGTGACGGAAGAACTTATGACAGTACAATTGCACTTCGTGCTGTAACAACAAGCGATTTTATGACCGCTGACTGGGCACACATTCCTTATGATGTTCTTGGAAAAATTTCAAGCAGAATTATTAATGAGGTTAAGCATGTAAATAGAGTTGTTTACGATATTACAAGCAAGCCACCGGCAACTATCGAGTGGGAGTAATTTATAAAATCTAAAAAACCGCATTATAAAAGGAAAATATAGACTAATTACAAGCAAAGCGTACTAAAAGCGTACTAATTACGGGTAAAAATAAAAATCCGTTTAGGATTTTGCTTGATTAAAAATTATTATGCAACTCTTCGAGTTTACTTGCAACCTCTGATTGCTTATTGGGGTATAAATGTGAGTAAGTTTGAAGAGTTGTTTCTATATTCTCATGACCAAGCCTTTCAGATATAAGCAATGGAGAAAATCCAAGTTCAATAAGCAATGAAGCGTGACTATGCCTAAGGTCATGTATTCGGATTTTCTTTACATTGGCTTTTTTACAATACTTAACCATATGTTTATTTAATGTATACTTGTTACTTGGAAACAAACGCTGTGTGGGAGATAAATCATACAATTTATTTGCATACTCTTTAATTGCAGTTATCATAAAATCAGGTAAGGAAACTATTCTTTTACTTTTTTCGGTTTTAGGAGTAAGAATCAAATCCTCACCGTTTTGTCTTGCATAGTTTTTATTTATACTTACCGTTTTAAGAGCAAAGTCAAAATCTGATAAGGTTAACGCAAATAATTCGCCTGAACGCATTCCGGAGTAATATAACAGCATAAAAATAGTACGGTCTGTAATGTCATCAACAACGCTAATAAATGAATTAAATTCCGCTTGCGTCCAAAATTGCATACTGTCGGCTTTTTTCTTTCCCATACTTCCACAATCCCTTGCAGGATTAGATTTTAAGCTATAATATTTTACTGCAAAGTTGAAAATCGCTGAAAGTTGGTTGTTAATTGTTTTTAAGTATGTTTGGCTGTAATTTTCAGGCGAAGAGATAAGTTCCGTTTGCCATTTACGCACTGTTGTAGCTGTAATGCTATTGATAGCCATATCTCCAAAGAATGGTAATAGCTTAGTATCTATCATAAATTCTTTACTTGCTTTGGTTGTAGGCTTAATGCGAGGAGCTATATCTTCTTTGTATAATTCCACAAGACTTCGGAAAGTCATAGAGCAATCAGCAGAGGTTTTATGTATGAATTCATTTTCCCAGTCTTTGGCTTCACGCTTGGTATTAAAGCCTTCTTTCTTTTTCTTTTTACGCTTACCTTGCCAATCACTATAATAAAAGCTACAGTACCATTTGCCAGTTGTTTCATTTTTATATTGTGGCATAATATTCCTCCTTAAAATTTCCGCTCTCACCGAAAAGAGGTGGGAGCGGTTTTTTATTTAACTGAGCTAAGAAAAGCAATAGCTTTTCCAAGAATTTTTATATTGTTAAGTTCTTCGTTTATATAAATAAAGTCTTGATATGCTGTATTTTCAGGTTTCAATATTAGCATTGATTTTTCAGGATAATAATAAACCCTTTTTAAAGTAGCTTCGTTGTCAATCATAACAGCCGCAATTTCACCGTTTTCAACTTCTGGCTGTTCTCTTATAAAAGCTATATCGCCGTCAAGGATTCGTGCATTTATCATACTATCACCTTTGCAACGCAAAGCAAATGTACCGTCAAGGTTTGCTGGCATATTAATATAATCCTCGATATTTTCTTGTGCTAAAATCGGTTCTCCACAAGCTATTGTACCGATTAAAGGTACTTTTTTCATTTTAGGCATGGGGATTATATTTTTTATATTTGAGAAACTTTGAGTTTCTGAAATATCCATTATATCACTTTTTTCAATAAGCCAATCAGGATTTACATTTAAACTTTTTGCTAATGATTCAACAACTGGTAATTTTATTTTTGAAACTTGACCAGTTTCATATCTTTGGATAGTGGACTTATTCATTCCAACTTCTTTACCAAGTTGTTCTTGAGTCATACCTTTGAGTTCTCGTGCCAATTTAATTCTTTTACCAATTTCAATAGGATTTGCCATATTGTCAACTCCTTATAATGCAACTCAATCTGCAAAAATCTTTACATATAATATACCATATATAATTGCGTAGTGCAACACATTTTTAAAGTTATTTCAAAAAAAGTTGCAAAATGCTATTGACATTTGCGTGTTGCTATGATAATATATAGACACATTCAAGTTGCAAAACGCAACAGAAAGGAGAGTAACATGATAAACACAAATAAAATCAAGGGTAGAATGAAAGAACTTGAGATTACACAGGCTGATGTTGCTAAAGCATTGAATATTGCACCTCCTACAGCAAATCAAAAAATCAATAATGTTCGTCCATTCGACCTTGAAGAAGCTGAAAAATTAGCCAATCTTCTTGCTATTGAATCAGGAGAATTTGGCAAATATTTTTTTGCTCGATAAGTTGCGAAATGCAACGACTTAGAAAGGACAATGATAAATGAAAGAACTAATTCCTAAGGATAACTATGGTGTGTTCGCAGATAATCACAATACAGCAAGGGTTGATAGTTTGTATGTAGCGAAATTCTTTGAAAAAGAGCATAATAAGGTACTGCGTGATATTCGTGAACTTGATTGTTCAGAAGAATTTCGACTGTCCAACTTTGGACAGTCCTTCTACAAGAATGAGCAGGGCAAGAAACAACCTTGTTACTATATGACCCGTGACGGATTTGTATTTCTTGCAATGGGCTATAGAGGAAAGAAAGCGGCTCATTTCAAAGAACTGTATATTAAACGATTTAACGAAATGGAACGCTTTATCAAAACACTTGTTGCCACTCGCAAAGATTTTCCTCTGCTGACAGAAAACATCAAGTTACTGCACGATAATCCAAAGCCGTATCATTTCAGCAATGAGTGCGATATGATTAACCGTATTGTAACTGGAATGTCCGCAAAGCAATTCAGACAAGCACACGGTATTGAAAAAGGAAAAAGTATAAGACCGTATCTTACTGATGAACAGATACAGCTTATGGAAACTTTGCAAAAGGTTGATGTAGGATTGCTTGTTGCAGTTCCTGATTACGAACAGCGTAAACGCCATCTTGAATGGTACAAGATGAAACTGGGAGAAAAGACAGCTTAGTTCATAACAGCTTTGGACACAGTGAGAGGGGGTGAGGAAAATAGAAATATTAGGAACAACCTTATTAGTAGTTATTGTTTCTGCTCTTTCTTCTTTGATAACAGGTAAAATAATAGCCGTCTATTTCTTTAAGATAATAGACGACTTCGCAGAGCAAATGTTGGAGATGATTATGGATTTGGTTTCTTATTGGGTAAAGGGTTCAGGCAAACAGAAATAAAGGTATTCCCTAATGGAGTTAATTGAACCACACCTTTTTCATAATGTAAATAATATTTTTCCTTGTTGGTAATCTCAGGAAATTTGTCACTGGCAATGTTAAGAAGGTCAAGCCGATTTTTAGTATCGTTATAGATTGGTAAAGACAAAAATGGTTCATAAATTGAATTATCAGTAAGATATTCACCGTATCTTATTTCTAAAAGTCCTATTCTGCATAGTGAAGAAATAGAAACAGCCTGTAAATCTATATCTTGGCAATCAGTATTTGATATAAAAACATTAGTAGCAACTAGTAAGTATTTGTTGATGTCATCTCTTGACTTAGCTTTAAATTGAACGATCGGAAGTTGAGCTTTATGCTCAAAAAGTTTTAGATTTTGGGCGTCTAATGGAGACATTTGTTTGATTATTTCAGTAAATGATGGATGAACTTTAGCAGATTGTCTGTTATCCATAGAATTTGTTATCAGATTTTCAAACATTTCTCTGATTTCATCTTCCTCGAAATAATACTTTGTTGCTTCAAGAGCGGGTCCAACTATAGATTTTTTGGGAGGAATACGATGTTCTTCAGGTATAGATGATACGTTTTCATTCAATTTTTTGCTAAGTTCTTCAATATGCTTTTGACTTTTTAGGCGTTTTTCTTCGGATTTTTCATGTAATAAATATCCAAAAGCTATATTTAATAAATCACTCAATGCGTTTCCAATTACTTTTGATGGTGGATTTAAAATATTTGGCACTGCTTTCGAATCTGCTATATCCATATCAACTTTATCTGTCATAGTTTTATCTACCCTTTCTATATTTAGTTATATAAATTGCAGTTCATACACTAAGTATAGTATCACAAAAGGAAGTGTTTGTCAATGGACAAGGAAAGTTTTGCACAGCTTTTCAAAAAAGCTCGTGAATCAAAAGGTATTACTAAATATGCTCTCGCAAAGAAAACAGGATTTACATATCGTGCAATCGTTAACTGGGAGCAAGGCAAGAACAGCATTTCACTTGAGAACGCCGACAAGCTACTAAAAGCTCTTGGCGTGGAACTTACAATAGGTTGTTTAATTAATGAAAGGAAGTGAGAATATGGAAGAAGGCAAGTTGTTTTATAACAAAAATGATGTTTGCGAAATACTTGGTGTAGCGGATAGCAAAGCTTATAAAATCATTAAGCAATTAAATGATGAGCTGGCAAGTAATGGCTACATAACTGTGAGAGGTCGTGTACCTGCTGAATATTTCGAAAAGCGTTTAGCTATCAAGAAAAGGAAAGCTGTGTCAGAAAGAACCGTAAACATTAGAAAGGAGGCAATATGAGCAAACTCAAAAACTTTTGCAAGAACCTCAGTCGCAAGAGCAAAGCTAATTCTGCAAAGAAAAGAGCTGCAAGGCTCGAAAAGAAGATGAATAAGCTGGCAGCTAAGGCTGATAAGATTTGCAAAAATCGCTACGACTTTGAGATACTTGTAAATAAGATATATCAAAAGCGAGATTATCGCTTACATATGGAAAGATTTAAACCGCACAATTACAAATTTGAGGAGGATTAAAAATGAATAAATACGAAATGCTTTACGATGATAAAATTGAGGTAGCTGGACGCACTCTTTACAAAATAAGGGCATTGAGGGATTTCAATGATGTAAAAGCTGGCAATTTAGGTGGTTATATTGAGGGAGAAGAAAATCTCTCTCAAGATGAGGATTGTTGGGTCTATGGCAACGCTCAGGTCTATGGTAACGCTTGGGTCTATGGCAACGCAAAAGTTTATGGCGACGCATGGGTTTGTGGCAACGCATGGGTTCATGGCGACGCAAAAGTTTATGGCGACGCTTTAATAAGTAAAATCAACGATATTTTATGTGTTGCTAATATAGG
>NZ_JBKXNW010000015.1:13260-39981 GCF_047012705.1 Pseudoruminococcus sp. | reverse complement strand
TAAAAGTTTCGCTCAAGGCGGAGTGCCTCCGCCGTCAAGACGCGTTCCACTTTTTTGTAAAATTAACACTTGTTATTCGCGTCTAAGTTTCAAAAATTAAAAGTTTTACTCAAGGCGGAGTGCCTCCGCCGTCAAGACGCGTTCCACTTTTTTTGTAAAATTAACACTTGTTATTCGCGTCTAAGTTTCAAATATTAAAAGTTTCGCTCAAGGCTTTTCAAAGGCTTGTAGGACAAGGGCAATGCCCTTGTCGACGTCCGCAGACGGCGAAATTCTTTATGCTTTCTAAAGCACAGGAGGGTAGAAAAACATTCCAATGGAATGTTTTTCGTAGGGAACCCTCGCAGGGGGCCCTGATGAAGTGCCTCCATTCGTAAGTTGCATAATTGCTAGATATTCTAAATTGACTTGTGCTTATGCAAAGGAAGTAGCTATCGAGCAGGCGAACACGGTTCGCCCCTACACTTTTAGCAAATTTTTAAGCTAAACTTATTTTAAAGAAATATTCCGATTTTATGAAAGATGGGAAAATATAAATGAATAAACAGGCAATCGGTGTTTTCGATTCAGGTCTTGGCGGTCTTACTGCTGTAAGAGAGCTTCTGTCTGTATTACCAAACGAAAATATAGTTTATTTTGGCGATACAGGTCGTGTTCCTTATGGTAACAGAAGCCGAGAAACCATCAAAAAATATTCTATGCAGGACGCTACATTTTTGCTTACTAAAAATGTTAAGCTAATCATCGCCGCTTGTGGCACAGCAAGCTCTGTTGCGCCTGAAATCGGCGATAATCTTTCTGTACCATTTACAGGCGTTGTTGCTCCTACTGCCGCTGCGGCTGTTCGTGCAACTAAAAATGGTAAAATTGGCGTTATTGGTACAACGGCAACTATAAAAACCGGCTCTTATAAAAGAGAAATTAAAAAAATCAATCCTAATATAGAGGTATATGAACAGGATTGTCCACTTTTTGTACCGCTTGTTGAAAACGGCTTTATATCGGCTGATGACCAAGTGGTAACTCTTGTAGTTGAAAGATACCTTTCTTCTCTAAGAGAGGCAGGTATTGATACTCTTATTCTCGGTTGTACGCACTATCCTATAATAGCTGAGGCAATATCTAAGGCTTTGCCTAATGTAAGACTCATAGACTCCGGCAGAGAAACTGCTATATATGCGGCTTCATTATTAAAGGAAAACAACTCACTTTCTGAGGATAATATTAAGGGTGAATGTGAATTTTATGTCAGCGACACAACAGAAGGTTTCTCCACTCTCGCAGGAATTTTCCTCGGCAGAGATATTTCCGGACAGGTAAGCCACATTGACATAGAAGATGTTGCGAAAAAATTTAAATTGGGATAAAATAATGCAGGAAGTGAAGCATTATGGAGAATAATTATAATTTAAAGATTAAAACAACACAGGTTGTTGAAAGCGAAGCCTTTGATATGGATTTTGAGATAAATGCATCTTATGTTAAAATCAATGATATTCGCTATATCTCTTATATTCAGATAGATGAGGAATCTAAAAATAAGCTTCGTACAACTATAAAAATTAAACCGGACGGAGTTGTTACTATTATAAAAGGTAAGAGCGAGGGTATGATTCTTGAAATCGGAAAAACTCATTCTTGCAATTATCCAACTCCATTTGGTAATATATTGCTTGAAGTTTCTGCATTTAAAATTGCAAATGGTCTTAACGACGATGGTGGAGAGCTTGAACTTCAATATAGCTTAATCGTTGATGGAAATGAATTAAGTAAAAATACTCTCAACCTTACCGTAAAAGAAATTTAATAAACCGAAAGGAATGTTATAAATTATGTCTGATACAGCAGGAAATACTGTCAGCCTATTGAGGAATGCTATTATTGATGCTATGGGACGAGCTATGTCCGCAGGCGAGCTTCCTCTTACTCCTACTCCAAACTTTACAATCGAAACTCCAGCCGACAGAACTAACGGCGATTTAGCTTCAAATGTAGCTATGGTTTCAGCTCGTGCATTTAAAAAAGCTCCTCGTGCAATAGCTGAGGCAATCACAAAATACATCGAGCTTGAAGGCACTAATCTCGACCGTTTTGAAATAGCCGGTCCCGGATTTATCAATTTCTTTTATGGCAAGCAATTCTATACATCAGTTATCAGAGAAATTGAGGAAAAGGGTGCTGATTACGGCAAGAGTGATTTCGGTCAGGGCAAGCGTATACTTGTAGAATTTGTTTCCGCAAACCCAACCGGCCCTATGCACATAGGTAACGCTCGTGGCGGTGCTTTGGGAGATTCACTTGCAAGCGTTCTTTCCGCAGCAGGCTATGATGTTTCAAGAGAATTCTATGTTAATGATGCAGGAAACCAGATTGAAAAATTTGCTACCTCTCTCGAAATCCGTTACCTTCAACTCTATAAAGACGGCATAGAACTTCCTGAAGACGCTTACCACGGACAGGATATTATCGACCATGCAAAGAACTTTGCTGAAATAAACGGCGACAAGTATGTTAATGCTGAAAGTTCGGAACGCAGAAAGGCTCTTGTAGATTTCGCACTTCCGAAAAATATTCAAGGTCTTGAAAACGACCTCCTTAAATATCGTATCAAGTATGACAGATGGTTCAGAGAAAGCACTTTGCATCAGAGTGGTGCTGTTAAAAACATTGTTAAACTTCTCAAGGAAAAGGGACATACTTATGAGCAGGACGGTGCTATCTGGTTCAAGGCCACTGAATTTGGTGCTGACAAGGATTTCGTTCTCGTTCGCTCAAATGGTATTCCAACCTATGTTGTACCTGATATTGCTTACCACTATGACAAGCTTGTAACTCGTGGCTTTGATAAGGCTATTGATGTTCTCGGTGCTGACCACCATGGTTATGTACCAAGATTAAAAGCTGCCCTTACCGCTCTTGGGGTCGATGCTTCAAGGCTTGACGCTGTTCTTATGCAAATGGTTCGTCTTGTAAGAAACGGCGAAATCGTCAAGGCATCTAAGAGAAGTGGTAAGGCTATTACTCTCGTAACTCTCCTTGAGGAAGTTCCGATTGATGCGGCTCGTTTCTTCTTTAATCTCAGAGAACCAAACAGCCACTTTGACTTTGACCTCGACCTCGCAATCGAGCAATCATCACAGAACCCTGTTTACTATGTTCAGTATGCACACGCAAGAATCTGCAATATCGTAAAGGGCCTTGCTGAGAGCGGTATCACACAAAGAGACTGCACTGATGAAGAACTTGCTCTTCTTACTGCTCCTGAGGAAATTGAGCTTATAAACAAGCTTGCTTCTCTTACTGGAGAAATCATAACTTCTGCAAAGACTTATGACCCTGCAAGAGTCACTCACTATGTTTATGAAACAGCTACACTTTTCCACAAGTTCTATAATGCTTGCAGAGTTAAGGGTGAAGACGAATCCCTTATGCAGGCAAGACTTGCACTTTGCGTAGCAACTAAAACTGTTATAGAAAATGTTCTTACTATGTTCAAGATAACTGCTCCTGAATCA
Organism: Pseudoruminococcus sp.; assembly: GCF_047012705.1. Classification (NCBI taxonomy): domain Bacteria; kingdom Bacillati; phylum Bacillota; class Clostridia; order Eubacteriales; family Acutalibacteraceae; genus Pseudoruminococcus; species Pseudoruminococcus sp. The sequence goes on along the minus strand of NZ_JBKXNW010000015.1, from coordinate 36,466 downwards.
ATGTAATAAAGCAAAATAATTATCCACGGGCGAACTGGCTTATACGGTTCGCCCACAGCAATTTATAGCAAAAATTAAATATTTTCACACAGCAAGGATAGCTTTATCATTTTATAGAAAAGAGGTTTTTATTATGCGTCAATCAACATATTTAACTATGACTTTGGTTTTTACTATTTTCGCCGTAACCGCTCTGATTTGTGCAATTATCTGCGATGCATTAAACAACTCAAATAGGTCTGTCACATTTGGCTGTATAGCTTGTGCTTGCTCTATTCCTGCGTTTTCCTGCGGTTCAATTTTATTTCAGTCAGCAAAAAAGGTATCTAAAGAAGATAAGCAAAACTCCGAAAATATAGAAAGTTCGGAGGAAAATAATGATGCCAAATAATACTCGCGGAAAATTTATTGTATTTGAAGGACTTGACGGTTCAGGCAAGGGTACACAAATCTCTCTGATTTCAAAGTTTCTCAATGAAAAGGGAATTAGTATTTATGAAACGGCTGAACCTACTCAATCTGCGACAGGCGGTCTTATTCGCGATACACTTGCAGGGTATCAAAAACGTACGGCATACGAACTTGCAGCACTCTTTCTGACTGACAGAATTTTCCACAATACCTCTGCAAATGGAATTAAGCATATGCTTGATTCCGGTGTAACGGTAATCTGTGACAGATATTATTATTCGTCTTTCGCTTATCAAGGAATAGATGCTGATCTTAAATGGGTTATGGATATGAACTTAAATTGTCCGGAAATTATAAAACCTGATTTATGTATCTTTCTTGATGTTCAGACAGAACAGTGCGACAAAAGAATGGGTTCTCGTCAAAGCAGGGAAATTTTTGAAAATGTCGATACGCTCAATAAAATCCGTAAAAGATTTTTTGAGGTGTTTGATTTGCTTCAAAACAGCGAAAATATAAGCATTATCAATGCGGCGAGAAGCATTGATGACGTTCATAGAGATGTTGTTTCTTCCACTATGGAAATATTATATAAACAGTAAGAATCTTCTGTTTATAATACGGGTTTTTTGCTTGACTATTGCGTAATTTTTATCTATAATTAGATTGGTTTAATTTTGATACTTTGCGGAATTTTTCGCATTTGGAGGGTTAATATGAATAAGTATAAAATTGCTGTTCTTAAAGGCGATGGAATCGGCCCTGAAATCGTAAATGAGGCTATTAAAGTCCTTGATAAGACAGCAGAAAAATTTGGCTTTGAAGTAGAATATAACGAAGCTCTTCTGGGTGGCTGTGCTATTGATGCAACTGGTGTACCTCTCCCTGAGGAAACTGTTGCTAAATGTAAAGCTGCTGACTCTGTTCTCCTCGGTGCAGTTGGTGGTCCTAAGTGGGACAATCAACCGGGCAACAATCGTCCAGAGGCCGGCTTACTCGGTATTCGTGGCGCATTAGGTCTTTTTGCTAACCTCAGACCTGCGGTTATTTTTGAGCCACTTAAAAATGCTTCTCCACTCAAGGCTGAAATTATCGGCGACTCTATGGATATTATGATTGTTCGTGAGCTTACCGGTGGTATCTACTTCGGTAAGAGGGGTAAATTTGAGGAAGACGGCATTCCTGCAGCTTATGATACAGAAAAGTATTCTGTAACCGAGATTGAAAGAATAGGCAGAGTTGCTTTTGATATGGCTATGAAGCGTAATAAAAAACTCACAAGCGTTGATAAGGCTAATGTTCTCGATTCCTCAAGACTTTGGAGAGAAACTATAATTCGTCTTTCTAAGGAATATCCTGAGGTTGAGCTTTCTCATATGTATGTTGATAACTGTGCTATGCAGCTTGTAAGAAATCCAAAGCAATTTGATGTTATTGTTACATCAAATATCTTCGGCGACATTCTCTCTGATGAGGCTTCTATGATTAGTGGCTCTATCGGTATGCTCGCTTCTGCAAGCCTTAGCAGTGGAAAAAGTGGTCTTTATGAGCCTATCCACGGTTCTGCTCCTGACATTGCTGGTCAGGGTATAGCTAACCCACTTGCAACAATACTTTCTGTTGCTATGATGCTCCGCTATTCGCTTGATGAGCCTAAAGCTGCTGAAGCTATTGAAAAGGCTGTTTCTGAGGCTCTCAAGACAGCAAGAACTCCTGATATTTACACAGAAGGCACTAAGAAAGTTTCCACAAGCGAAATGGGCGACATTGTCGTTTCACTTCTTTAATTAAAATTTATTTTTCACCATATTTTTATTGAAAAGGGGTAGTAAGTAAATGGAAATGGCCTTGAATCTTCTGTTAGCGGGCGTCGTTATAGTTTTCTTTGTTCTCGTTCTCTTGATATTTATTATCAAGATTTACAGTGCAATAGTTCAAGCTGCCCAAAACGGAAATCAAAAACGAAAAGACGCTAAAAAAGCTGCTGAAAAGAAACCTGAACCTGTTAAAGCAGAACCTCAGGCAAGTACAATTCAGACAACAACTGATAATGGAGCTATTCCAGGTGAAGTTATTGCAGTTATTGCAGCGGCTGTTGACGCTATGTACGACAAGCCTGTAAAGATTAAGTCTGTAAGACGCAGTCGTTCTAACTCAGGTTCTTCCTGGAGAAATGCAGGTCTTTTTGAGAATACCAAGCCTTTCTGACATATTGTCGGTTAGAGTGTAATTCGATAAATTTGAGAAAGGATTGATAATTAAATGGAAATCTTAAACTCCCTATGGGAATCTATTTGCAGTATTTTCACAAGCTCAGGCTTAGCAACTCTATCCTGGGAAAACTATGTTATGATGTGCATATCTTTCATTCTTTTATATCTTGCTATTAAAAAGCAGTATGAGCCACTTTTGCTCTTACCTATAGCATTCGGTATGTTACTTGTTAATGTTTTCCCCGGTATTATGGCAAACCCAACAAATGAAATGCTCACCGAAGCGCAGGTCTTAGCACGAAATCTTGACCCTGCTTCGTATACAACCACAGTTCTTGATGGAACAACCTATTATAATGTCGGTCAAAACGGCGGTTTGTTCTATTATCTCTATCAAGGCGTTCACCTTGGTATCTTCCCTCCGCTTATCTTCCTTGGCATTGGTGCAATGACAGACTTTGGTCCTCTCATTGCTAACCCTAAGAGTTTCTTTCTTGGTGCGGCTGCTCAGGTCGGTATTTTTATTACATTTATCGGCGCAATACTTCTTGGCTTCCAGGCAAATGAAGCTGGCTCTATTGCTATTATCGGTGGTGCAGACGGCCCAACAGCTATCTTCGTTACATCAAAACTTGCCCCGAATCTCTTAGGTCCGATAGCCGTTGCCGCATATTCATATATGGCTCTTGTTCCTATTATTCAGCCGCCTATTATGAAGCTTCTTACAACAAAGAAAGAGCGTTCAGTCGTTATGCAACAGCTCCGTCCTGTTTCTAAGATTGAAAAGATTCTCTTCCCTATCATCGTTGTAGTTATCATCGCACTTCTTCTTCCAGATGCAGCTCCTCTCGTTGGTATGCTTATGCTTGGTAACCTCTTTAAAGAGAGTGGCGTTGTTTCAAGAATCAGCAATACGGCTCAAAACGAGCTTATGAACATTGTTACAATCTTCCTCGGTGTTACAGTTGGCGCAACAGCAACAGGTCAAGTATTCCTCAGCGTAAGCACACTTGGAATTATCCTCCTTGGTCTTATCGCATTCTGCATGGGTACTGCTTGTGGCGTTCTCTTTGGTAAGATTATGTGCGCTGTTACACACGGCAAGGTTAACCCACTTATCGGTTCTGCCGGTGTTTCTGCTGTTCCTATGGCAGCAAGAATTTCACAGAAGGTTGGTCAGGAAGAAAATCCTGCAAACTTCCTTCTTATGCACGCTATGGGACCAAATGTTGCAGGCGTTATCGGTTCAGCAGTTGCTGCCGGTGTTCTCATCAGTCAAATCCCACACTAAAGTTAATTTTATAGCATAAAGTCGAACGGCGAACAGTTTAAACTGTTCGCCGTTTTTTGTTAGGAGATTTTATAAGAAAATATGGGATAAACTGTTTATTCATAATAGCGTTAAAAACTACCAATTCTAAGCTTTAAACAAGCTTTATCTTTCAGGTTCCCTTACGATAGTTCTCTACGAAAAATATTCCCTCGGAATGTTTTTCTACCCTCCTGTGCTTAGAAAAGTATAAAGTATTTCGTTCTCTGCGGAGAGAGACAAGAGCGTTGCTCTTGATCTACGAGCCTTTGAAAAGACTCAAACGAAACTTATAAGTGTCTTAGAGAAATTTATTCACTTATCAGCAGTTTCTTCGACTTTATCTATGGAATCACAGCTTGCTTTAGTTAGAGTCTGATTATTCTTAGATGAAATTGTTCTTCCTCCATTAGTCGGAATCCGTTCAAGCCATTTCATTTTGCCAAGAGTATACAAGGCGCTGAGAAAATATGTATCTGAAAGCTCCTTTGGCTTTATATCCTCAAGGCACACGGGAAGTCTTATGCTAAAATTATCGTGTACTATTCCGCATACAGGTACTTTAGGCCTGCTACCTGTAAAAATTGTCATTGTACTGCCACAGGAAATCGGCATTGTAATAGTCTGCGGCGCAACAAGAATATCGCAAGGTATTACATCATAGAAATTACTATGCACGAAAATAGTCGCTCCATACTCTCGCATAAAGCGTTCATTTTCGGCCTCATAAAATCTTACTGCACTTGTTGCAACTTGAAGTGAATTCGTATACTTTATGAATCTTTCTGCGGCAAAGCTAAATCTACCGCTTGGGTCAAAGAGTGAGATTCTCAATTCATTAGGGTCACAATTAAGGCTCTTAATATAGCCTTCTGCCGCATTTATACACAGTCTGCGGATATACATAGGATTATCAAAACGCTTAAAACCAAGCTTTCTCGGCAAACTCAAGCTACTTGAACATACTGTTTCGTGAAAATCAGCATTAACCGACCTCTTGATTTTTCCGAATCTTATTCTGCCACTTTTCTGAACATATGTAATATGAATCATTTCCAAACCAAGATAGGCATCGTTTATTTTTTTTACATTTATTTCATACGGGGAAAATAATGCACGAAACCTCTCTTTTAAGCTATTAGGCTGTTCGTGCTTAATCGTTAATGCTGTTATCATAAAAATAACCCCCGTTCAATCATATCTACAATATCTATATGATTGAACAGGGGAACATATTCTAATTTTGTTGGTTTTTAACAAGGGATTTCTGACGCCATTTGCCACCCTTCCAACGGCAAACCATAAGTATTCCTCGGAAGCATTCATCTGCTGCAAGAGCTATCCACATTCCATAAATGCCCCAACCAAATACTACAACGAAAAGGTATGAACCAAAGGTCGAGAGAACCCACATTGAGAAAATTGCTGCGGCTGTCGGGAAATATACATCTCCTGCACCACGCAAACTATTTATTACAATAAGGTTTGTGCATCGTCCTACTTCAAGAACTACATTTATGATTATGAGAGTGCCTCCAATTGCTATAACCTCCGGATTATCAGTAAATATACCTATAAGCTGACTTCGGAATATAACTCCAAGAGTACACATAACCGCCGTTAGCCCGTAGCCTGCTAAAAGCCCTCGCCATACGCCATGATACGCCTCGTCATACTTTCCTGCACCAACTCGATGGCTTGTAAGTATCTGGGAACCTTGTCCGATTGATTGAGAGAAAATATAGAAAGTTGATGTTATATTCTGAATATATGACCTTGTTATATATTCATTATCAGTCATAAATCTAAGTGCGATAGATGTTACCACAAGCTGTGCTATATTATAGTTTATAGATTCAAAGGCGGCTGGTATGCCGATTTTAAGCATCTGCCAAAAATCTTTGAATGGGAACGGGAAAAGCTTTTTGAAAACAGATGGCTTTTCAACCTTCTTAAAGAAGATTATAACAAGAATAGTGCCTCCGACAATTCGGCTAAAGGTTGTAGCTAATGCAACACCTGTTACACCAAGAACAGGCATACCAAACCAACCAAGAACGAATGTAAGGTCGAGAACAGTATTTATTATATTCATAACAACAGTTATGTACATCGGGATTCGTGTATAGCCATGACTTCTGAAAACAACATTTATTGAATTAATTATAGCCTGACCAAACATAAAGCAACCAACAATAGTCAGATATTCACTGCCGAAATCAAGCACCTTCCCCTCTGCTCCAAGTGCAGAAAGCATAGGACGGTTAAAAATTACCAACACTACACTTACAATTATTCCAATAGAAAAATTAAAGAAAATAGAAAGTGCCGCAGTCTGCGAGGCTTTCTCTCTATTTTTCGCACCAAGGTTTTGTGCAATTATTACAGCACTTGCGGTAGCAGTAACAGAAAACAACAGATTACATATACCTGCAACTTGATTCGCCGTTCCGACAGACGCAGACGCAAGGTCATCGTACTGGCTTAGTGCAAATACATCTATAAAACCAAGCATCATAAAAAGTAAAGTTTCAATAAAGATTGGCCACGAAAGGCTGAAAAGTGACATCTTTTTCATAGAGAACCTCCTAACTTTAGTATATGGTAATTTTCTTACTCACGCTTAAATTATCAAACTTCCTCAAGAAACTCAAAAGTTTCGCTTGAGCCCTTTTAAAGGCTCACAGAGTCGAGGGACAGAGTCCCTCGTGGGTTAGCCCCTTAACATTCTTTGCCCCTGAGCGGCGAATTTTATCCGACGCTTTTTCTATCGTTAGCAATAAGCTAACGAGTTATATGTAGGGGCAAACTTTGTTTACCCCTTCGGCAGATAAATTTGTAGAGGTATCCACAGGGAACCCCCTGCGAGGGTTCCCTACGAAAAACATTCCACTGGAATGTTTTTCTACCCTCCTGCGCTTTGTGGAGCATAAAGTATTTCGCTCTCTGCGGAGAGCGACAAGGGCGTTGCCCTTGACCTACAAGCCTTTAAAAAGGCTTGAGCGAAACTTCTAAGTGTCTTAGGGGAAATTTATCAGCTAATTGGTAGTTACTCACATAAACATAGGTCTATTAAGAATGTCTATTAATTATGTGTCTTGTGAGTTCACGCACCTTCACTCCTTGCAAACTGGCTATTATAAAGAGTATTATAAAATCCACCTTTAGCAAGCAATTCTTCGTGATTACCTTGCTCGATAATATGGCCGTCTTTCATAACCAAAATAATATCAGCCTCCTTGATAGTTGAAAGTCTATGTGCAACAATAAAGCTTGTTCTGCCTTTCATCATTGCATTAAACGCTTGCTGTACTCGAATTTCCGTTCTTGTATCAATGCTACTTGTAGCCTCATCAAGAATAAGCATAGGTGGGTCGCAGAGCATAACTCTTGCGATACACATAAGCTGTCGTTGCCCTTGCGAAAGGTTCATACCGTCTTCGGTGATAATTGTATCATAGCCATCTGGCAAACGCCTGATATAACCATCAATATAGGATTTCTTTGCAGCCTCTCGAATTTCAGCAGAGGTTGCATCAGGCTTGCCGTATGCGATATTTTCAGCTATTGTCGCATTGTAAAGCCAGCTTTCTTGCAATACCATTCCATAAAGCCCACGCAAACTATTCCTTGTGATATTTTGAGTATCAACACCATCAATTAAAATCTTACCACTATTTATTTCATAGAAACGCATAAGAAGATTTATAAGGGTAGTCTTTCCGCAACCTGTCGGACCAACTATTGCAATCCTCTGACCAGGTTTAACTTTAAGGTTAAAGTCCTCAATGAGCTTTCTTTCTGGTGAATAAGAGAAGCAAACATTCTCAATATCAATAGCACCCTTGCAACGGCTCATTTCTACTGAATTTGCGGAATCAGGTGTCTGGTTATCCTCATCAAGTACCTCAAAAACTCTTGACGCACCTGCGAGTGCTGATTGAAGCTGAGGAATAACACCTGTAACTTCATTAAACGGCTTTGTGTACTGGTTTGCATAAGTCAAGAAGCATGAAATTTGTCCTACGGAAATAATTCCGTTAATTGCATTTATTGAGCCTACAATCGTTACAGCGGCGGTTACTATACCGTTGACAAATCTTGTGCTTGGGTTAGCAAGTGATGAATAGAACTGAGATTTCTGACCGCAAACACGAAGTCTTTCGTTAATTTCTTCAAAACCTTCGATAGAACGTTCCTCATAACCAAAGGTTTTTACCATCTTTTGATTACCGACAATTTCTTCAACATATGAGCTGACTTCACCCTGTGTTTTGGATTGCTCAATGAACATTTTGTGTGAAAGTCGAGTAATCATAGTTGCCACAAATATTGAAAGCGGGCTGATAACTACAACAACTATTGCAATTCTGAAATCAATCGAAAGCATAAACACAAGTGTTCCAATTATCATTACAACGCCCGAAAAAAGCTGCGTAACACCTTGAAGCAAGCCATCACCTACGGCATCAATATCGTTTATAACTCGGCTGATTAAATCTCCGTGTGGATGTCCGTCAATATATTTAAGAGGAACATCGTTGAATTTTGCGAAAATATCACGCCTCATATCTCTTACAGTCATATAACTTACTGTATTTGTGAAAAGTGACATAAGCCATTGGAAAAATGCCGAGCCAATAACTGTAAGCATTATTAAACCGATAATATTCAGCATAGCCTGAAAATCAACATTACCCTTGCCAACAGCCTTATCAATAGCCTGTCCGATAAGAACCGGTGTTGTGAGGTTAAGCACTACATAAAGGATTGCAGTAAGCATTGCACCGATAATTTGTTTTTTATAGGGCTTTATATATGAAAGAATGCGTTTTATAGTTCCCTTTTTTGCATTTGATTTCTTCATAACTCTCACTTCACCTCCTCAGCACTAAGCTGTGACAAGCAGATTTCCTTATAAACTTCGCAATTCTTGATAAGTTCATCGTGCTTTCCTATTCCAACAAGCTTTCCGTCATCAAGAACGAGTATCTTATCAGAATATCTTACGGTTCCTACACGCTGAGAAACGATTATTGTCGTCATACCGTTTGTTTCTGTGGCAAGAGCTTTTCTTAATGCGGCATCTGTCGCAAAATCCAAAGCGCTTGCACTATCATCAAGTATGAGAATTTCAGGTCTTGAGATTATTGCTCTTGCAATAGTCAATCTCTGCTTCTGACCACCTGAGAAATTCTTACCGCCTGCAAGAACCTCGTGTTCTATTCCGTCAGAAAGTTTTGAAACAAATTCATAGGATTGTGAAACCTTCAAAGCCCATTCTATATCCTCATCTGTAGCATCTTTATTACCCCAAAGGAGATTACTTCTGATTGTTCCGCTGAAAAGTATTGCCTGCTGTGGTGCAACACCTATTTTTGAACGAAGCGCAGAGAATGTGTATTCTTTAGCGGACATTCCGTCTATTATTACATCACCCTTTTGCGGGTCATAAAATCTTGGAATAAGGTTAATAAGTGTAGATTTACCTGAACCCGTACCGCCGATAATACCGATAGTTTCGCCTTTTTCAACTTTAAAACTAATATTTTCGAGGGCATATTTTCCTTTACCGTAGGCAAAGCTCACATCGTTAAATTCAATTTCATTATTGCTCTTATTATCAGATTCTGTTTTTGTACCCTCAACAACACTTGGTTCTGTTTCAAAAACTTCATTTACACGATGTGCAGAAGCAAATGCCTTTGTGAAGACAACAACAAGGTTTGCAACAACTATCATTGCAAGCAAAATCTGAGTCATATAGTTTACTAAAGCTATAATCTCGCCTTGACTAAGCTCGCCCTTATCAACAAAGCCACCTCCAAACCATACTATCGCAACTATCGCAATATTAATAAGTACCGTTGTTAACGGATTAAGTAAAGCGGAAAGCCTGCCGACTGTAATTGCGGTTTTAGCTAAATCATCGCTTTTTTCGTTAAAGCGCTTCTTTTCGCTCTCTTGCTTAGAAAATGCTCTTATAACTCTATTACCTGAAAGATTTTCACGAGTGATAAGCGAGAGTTTATCAAGCTTTGACTGAATCTGCTTAAAGAACGGAACTGAACGACTCATAACAATATAAAGCACAAGTGCTAAAATCGGTGAGGCTATAAGGAAGATTATAGAAAGTCTCAAATCTATTGTCATAGCCATAATCAATGCACCGATAATAAGGAATGGTGCTCTTATGACAAGTCTTATAAGCATAGCAACCGCCGCTTGAAGTTGATTTATATCGTTTGTCATTCTTGTGATAAGCGATGGCGTACCGATTTTATCAAGCTCTTGGTGCGAAAGCTTATTTATATGCTTAAACATAGCATTTCTGACCTGTGTTCCAAAGCCCTGTGAAACTATCGAGGCACTCTTCTGGCAAACTAATGCAAAACTCAAGCCTAATGCGCCAAGCAAAATCATCAGTCCGCCTCTTTGCCATACATAAGCGTAATCCTGATTTTTAATGCCTGTATCAATAATATCTGCCATAACTAACGGCACTATAAGCTCAAATATTGCCTCAATTAGTTTACAAAGCGGGCCAAATATTAATGGCAGCTTATAGTTTTTTAAAAATCTTCTCAATTTAAACAATGACAACAACTCGTTTCTTTACAATTTGCATTATAATGATTTTTACAAATTTAGCCAAAACTCTCCGCATAAATAAAATGCATTTAAATCACTTGGCTTTATTATACTTAATTATAAATTTATATACAAATAACATACTACCCATAATTAGTACAATAATAACTTGAATATATTTTCTTACAAGTGTATTGATAATACAGAAACTCTTTATATCTAATAAAAATTTTAAGTTTTCTCATTATTATCACCTATTTTAACTTTAAAATTACATATTGTTTAAGTATAACATAAACTAACAAATTTTTACATACATAATAAACGGGAAATTTATGTTTAAACAAATTATTTGAAATTTAGTATACACATGCTTTTCATATATATTTAGACCGCTTAACTTGACAAGTAGTGTAAAAATGGTATATATTATATTTGTTGAAATTTCTTATTTTTTCGGTAAAGTCGAAAAAAATGAAATAAATGGAGGGATTTATAATGAAAAAGGTACCTTTTATCACAAAGGAACAGGCTGAGGAAATTGCAAAAAAATATCCTACTCCTTTCCATATATATGACGAAAAAGGCATCAGAGAAAATGCAAGAAGGCTTTATGACGCTTTCTCTTGGAACAAGGGCTTTAAGGAATTTTTTGCTGTAAAAGCTACTCCTAATCCTACAATTCTTAAAATCTTGAAGGAAGAGGGTTGCGGTACTGACTGTTCTTCCTATACTGAACTTCTTATGAGCAAACGCTGTGGCTTTGAAGGCTCAAATATTATGTTCAGCTCTAATGATACTCCAACAAGTGAGTTCAGATATGCAAATGAAATAGGTGCAACCATAAATCTTGACGATATTACTCATATCGACTTTGTTAAACAGGCTTGCGGAAAAATTCCTGAAAGAATTTCTTGCCGATATAATCCGGGCGGAAAGTTCTCTATTGCTAATACTATTATGGACAATCCCGGCGACGCAAAATACGGTCTTACAAGACCACAGATGACAGAGGCTTTTAAGACTCTTAAAGAACTTGGCGCTAAGGAATTTGGCATTCATGCATTCCTTGCAAGTAATACTGTTACAAACGAATATTATCCGATGCTCGCAAAAATCCTTTTCACAACTGCTGTTGAGCTTGCTAAAGAAACAGGCGTTCATATCGGATTTATTAACCTTTCGGGCGGCGTTGGAATTCCTTACACACCGGATAAAGAGCCTAACGATATTTATGCTATCGGAGAGGGTGTTCGTAAGGCATATGAGGAAGTTCTTGTTCCTGCCGGAATGGACGATGTAGCTATCTATACAGAGCTTGGTCGCTTTATGCTTGCACCATACGGACATCTTGTAACAAGAGCAATCCATGAAAAGCATACACATAAAGAATATATTGGTGTTGACGCTTGTGCTGTAAACCTTATGCGTCCTGCAATGTACGGTGCATATCATCATATAACGGTTCTCGGCAAAGAAAATGACCCTTGTGACCATGTTTATGATATTACAGGTTCACTTTGCGAAAATAACGATAAATTTGCAATAGACAGAGCCTTACCTAAGATTGATATAGGCGACTTGCTTGTCATTCACGATACAGGTGCACACGGTTTTGCTATGGGTTATAACTATAACGGTAAACTTAAATCCGCTGAACTTCTTCTCCGTGAGGACGGTTCTGTACTTCAAATTCGTCGTGCAGAAACTCCAGATGATTATTTCGCAACACTCGAAGGTTTTTGGGATAAAATCTAAGCAAAAGAGATTCACTCAAATCTGCGTAAATTTTAATTCCTATTAAATTCACATTTAAAATTATCTTTTCAGAAAAATAATATCGGATATTCTGATAACTTAACAGAATATCCGATATTATTATTTTTACCTCTTAATTACAAAAATAGTAACGCCCTGATTAAGACCTAATATCTTTCGTTCTATCTTGGTGTTAGAATATTTACTCACCATATTTCTCAGAGCTGTTCCGCCACGATAACCATGTATCACAGAAACCTCTCTTACATCTTTCGGCAAGGTTTTTAGTGTAGAAGTTATAAGACTTCTTGCACTCTCAACAGTATGACCGTGCAAGTCTATTTCTATTGAATAAGGCATTGTTTTCACCTCTGCTTAATCCGCTGTAATTTCAGCAGTTTTTGCATCAATAAGCTCAATTAAATCCTTTGGTGCAAGTTCTATTTGATAACCTATTTTTCCTGCACTTACGATTATTGTTTCTATATTTTCAGAAGATTTATCAAAAACTGTTGTAAACTGCTTTTTCATTCCGATAGGCGAACAGCCCCCTCTGATATATCCAGTAACCTTATTTATATCCTTAACATGAATCATTTCAACATGCTTTTCCCCGACAGATTTTGCTGCCTTTTTTAAATCAAGTTCTTTTAATACAGGAACTACAAAAACATAATAATCTCTGCCTGCACCCTTTGTAACCAATGTTTTGAAAACCTGTTCCGGATTTTGTCCCATCTTCTTGGCAACAGCCGCACCATCAATAGCTCCATCACTATGGTCATATGTATGTGCTTTATATGTAATCTTTGCTTTATCAAGAATACGCATAACATTTGTCTTAAATTCTGACATACTATTTCAATCCTTTCAGCTTTAATTAGACTTTACATTATAATAAAATTTAGCAGTGACTTTGTCAATATTTTATATATTAAAGTGTTTATAAAATAATCCAATATATCTATAGACTCTTATTAAAGAATAATATATAATAGGTTTATATTATTCTAATATTTGAAATGGAGTATATTATGAAAAAATCAATTAAGATTATAATGCTTATATTAACATCGACATTAGCAATAAGTTATATGACAGCTTGTAAAAATTCTGAAGAAACCTTATCAAAACCTACTGATTCCATTGAAACCAATTCGTCTAATAGCACATTAAGCATAGATGAAAGCAAGTCCTCTTCAGAACCTATAAGTTATCAAAAAGATGATATATCTATTGATTTATCAAAATTAATTGCAAACGGTGAATGTGGTAAAAATAATGATAATATAAGTTGGTCATTAGATAATAATGGTACGCTTTTAATTTCTGGAAGCGGAGAAATGGAAGATTGTATATCTCTAAATAAATTAGCTTGGTATTCATATAAGGATAAAATTAAAAAAGTCAAAATTGAATATGGTGTTACAAGTATTGGAACAGGTGCATTCTCTGATTGTAAAAATTTACATAGCATAAGTATTCCAGATAGTATTACTGAAATCAATGGTTTGGCGTTTTATAATTGTACAGAATTAGTAAATATAAATCTTCCAGATGGTATATCAAAAATACAAACATCTACATTTGAGACTTGTTCTAAATTAAAAAGTATAAATATTCCTGATAGTGTTACAAGCATTAAAGAATCAACTTTTGCCAATTGCCTATCCTTAAAAAATATAAATATTTCAGATAATGTTGAAAATATTGAAAATGGTGCGTTCTACAACTGCAAAAGCTTAAAAGAAATAAATGTTAATCCAAATAACAAAGACTATTTATCCGAAAATGGTATGTTATTTGATATAAACAAGACAAGTATTATTTGTTGCCCTGCCGGCAAAACAGGCAATTATACTATTCCAGACAGTGTTAAATATATTGAAGATTATTCTTTTTATGGCTGTAATTTAAGCAATATAGAAATTCCAAAAACAGTTTCAAATATTAAAAGTTATGCTTTTGCTTTCTGTGAGAAATTAAAGGATATAAAAATCTCTGATAACATTAACAGCATTGGAGAATTTGCATTTTTTAAATGTGGCCTTTTAAAAAATATAACAATTCCAAGCAAGAATGTAAAAATTTATGATGATACATTTTATGGCTGTGATAGTTTGGAAGAAATTAACATTTCTCCAGATAATAAATACTATACATCAAGTGACGGTGTATTATTTAATAAAAATAAAACCGAACTTATCTGTTGTCCTATGGGGAAAACTGGTGATTATATTATTCCGAATACTGCAAAAATCATTAAATCTCCGGGATTTAATTGCTGCAAAAAGCTAACAAGTATAACTATTCCAAATAGTGTTGACCAAATTAACGATGATGCATTTGGTTTCTTAATAGATACGCAAACTATATATATTCAAGATAAAAGTGAACCAGCCGAAAAATGGGAAAATAGCTGGGATTTTCGCAGTGAAGCCAAAGTAGTTTGGAACGCATAAAATTTGTTTTAAATTCCACTATATTATTTCAATCCTTTCAGCTTTAATTAAAAAGGACATCAAACACACTCTTGTAGAATGCGTATGATGTCCTTTATTATTGGGAGTTGAAAATATCAGCAAATATAGAAAATTTTATGTATTAACTTCTGTCATACGCCTTACAAACTTTATCTTATCCATAGCTTTAAGCATTGCCGTAATAACAACAAGCTTCACTATGGTCATTGGTATTATCTGAACAAACAGGCGTGAAACAAGGGTAGAAAAATAGAACGCAAAGAAATCTGTTTCATTGCCTTTATAAAGTATTGTCAACCATAATGGCGTAATAAACAAGCTAAAAACAAATTCTGATATAAGTACCGAAATTAAAATTCTGATAAAGCTATCACTCTTTTTAAGAAGCAATCCAAATACAGCACCTACCAGCATAGCTGAAATCGTAATAGGCGGAAACCATATTCCAACAGGACGAAATATCACTCCTATAATATCACCAAGTCCTGCTACTTCTGCAGCACCTACCGCACCATAAAGTCTTGCGGCAATAACTACCGGAACAAACGAAAAGCCTATTTTAATATTCCACACCTGAAATGTAAGAAATTGTGAAATTACAAACTGAGCAGCAATAAGAATTGCAAATACTGCCATTGTTTGCGTTGATAGCTTAACATTGACTTTACGACTTTTTGTTTCATTCAATTTGTTTTTGGACATAAAAAAACCTCCTTATTTTTACAGAATCGCTGTAATGAAATAAGAAGATTACTTCTTTACATTATCAAACAGCGGGATGCAGACTGCGTACCGCAAGAAATTCTTTTCGTTCATACGACAACTCCCCGTTCGTATGACACTTAACGCACACAATCTTACTCTGTAACTAATACTATACACCCTCAAATATATTTTGTAAAGGAAATCTTTTGGCAAAGTTTTTATATTTTCTCTGATGCTTAAAATTGTGTTTTTGCGAATGCTTGCTATTATCGCAAAAAAGGTATATAATAAAGATTAGGCAAATTTTATAGCACACAAACTATAATATGCAAATTTCTTAGAAGAAGGGATTCTTTATGACTAAAATTGATATTTTTTCCGGCTTTCTCGGTGCAGGCAAAACTACACTTATCAAAAAGCTTATCGAAGAAGCCTTTAAGGGCGAAAAGCTCGTTTTAATTGAGAATGAGTTCGGCGAAATCGGCATTGACGGCGGTTTCCTCAAGGAGGCTGGTGTTCAGATTAACGAAATGAATTCCGGCTGTATCTGCTGTTCTCTTGTAGGTGACTTTGAAAAGGCTCTCGGCAAGGTTCTTGAGGATTATGCTCCTGACAGAATCATCATTGAGCCATCAGGCGTTGGTAAGCTTTCAGATGTTATTAAGGCTGTTCAGGCTGTTGTAACAGATAAGGTTTGCCTTAACGGCTTCGTTACAGTTGCAGACGCTACAAAGTGCAAAATGTATATTAAGAATTTCGGTGAGTTCTATCTTAATCAAATCGAATATGCAAGCACTATCGTTCTCAGTAGAACTCAGAATCTTTCACAAGAAAAACTTGATGCCGCTCTCGCTCTTATCCGTGAGCATAATAGCAAAGCAAGAATTGTTACAACTCCATGGAGCGAAATTTCCGGTGAAAACATTCTTACAGCAATCGAGGGTGACAACTCCTTTACAGAGGACCTCCTCAAAGAAGCTGAAGTTTGCCCAACCTGCGGACATCATCACCATGACGGTGAACATTGCGACCATGACCACGACGAACATGAACACGAGCATTGCCACCACGACCACGATGAGCATGACCACGAACATTGCCACCACGACCACGATGAGCATGACCACGACCATTGCCACCACGACCATGACGGACATCACCATCATCACCATGCTGATGAAGTATTCACAAGTTGGGGCAAGGAAACCGCAAAGCACTTTACAAAGGAAGAAATTGAAAAGATTCTCTCTGCTTTGAATGATACTGAAAAGTATGGTTTCATACTTCGTGCAAAGGGCATTGTTGCAGGCGAAAACGGCGAATGGATTCACTTCGATTTCGTTCCTGAGGAATCAAATGTAAGAAACGGTTCTGCTGACTATACAGGCAGACTTTGCGTTATCGGTTCTAAGCTTAATGAGGCCGCTCTTGCTGAGCTTTTCGATTGCTAAGAGATTTTTCCGAAAGGATTTGATTAAATGACTATACCTGTTTACCTGTTTTTGGGATTTCTTGAGGGCGGAAAAACTCAGTTCATTCAGGAATCTATGTCTGACAAACGCTTTCACGATGGCGACAGAACACTTATTGTTGTTTGTGAAGAGGGTATCGAGGAATTTGATACATCTAAATTCCATGGTGGAAATGTTACAATAGCAGTTATAGAGGACGAATCTGAGCTTAATGCAAAGCACCTTGAGGAACTTCGCAAAAAGTGCAGAGCTGAAAGAGTTCTTATCGAATATAACGGTATGTGGCTTATTCAACAGCTTGCCGAAGCACTTCCTAAAAACTGGCAAATCTATCAGACAATGATGATGCTTGATGCTACAACATTTGATATTTATAATGCTAATATGCGTCAGCTTATGATAGATAAATTCTCCGCCGCAGAAATGATTGCAATAAATCGTTGCGAGCCTGGCGTTGATAAGGCTAAATTCCATAATGCAGTTCGTGCATTGAATCGCCGGGCAAGTATTGTTTTTGAATATAAAGATGGTTCTATCGAGCCAGATGACATCAAAGACGAATTGCCATTTGACCTTAAGGCACCTATTGTTGAGATTAAGGACGAAGATTTTGGCATACTTTATCTTGACGCTATGGACGAGCCTGATAAATATGACGGTAAGGTTATCAGCTATACGGGCATTGTTGCAAAATCCCCTAAACTTCCTAAAAATACCTTTATCGCAGGGCGCTTCTGTATGACCTGTTGTGCTGAGGATATAAACTATATTGGTTTTGTCTGCAATTCAAATACTGACCTCAAACTAAAAAATAAAGGTTGGTATAAGGTTAAAGCTAAGATTAAGGTTGAGAATAATTCAGCTTATCAAGGCGTTGGTCCTGTGTTATATATTCTTGCAGTTGAACCGGGCAAAAAACCTGATGAAGAGCTTGTTTACTTCACCTAAGGAGCGATTCAGATATGATATGCGACGATATGCCGCTCTTACTATGGTTTCAGTGCGATAATCCATTTTCTGAAAGCGAAGGAAATTTTCGCTACTGTCTTTCTCCAAAGGATAATGACGAAAAAGAACGCACTCTACTTTTAGAAATTTGGACTGGAAAGTTTTGCAAGGAAAAAAGCGAAATTTTGCATAGTCAGGAATTTTCCATGAGCGACGAAGGCATCCAAGAGGCAATCACTGTTATCAAAGAAAAATTAAATACTATCGCTTAAAATTTTAATCCGCCTTTGGTATTTATATCAGAGGCGGATTTTTATATAAAGCTAAAAATCTATTAACTCTTTCAGTTCTCGATATTTGAATTTCAGCAGCAGATATATACCTCTTAGCGTAATTTTGCTGACAACAAAACTGCATTTATATATAATTATCATATCATCAGAAAGGAGGTCTTTAAATTGAAGGTTCGGATTGAAATAACCGACACAAATAAACCTTACGCAGTTATATACACAAATGAAATTACATCAGAAGTTCAACAGGCAGTTTCATTGCTTGATACTAAATCAGAACTTATTACCGCAAATGACGATGAAAAAATCGTTATTATTCAACCCACAGAAATTTATATGATTCGTATTGAAAATTCAGAAACCATTATTTATTGTGAAAACCATAAGTACTGCTCTAAGAAAAGGCTTTATGAGCTTTTATCATTACTTGGCAAAGATTTTATACAAATCTCAAAAAGTGCAGTAATAAATCTTAAACAAATTGATTTTGTTGAACCATCATTCAGCGGTATGATGAAACTTTTTCTAAAAAACAAACAAAGCGAATATATCTCAAGAAAATATCTGCCCGAATTTAAGAAGTATCTAGGTTTATGAAAGGAGTTTTATTTATGAAAAAATTTTTAGGAAGAACTTTTTTAGGAATTGCTTGGGGCTGCACTATAAACTGCCTTGTTATGCTTATAATATCATTTTCAGAAGGCAAAATTTATTTTACTGCAAACGAATATCTCAAACAGCTTATCTGTTCAGCGGTTGTCGGAATAGCATTTGTATTGCCAACTTTGATATACGAAAACAAAAAGCTCTCACAAGGAATAAAGTGCCTTATTCATCTTGGAATTGGCTTCATTACTTATTTTATTAACGCATTTATAGCTGGTTGGTTTCCAGTTGGCTTAGACATAAAAATAGTTATAAGCTCTGTTTTAATTATGATTGCACTATCATTTGTAATTTACTTTTTCTTTTGGCTTTATTATAAAAACGAAGCTAAAAAGATAAATCAAAAAATAAAAAACCATTAAAATAAGTCTTAATTTTTTTAATTTATGTCATATTAAAAATCCTATCTATTAAAGCAATAAATTGCCCAATAGATAGGATTTTCTTATATATAAACTAACTTTCCTGCATTGGTGGAGTAAAATTCTCTATTGCCTCTCTAAGCTTTGGGTGATGAATTATAAAATGAATTGCGGGAGATTTTCCCTTAGAAATCATAACCCACTGCCCTTGATGTATTATTATCTGCAAGTTGCGGAAAGTATGTGCAGACGTCTGCTTAAAAATATAATTTGGGTGTTTTTCTTCATACTTCAGGCTTTGCTTTAAATGTTCAAGATAGTCTTCGTATGTATACAATATATCATTTTCATAAAACATTCCGGAAAGAAAGAGCGACATAGGATAGTTTTCAAATTCTTCTTTAGTTATATAAGGAATTTCGTCCTCAATGATATTATTTTCAAGAATTTGTTCAGTAATATGTCTTTGCTGTTCGGCATAAGCCATTATATTCTGTTTGTCTGCTTCTGAAAGATAATATTTTTCTAAAAACTGCTTTAAATAATTTTCCTCCATAGTATACAGTGGTAATGAAGATAAAATACTCCTTCTCTTTCCTTCTGTGTGAACATCTGAAAATAAAAACGCATTTAATGCACTTACAATATCCTCTCTATAAATATCCATAAGGGAATGTGCATTACTTAACAACTCTTTCGCTCTCTTATTATAATAGGCAACCTCGTCCTTAGATTTTGTAAGGTAATACTTTCCATCACTATGATAACCAGAAATAGCCTCACCGGATAGTGCAACTGTTCCGGATACTTTAAGGAAATGCAAAAAAACGCTATTCTGTATACCTTTTATATAATATGGTGAAATCTGACCTGTCATATACATAGGTATATAGCTTTCAAGCCCGAGCATCATTTCTGAAAACGGTCTATCAACATTATGTATCATATTTAGGTGCAAGCCTTTTTTTAGCATCATAGCCATACCAAACATCCATTTTTTAGGAAAATCTGCGTCCTTAGCCATACTTTCCATTGGCATATCACTATACATTATAACCTGTTCCATAGATTTAGAAAGAACTGTCGCCTTGAGGAAATCAAGCTCACTCTGCATCATATTCTTTAAACCAAAATAGCTTTTTGATGTCGGAAGCTGAAACGGCAACGTTGGTACTTTTAATTCATCAAAATGTATGGCCTTAATATATTCATTTAAATCAAATTCATTTAGCTTACTTAAAAAGTTTGATATGTTATTATCACTCTTGCCTTTTCCATCTATAAGCCATTCTTTTATCTTTTCAAAGCGCTTTGAACTATCGGAAAGTTCTTCTTTTGAACATTCCAAAAGTTCAGAAAGTATTTTTATCTGAGAATCGTCTTCAATTTCTTTTGCAATACAATTTGCAACTCCCTCTGCAAATTTAACAGGTTCAGCAGGTTGACGAGAACCATTCTTTATTCTGAATATTGTTGAAGAATCATAGTTTATATATTTGCAAAGCTTTGACACATTTATATTCATTATTGAAAGTAATGTATTAAAATTTTTTCTTAATTGCTCTCTATCTACTGTACTTACATCATCACATTCAAGAAAAGAATCTATAACTGATTTTTTTGTTATATCAAGTTCTTTCTTTTCTGCTAATATAATAATAGCTGCGCAAAGTCTTTCCAAAGCCTCGCTATTTATTTCAGGAACACGCTCACCAGAACGATAGCGACTGATAGTAGAAGCTGATAAACCCGAAACATTACACAAATCTTTAGCAGTACAATCTATACTTTCTATATAATCATTAAGTCTTTCGTTAAATTTCATCTCGTAACCTCCACACCCCTATATGAAAATTATACACCTAATGTTAAGCTATGAAAACTATTTTCCAAATTGGAAAATGACATTATGGAAATAATTCACTACACTATAATATCTTATAGTATAATAAAAGTGTAAAAATTTCAAGCCTATGGAGGTGCATTTTAGCTATGGTAACTAAAGCCTAAACTAAACAAAGCTAAAATAAATTATTTAGTAAAGCGAGGTTGAGAAAATATGAAAAAAACATCAATCAAAAAAACAAACCAAGTGCTGTCGGTTTTGTTATCGTCTTGTATGCTATTATCAGCTACCACAGCGGCTTCGGCTACCACAACTGAGCCCCTTTCTGACAACAGGCAGACTCTTGCAGTTCAATCACAAAAAACTGATGTAGACACAACTATTGCCTTTAAACCAGGTTGGACTGGGATAGATATAAGTCCCGGTAATAAAGTAGACAGCAACCATCGTGCTTATGGTGAGTTAACACTCGATTCAGACCAACAATATGAAATTATAAACGAATTTTGGGTTCGTGACGACGGCAAAGTAAACTCTTCATCAGGCAAACATGAATATGATATATTTGAATCTGGTCGTAGCTACACTTATGGTATGGAGCTTAAAGCAAAAGACGGATATAAGTTCAATAAAACTGCCAAATATCTGATTAGAGACTCTTGGAGTTTTGAAGATATAGATGATGCAATTTGTACTGTTTCTGAAGATGAAAGTATTCTTACTATAAAGAATATGCACACAACGACATTTGAATCTCTTGACAATTACAAAGTAATTGATACGATAGAGGTCAACAATGCTACTCTGACATTCAATGTGGGTGATACTCCTAAATTCACAGGCACAGAACCCGAAGACAGTAAATATGGTGTTGTAGAATATTGGCGTGATAATGTCAATGGTGAAGGTATATGTTCAGACCCATTCTTCAATCAGGCTTTTGAAAAGCATATTGAGAAATTCAAGACAGGTGTTAACTATACATATGATATAGGTTTTGGAATAAAAGGCGATGCATGGGAAGAAGGTTATCGCTTAGCTGATAGTGTTAAGATTAAAATTAACGGAAAAGATATAGATTTCAGTATTGAAGATATTGATTATAACTGCAGTTATTACGCTGGGACTTCCAATCTTATTTCTATGACGCCGACCGAAGCTATTCAAGACAATAAGGTAGATACCAATATCAAGATTACAAACACAATGCTTGATATCTATCCAGGAAACACACCGAGAGGTCCTCTTTCAGACGGCACTGACGCTCATGGCTATGGTGCAAAAACAAATTCAGAGCAATATGAGCTTACAGATGAATTCTGGGTTCGTGATGATGGTAAGGTAAATTATTACAGTGACCCATACGGTAGTGAAGGAAAAAACGAATATGGTACTTTTGAAGTCGGCCATAGCTATACCTATGGCATAGAGCTTAAGGCGAAAAGTGGATATATATTCGACAAAAATGCTGAATATAAAGTAAATGTGGACGGCACAGATATGACTGGTACAACTTCTGTTGTTTCAGAGGACGGCAAAACTCTTACCATAAAGAATATCAAAACAGAAGAGTTTAAAGCTCCAAGTGCTGATAAAGAAATTAACACAGTAGAAATTAATAATGCAACCCTCAGCTTTAAGGTTGGAGATGTTCCCGTATTTACAGGAAAAATCGACAATGATATGTATTATATTGACCACGAGAGATGGGATGGCTCAGACAACACTGGCTGGACATCATCTGAATACTGGAATCAAAGATATGGCGATTTTGAAGGAAGCTGGGGTATGCCTATTACAGCCTTTGCTGCTAACACAGAATATACCTACGGCGTTTATCTGAAGCTGACGAAAAATGCATATAAAGAAGGTTATCGTTTCAGCAAAGATGCTAATAAGCTTAAGTTAATATTAAACGGTCAGACTATCAATTTTAGTAACCCTGAAAATGATATAAGCACTGACGATTATGATGGCTTCTCAGTATGGTTTAGCAATGTTCTCGTAATGACGCCAACAGAAAACACTGACCCAGATAACCCAAGCAACCCTGGCGAGCCAACTACACCTGATAACCCAAGCAATCCTGGCGAACCAACTACACCTGATAACCCAAGCAATCCTGGCGAACCAACTACACCTGATAACC
>NZ_JBKXNW010000015.1:0-13160 GCF_047012705.1 Pseudoruminococcus sp. | reverse complement strand
CATCTACCCCGAGCATTCCTAATAATTCTTCCAATCAAAATGGAAAAGTTCCGCAAACTGGTGCAGATAATATGATTATATGGTTTGTTCTCGGATTAATCTCAAGCGCTTCTATTATTACAGTAACTTTGCAGAGAAAAAAGAATTCCTCTAAGTAATTTGATATAACTTTCCCAAACCTAAGGGCAGTGATGAGCTTATTCATCGCTGCCCTTAACTATTACCCTAAAACAAAATAAACAGATTTATCCGCTACTTGTGTTTTTCGACAATATAAAGTATAATAATAATATAATTGGCTAATTATATAGAAAATCGACAGCCATACTTTATACTATAAAAGTGGAGGTAATTATTATGAAGCGTTTTACGGCTATTTTAGCAGCACTTTTGGCGGCCTCGTGCGTATTTTCTTCTGCCGTAATGGCTATTCCTGGTGAAACCGACCCGCAAACAGGCTATAATCAGTATGTACAAGAGCATATCAAATATGACGCGATGGGCTATGCTTATATTGATGATGAAAACGGCACAAGAATATATTATGACCTTAATTCTTACGGATATTTTGTTCCTATAAATAATCCATATGACGAACCAAGCCAAGAACCAAGTTCTGAGCCAAGTGTTGAAGAATCAAGTCAGGAACCAAGCTCTGAACCAAGCGTTGAGGAACCAAGTAAAGAGCCAAGCTCTGAACCAAGCGTTGAGGAATCGAGTAAAGAGCCAAGCTCTGAATCAAGCGTTGAGGAATCGAGCAAAGAGCCAAGCTCTGAATCAAGCGTTGAGGAATCGAGCAAGGAAACAAGCAAACAAGAAAGCTCGAAAGAAACCTCTAAAAGAGGAGATAAAAGCGAAATTCCACTAATCAACTATAAAATTGACGCACTTAAAATGAATATTGCTTTGCCAAATGACGTTTATGCTATTTTGAGAAGTGGAGAACAGAACGAAAAAGTTCTTGAAATTTTTAAGATGACGGCAGAAGAAGCTGTTGCCTCTCTTAAAAAATCTAATATGTACCTCAAAGCATCTCCGGAAGACTTTGCTTATGATATAACAGTAACTATGACGCAAGATGAGGATAGTAAAACAATAAATAATTTCACAGAGCTTTCTGACAAAGATTTAATTGAAATTACAAATTCTCTTACAAAGCAAAAAGAATATGCCTCTTGCACACAGAAAAAATATGGTGATGTTCTTTACCTAAGCTTGAACTATCATTCAACAGAAGACGGCGATGATATTGCCGGTATTCAGAATTACACTGTTGTAAATGGACAGAAAATTACAATTACACTTCAAACTCGTGCAAAGGACCTAAGCAATCAACAAAAGGAAATTCTTGAAGCTGTTATGAAGAGCGTTTCATTTACAGATATTAAGCCACCTGTTAAGGCAGAAACAAATGAAGATGAAATCAAAAATATGATGATTCTCATTTATACTACCGCAGGTGTATGTATAATTCTTTTCATTGTTTTAATTTCAGTACTTATAAGCCGCTCTCGTAAGAAAAAGAAACTCTTAGCTGAAATTGAAAATAACAATGAAACAAAATCAAAACCTGAAGAACAAAAGGCCGAAACAAAAAATAAATCTGAAGATAAACCAAAGAAAAAAGATGAAAAAAAGCAAAAATCTAAAAAACAAGATAAGAAAAAGGATTCTAAGAAATCTGATAAACCTAAAAAAGAAGTAACATCTACAAAATCTAAGATCGAAGAAAAAGCAGAGCCAAAAACAAATGACAAAAAGACTGAGGAAAAAATAGAAGAAAAAACTATTCCAGAAGAAAAATCTGTTTCAGCAGAAAGTGATTACAAGTCTGAAGATTTTTCATTATTTGACACACAGCCAACAATAGAAAAAATCGAGATTTATAATTCACAGAATGAACAGTCTAAGGTTAATCCAAACCTTCCGAAAGCGCCTAAATATAATCCTCCGGGAACATTAGATTATATAACAACAGGTGTTTCTAAAACTCCTGAACAGGCCGGCATTCAGATTACAACTGAAACCTTTACAGTTCCAAATAATAAAAATAATATTCAACCGATTGAGGAAGAAAATACTGAAACTGCTACAGTTGTTGAGGATAAGAAGTCTGATACTGTTGAACCTACTCCAGCTGTTGAGGATAAGAAGTCTGATACCATTGAGCCTGCTCCGGTTATTGAGGATAATAAGCCTGATACTGTTGAGCCTGCTCCGGTTATCGAGGATAATAAGCCTGAATTTGCTGAGCATGAGGCTCACGAAACTAAGGATAAAGCCTTAAAGAGTTTTCTTGGAAAAATAAAAAAGGCTGTTATTCCTGAAATTGATGAAGATGCTTTCGAGCATGAAATCACAGCAAACGCAAGCACTGAATCTATCAACAATATTCCAAAGCCAGTTATTGCACCTACAAAACCTATAGAAAAGTCACAAACTACTCCACCTGTGGAACCTACTAAAAAAGTTCCGTCTGCTCCTAAAACAGAGCCTAAAACAGAAAGCGATATATCTTCAAGATATGAAAAACTTTTCGGTAAAAACAGTTCGTCATCTGAAGATACTGAAAGCTTTGATAAAACAGAATCTCGCTTTGAAAAGCTATTCGGCGTTAAAAACTCAACAAAAAATGATGAAAATTCCAATGATACACATACTAATGCCAATAGCAATGATTCAAAAGAGGAGAGCATTGTCTTTGAAAAACCTATTCAGAATGATGAAGAAAATATCCACAACAGACCACCTCAAATCACAATTCCTTCTCTAAAAACTGATAAGGAAACAGAATCCCGCTTTGAAAAACTTTTCGGAAAAAATGACCCTGAAAGCCTTTCACATTCACAAACTAAGGCACAGCAAACCACAGATGAAATTAATAATTCCGAGAAGAAATAAATTTCAAGTCCTTATTTCAGCTTGGCTGATAAAATTTCAAGAAAGGTTTGATTTACAATGGATAAACTGCTCATTAAAAATGTGCATATCATTGACCCTTCACAATCTCTCGACTGCATAAGTGATATTATGGTTGAGGACGGTATTATATCAAAGATTGGCGAAAATCTCACTGCCGACTGCAAAATTATTGACGGTTCAGGTTTTTATGCCGCACCAGGTCTTGTAGATATGCATGTACATCTCCGTGACCCAGGCTTTACTGATAAAGAAGATATTATTACTGGTTGTAAAAGTGCAGCGGCTGGCGGCGTAACAAGTTTACTTGCTATGCCTAACACAAAACCTGCTGTTGATACTCCAGAAACAGTAAAATATATTCTTGATAAGGCCAAAAATGCCGACGCAAGAGTTTATGTTGTAGGAGCGATTACTAAGGGCTTAAAAAGTGAGGAAATGACCGATATTCCTGCACTTAAAGAGGCTGGAATTATTGCCCTTTCCGATGACGGCAGACCTGTTGTAAATACAAAATTTATGGCAGAAGCTATGCAGCTTGCTGATGAACTTGGCCTTACAGTTACTGCACACTGTGAAGATTTATTCCTTGCAGACGGCGGAAAAATTAACGAGGGCAAGGTTTCCAAGCTGCTTGGTATAAAAGGCATACCTGCCGCCGCTGAGGATACCGGTACAGCAAGAGAGATTGCAATAGCTGCTGCATATGGAATTGCTATTCATATATGTCACGTCAGCACAGCTACTTCTGTTGCACTTGTTCGTGATGCAAAGGCTCGTGGTGTTCGTGTTACCGCAGAAACCTGCCCACACTACTTCACCTTTACCGAAAATGAACTTCTCAAGCGTGATGCGGATTTCAGAATGAATCCTCCACTTAGAACAGAAACTGACAAACAAGCTATCATAGACGGACTTCTTGACGGTACTCTTGATGCAATTTCAACAGACCATGCACCACATACGCCGGAAGAAAAAGCTGACTTTGAGAAATCACCTAACGGAAGTATCGGTATGGAAACTTCTTTCTCGGTTTCATATACCGCTCTCGTAAGCACCGGTATTATGTCACTTGAAAAACTTATAAAGCTTATGTCAACAACTCCAGCAGAAATTCTCGGAATAAATGCCGGCTCGCTCGCAGTCGGCTCGCCTGCTGACATTATGCTCTTTGATGCTGATGAGGAATGGACAGTTGATGAAAATAAGCTGCACGGAAAATCAAAAAACACACCATTTAAGGGTAAAACTCTTAAATCTCGTGTTAAATATACGATTTGCGGCGGCAGAATAGTATACACCGCAGAATAAAATTAAACGGAGGCTGATTACAATGTCATTTGACAGACTTATCGCTAAAATTATTGAAACTAAAAATCCAACAGTAGCAGGGCTTGACCCAAAGCTCGATTATATTCCTGCATATATTAAAGAGGAATCCTACAAAAAATATGGCAAGAACCTTGAGGGTGCGGCAGACGCTCTCCTTACATTTAACAAAGCTCTTATTGACTCACTATGCGACATAGTTCCTGCTGTAAAGCCACAGGCAGCTTACTACGAAATGTACGGTTTCTATGGTGTTAAGGCTCTATATGAAACTATTGCATACGCAAAAGAAAAGGGTATGTTCGTAATTACAGACGGCAAAAGAAACGATATAGGCACAACTATGGAAGCTTATGCAACCGCTCACCTCGGTAAAACAGATGTTGAAGGTGTTAAGTTTGAGGCTTTTGGTGCAGACGCACTCACCGTTAATGGTTATCTCGGAACAGACGGCATTAAGCCATTGCTCAAGATTTGTGAAGAATCTGACAAAGGAATTTTCGTACTTGTTAAGACATCTAATCCATCATCGGGCGAGCTTCAGGATAGAGAACTTGCAGACGGCAAGTCAGTATATGCAACAATGGGTGAAATGTGTGAAGACTGGGGCTCAGAGCTTGTTGGTAAATATGGTTACTCAGCAGTAGGTTCAGTTGTCGGTGCAACATATCCTGCACAGCTCGGCGAATTGAGAAAGTCTATGCCTCATACATTCTTCCTCGTACCTGGCTATGGCGCTCAAGGTGGCGGTGCAAAAGATGTTGCTCCTGCATTTGATTCAAACGGCATTGGTGCTATCATCAATTCTTCTCGTGGAATTATGTGTGCATATAAAAAAGAAGGCTGTGACGAAAAAGATTTCGCAGCAGCTGCAAGAAGAGAAGCTATCCGTATGAGAGATGATATCAATTCCGCTATTTCCGGTTGATAATCTAACATAGGTTCTAAAACTAAAAGTTTTGCTCAAGCTTTTGAAAAAGCTTGCAGGGTCGAGGGACGGAGTCCCTTGTAGGTTTTAAGGGCAAAGCCCTTAACATTTCTTTGTTTCCAAAGCGGTGGACTAAGTCCACCGCTTTTATTTTCTATTATCAGCAATATTAGTTAAATATGGAACCCTCCTGCGATTTGTGGAGCATAAAGTATTTCGCTGTCTGCGAACGGCGACAAGGGCGTTGCCCTTGTCCTATGAGCCTTTTTAAAGGCTCAAGCGAAACTTTTAAGCGTCTTAGGGAAGTTTATCAGCTAATCGGTAGAGCCGAACTCTAAACAAATTCGGCTACGGTAGTTACTTCAACCGCGTCAATAACCTTTATGAATCAGTACCGAAAGCGAGACTTGTCGAGCGATTCCGCGTCTTGGGTGCGGCGGCTCGCCGCCTTGAGCGAAACTTTTATTTGTCTTAGGGAAGTTTATTAACTAAAATAAAAATCTAATCCACATAAAAAGGACACAACTCATCATCTGAGCTGTGTCCTTTAATTCAATACTGATATTATTAACTTAGAAAAGAGTTGTTGAGAGATATCTCTCGCCTGTATCCGGAAGAAGCACTACAATATTCTTGCCCTTATTCTCAGGGCGCTTTGCAAGAACTGTTGCAGCGTGAATTGCAGCACCTGATGAAATACCTACAAGAAGTCCATCACTCTTGGCTACGGCTCTCGCACCCTCAAAGGCATCGTCATTAGAAACCTTTATAATTTCATCAACTATATCAAGGTTCATTACGCTAGGAACAAAGCCTGCTCCGATACCCTGAATCTTATGTGGGCCTGCCTTTCCGCCTGAAAGAACCGGTGATGATTCAGGCTCAACAGCAACAATCTTAACATTAGGATTCTTAGCTTTAAGAGCTTCGCCGTTACCTGTTACAGTACCACCTGTGCCAACACCTGCAACAAAAATATCAACCTTGCCGTCAGTATCTCTCCAGATTTCTTCAGCAGTAGTTTTTTTGTGAATTTCCGGATTAGCCTCATTCTCAAACTGCTGTGGAATTATAGCATTTCCATATTCCTCAACAAGTGCATTAGCCTTTGCAATAGCACCCTTCATACCCTCTGCACCAGGCGTCAATACAACTTCTGCACCAAGTGCGGAAACAATCTTTCTACGCTCAATACTCATGGTTTCAGGCATTGTAAGGATAAGTCTTAAACCCTTTGAAGCTGCAACAAATGCAAGTCCGATACCTGTATTACCGCTTGTAGGCTCAATAATAACAGTGTCCTTATTAATTTTGCCATCAGCTATACCCTTTTCAATCATAGCATAAGCAACTCTATCCTTAACGCTTCCGAGAGGGTTAAAATACTCAAGCTTTGCAATAATCTTAGCGTCAAGATTATTATTAGCCTCATAGTTTGTGATTTCGAGTAAAGGTGTATTTCCAATAAGATCTGTAAGTTTAGTAGCGATTTTTGACATAATATCTATCTCCTCTATAATAATATATTTTTATTTAATTCAGATTATGATTAGGGATTATATACGGCAACATCGAAAGTCGATATAAAGCATCTTGTTCATTCTCCTGTATTCCTATCTTTTTAGTATGTTTTCGCTGTGATTACATTATATGCCGATTAAGTCTATTTGTCAATAGTTTTTAGTTATATTTTTAAAACTTTCTAAAAAAGCGGAAACCCCATATTTATAAAGGATTTCCGCTTTTATCATTTAATATGAGTTTGATAATAGCTTTTAGTTCATAATTACTTTGAAAAAAATTGAACGAAACTTATCGCAGGTAGTCATCTGATACAATTTCGTGTCTTAAAAGCAAAGGCACTCCAGTAGGGAACCCTCCTGCGCTTTGTGAAGTATAAAGGCACTCTATGCGGAGAGCCACCAAAGGCAGAGCCTTTGAAAACTGCGAGCCTTTAAAAAGGCTCGAGCGAAACTTTTAATTGTCTTAGAGAATTTTTCAGTTATTCTTTCTCATCATTACAAAGCTCTTGATTATAGAATAACCAGCTATTCTTTCCCTTATGCTTTATGGAGAAAAGTGCTATCTTAGAATTACTATAAAGTTCATCAAAATTAACTCCATCATGAGGATAAATCGAAATTCCGACACTTCCTGAAACTGAAATAAGATTATCTCCCGATTCAAAATCCTGTCTTAGAATATTACAAATACTTTCGGCTCTTTTAGGAAGAATATCGTTATTTTCAAGATTCTTGATAAATATAACAAATTGGTCTCTACCCACTCTGCCAATAAGGTCATATTCTCTGAAAAGTTTTTTAAGTCTTTCTGTTATATCCTTAAGAACTGTATCAGCAAAAATCTGTCCCATTTGGTCATAAACATTTTTGAAGTTATCTATATCAACAATCATAAATGCGTGTATGCCTCTTTCGCCATCAATAGTCTGCAAAAATTCATTTATTTCATATTTAAGATTATCTTTATTGAGTAGCTGAGTAAGAAAATCGTACTTTAGCATATTTTTAATATTTTGATGTTCACGCCTTTCATCGTCAATATCAGCTTCAAAACCAATGACAGAATCAGGCATACCCTGTTCATTAAGAATAGATGTGAATCTTAGCTTGCTCCAACGATAATTATCACCTATTGATTTTTTTATAATTCTTACAAAGCACTCCGCATCATGATAACCGGCTTTTACAGCAAGAAGCTTCTCAACATATTTACGCTTATCCTCCGGATGAATAAATTCGCAGTTTTTAATATAATCTATTAAATTTTCTGT
This sequence comes from Pseudoruminococcus sp., assembly GCF_047012705.1. Lineage (NCBI taxonomy): Bacteria > Bacillati > Bacillota > Clostridia > Eubacteriales > Acutalibacteraceae > Pseudoruminococcus > Pseudoruminococcus sp. The sequence continues at coordinate 5,190 of NZ_JBKXNW010000015.1, read as the reverse complement.
TGGCGGTTCTACTCCATAAATTTCCTTGAATGAATCTGAAAACCACACCATATCATTATTAAGTTGCCAGCGAAACAAAACAAATTTCATATCTTTGAAAATTTCACTATACATATTATTTGTAAATGCAAGCTCATATTTTTGATGACAGAGCATAGGAGCTTTTGGCATAGTTTTAGTCAGCTTCATTTCCATTCGAAAAGCCTCTGTATTCAATAGCTTAGAGCTATAATATATAAATCTGTTTCCGCTAAATTTTCGTAAAGTTTCTATCTCAGTAGAAGTAAGATTGTGTGGAAGTATAATAGAAACACCACTTGATATAAAATAGTCAAAAATAAATTTAAGCAATTTATTCGGGTAATGACCGTCAACAATACTATTGATAAAGCCTAAAGAAAAAGTTACTGAATCAAAAAGCTTTTCGGTGAAACACTTAATATTTATATATTCAAGACCAAAGCCGAAAAGACCAAGTTTAAAGCCAAACGAATGAATTGCAGATGAAAAATTGACAAGCTCTCTATAGCTCATAGTATTCAGCATATCCTGAGTTATATTTATTGTAATGCATGTGCAATCGAATGGATATTCTGAAACAAGATTGGTAATCATCTTCAAGACAATAGGTGCGTCTATACCTTTGAACATAGTATAGATTGAAATTTCCGGTAGAATATCACATTCCTTTTGAAGTTCATAAAGCCCCATCATAAGTCTTTTAAGACTATTTAATCCAAGAGCCGTTATATTATCCGAAACTGTTACCATCTCGCAAAGTTCGGCAAATGTATATGGAATATCTGTGCTTGGAAGTTCCATATAATCGTAAAAAACTATTGACTCTGTTTCAGAATCTATCGCAGGACAAAATACTCTCTTAAAATCATAAATATTGACACGCTCTTCATTAGAAACAAGTGCAAATGATGGATTTTCCTCAAAAGATTTACGCATCTCTTTATTATAGAAAAGATACATATCCTTGCCACGCAGCTTGGACATTTCTGTTGCGAAATCTGCATTATTCATAAGTTCAGTAAAACTTGTTCCATCAGCAGGATATTGTGCAACGCCTATGCTTACTGAAACATTTTGCTTTGTAAGCAAATAATCGAATGACATATGCATTGAATTATATAGCTCTTCAACCGAGTTTAAAACTTCCTTTATATCAAAACAATCACGCAAAAAAACTACAAAACTATCTGAACCAATTCTTGAAACCAATGAATTGGTCTTAAAATGTTCCTTTAGCTTTTCGGCAATTTTACAGAGAACCTCATCTCCAAATGTAGTATTTGTAGCAAAATTAAGAGCCTTAAAGTCATCTATATCAATGCTTATCAATACATGCATACCATCCTTGCCGGAATGCATAAGATAATCATCAACAGCTTTTCGCAGATAATTTACATTCCAAAGTCCTGTAAGATTATCATGTTGGTCATTATAACGGTCATCTCCGTTTTCTGCATTTTTCTCGCTGATTTTAGACGCACAGCAATATAACTTTCTCAGTTTGCCGTCCTCACAAAAAGGAATCACTATACAGCGATACCAACGATATGAATTTTTATCTTGTATAAATCTTCCGTCAAATTCAAGCTTTTCTTTACCTCTTTCAACAGCTCTTTGCACATTACTAAGGCGGAATGTTTTATTAAAGGCAACTACATCATCCGGGTGACATGAAGATGACATCATCGTTACAGCTTCGGTATAGTTTTTAGGATAATAATTATACATTTTATCCCAATCGCCCTTACGGACATAAAAGTTATCGTGCTTTAAATCACATTCGAACACAAGGTCATTAATTCTATAAAAAATCTGGCAATCTCTTTCATGCGTTTCTCTTGCTACCTGTTTTTGACGCTCTAAAGCTCCAATAAGCTCTTCTCTGCCCATATTGGCATAAATGCTCATAGCTGTATCACTAAAATTTTTTTTAAGCATTTTATCTGCCGCATTTAGCGAACCTTCTGTCTGCCGCTCTTTGTCTATATGAGCCTTATCAGCATATATCTTTGCAAGTTCTTCAAATTGCGGAAGCACAAGATTAAAACACTCCATAAGTTTTTCTGAGAATGCACCACAAGCACCAGATTTAATCATCTCTGCTGCCTGTTTATGCGGTATTCCTGCCTTATATGGTCTATCGCTGGTCAAAGCATCATAGCAATCCGCAACAGAAACAACTTGTGCACAAATTGGAATATCATCACCTCTCAAGCCGTCAGGATAACCCATTCCGTCCCATTTCTCATGGTGATAACGGCAAATCTCATAACAATATTGAAAATATTCGTTTTTTTCCTGCAAATCAAGAAGATTTAAGATTTCACAACCCTTTGTTGTATGTTCTTTCATTATGCGAAATTCGTCATATGTAAGCCGTCTTGGTGCAAGAAGTATAGAATCCGGAATAGCGATTTTACCTATATCGTGTATTGACGAAGCAGAAACTATCAGGTTGATTTTGCTTTCTGTAAGATTATATTCAGGACATTTTTCGGCAACAACACGCAAAAGGATTTCTGTGAATTTGCGTATTCTATGAACATGCTTTCCACTTTCGACATCACGATACTCAATAACAGTACTAAGGGTATCAAGCATAGTATTATTCATATTGTTAATAGTATCCTGCTGTCGCTGTATTCTATCATTTTGCTGCATGAGATAAGTTGCCTGTTTTTTCAGAAGTTGTTCAAGCTTATTTTTTTGTTCATAAAGTTCAACCAAATTATCAATTCGCCTTAATACAGCATGAGGGTCAAATGGTTTTTCAATAATATCACAGGCACCATATTCGTGTTCATTGAGTATGGCTTCATCATTAAATTCTGCACTCATAAGTACAGTAGGAATAACATTAGTTATTCCAAAATCTTTTAGTTTTCTAAGTGCCTCTATACCGTCTTTATTTGGCATAATAATATCAAGCAAAATAACAGCAATCTTATCCATATTTTGCTCAGCAAGAGCAACTGCATCGTAAGCATTATCAGCCTCTAAAATTTTATACTTATCTTTCAAGAGTTCTGAAAGAATAGCTCTATTCATCTCTATATCATCAACAATCAAAATAGTATCACGAATTGCCATTATCTCACTACCTTATATATCGGAACTTTTTATAAAATTTATTATATTGGAATAATCTTGCTTTAATTTTTCAATTGCAATTATTGCATCACTCACACTGTTACTTTTAACTTTTCTAAGTAAATCACGAGAATCGTTATACAAATCATTAAAGCCAAGATTTCCGACAATAGCTATAAAGGTTATAAGCATATTTTGTGATTGCCATAATTTATCAGCCTTAAATGAATTTATAAAATTTTTATAGGTTCTATCGTCTGGAAATGAGTGAAAATATTTTAAATAAAGTCCATCATTTTCTGCAAATCTCGCAAGCGCAGTATCAATATCAATGCCATTTTTTCTAAAAGTATTCCTATTTTCCTCGGTCACAAAAAGACCTCCTATTTCATTCTAAAATATATTATACATAAAAAAACATATTTTGTATAGTCTTTTTTGTGATTTTTATTAAAAAATTACCATTTTTAGAAATAAAAAATCGCCCTTGCCCGAAAACAAGAGCGATTTTTTAATTAATTGTTAAGTACTCTATCAACTAAGAATTAGTTCTTAGAAGAAGCCTTCTTTGTCATAACAACAGCTGTGCCAAGGGAAGCAGCAACTACAGCAAGGAGAACCCATGCAGCAGATGAATCGCCTGTAGCAACTGTCTTGTCGTCTGAAGATTCAGCCTTAGAAGACTCTTCAGCCTTTGAAGACTCTTCAGCCTTTGAAGATTCTTCTTCAGCCTTTGAAGACTCTTCAGCCTTTGAAGACTCTTCTGTCTTATAGTCAGTAGCTGTTACGAGAACATTTGTGTTACCGTTGCCATCTTCTGCACCTTCACCAGTAGCCTTGTAAAGCTTACCCCACTCGATAGCTGGGTTCTTAACTGTCTTAGTAGCATCTGACTTAGCAATTGTCTCGCCACCGTCGATGTTCTGTGTCTGAACGCCGTTATCACCGTTGTTGAAGATGATACCTGTTGGAAGGTTATCAGCTGTCCATGTGTAAGAGTAGATATTACCCTCAACATGAGTAGCTGCAGCACCTGGCCAATCACCGTTTACATTGCCTGCGTCATTCCAAGCATGAACTGTAACTGTGCTACCCCATGAATCAAGCTCCATCTTTGCAAGAGTATCATCATCTGGAATCTCGAAGTAAATTGTGTAGTCGTCTGCTGCAGATGTGCTACCTGCACCAACAACAAACATAGAAGCTACAAGAGCTGCTGCGAAAATGACACTAAGAATCTTTTTCATTTTGGATTTCCTCCTAATTAAATAAAAATAAATTTTTAAATCTCCTTTTAGAGATTCATTATGCTTATTATACTATGTAATATTCAAAAAATCAAGAGAAAAATCAAAAAAAGACTAATGCATTAAAATAAAAACTACCAAATTATTAAAAATAAATTGTTTATAATGTATAAAAAATCAGTTTTTTCTAATAAGGAATTCAGAGTAGTATTATATATTTAAAATAAAAATACAGATATATATTTCACTTTTTTGTTATAGAGTTCTTATAAAATATCCCTATTCTTTATCATATTTTATTGCATTTCCAGCAAAAGAAAAAGCAGTAAGTTTTCATCTTACTGCTTTAGTGGCTCCCCCAACTGGGCTCGAACCAGTGACATCATGATTAACAGTCATGCGCTCTACCGACTGAGCTATGGAGGAATAACAGCAAAACACCCTATTGGGTGTCTCGCTTGTGTCGGCGTCTTCCTATTTTCCCAGATCGTCACCAATCAAGTATCTTCGGCACTACTGAGCTTAACTTCCGTGTTCGGCATGGGAACGGGTGGACCCTCAGCGTCATCAACACCAACTCTGTATGGTTCTTTATCGCCATACATACTCTTTATTCTCTTTTTCTTGGTGACTCGTGCGGGAATCGAACCCGCGTTACCGGCGTGAGAGGCCGGTGTCTTAACCGCTTGACCAACGAGCCGTTTTCTCGGCGATTGGTAAGGGTTCGTCACCGCTCGAGAGTGTTTACCCTTTCGGGCTTTGGTGCACCATCAGGGATTCGAACCCGGGACACCCTGATTAAGAGTCAGGTGCTCTACCAACTGAGCTAATG
>NZ_JBKXNW010000014.1:0-57870 GCF_047012705.1 Pseudoruminococcus sp. | reverse complement strand
AGATGGTCTGCATAAAGCGTAAAGTCAATATTAAAGAATGGAGAGGTGTTAGCAAATTGCGACACCTCTTTTCTTTTGCGAAAAACCTACTTGAAAAAATTTTCGTATCAGGTATAATAAAACTATCGAAAGCAAACTGCTTCCGATAGAAAAGAAAGCGAGGTGCAGGTATGAGAAGCAAGAGTCCTGAACTTATGAGTGAGATAAAAAAGTATATCGAGGATTATTACCTGCAAAACAGACAATCCCCATCGACTACAAAGATTGCTGAAGCTGTTGGCATTGCCAGAGGTACAGCATATAAATACTTGGTAGAGATGGCTGAGAAGAATATGATTGAGTATGACGGGCAGGAGATTCGTACCAATGTGACCCGTAAGTACAGTGGCGAACAGACACAGACACCGATTGTAGGTTCTATTCCTTGTGGCAGTCCTCAGTATGAGGAAGAAAATATTGAAGAATATGTATCACTTCCTACTGCTATTTTCGGCAAAGGAGATTTCTTTATATTAAGAGCAAGCGGTCAGTCTATGATTGAAGCAGGGATTGATGACGGCGACCTTGTGGTTGTCAAAAAGCAGGTAGAAGCCAAAGAGGGCGATATAGTAGTTGCCCTTGTGGATAATCAGAATACATTGAAACGCTACTTCCGAGATGATGAGAATAAGAAAATCATTCTCCACCCGGAAAATAAGAAGATGAAAGACATCATTGTAGATGAGTGCTGCATTCAGGGTGTGGCTTGTCACATCATCAAAGAACTATAACAGAGGACAGACGAATGAGAACACTTGAAGGAATTCGCTATCTAATCAATTTGGATAGTGCGGAAATACAACAGAACTTTGCCGGAGGAGTTGCACCGCCGGACAAGGTGGAGTCGGAGGTGGACACAACTTGAGTATTTATATGTCAAGAGCCGAGTTGGAAGAAATCAGCGAAGGCTTGATAACAGCTTATGCTAATAAGTTTAGCAATCGAGTGATTCAATCCATCGACATAGAACATTTCATTACAGAATTTCTTATGTTACGAATTGAATACGCTTCTTTCGCAGAAGATGATGCAGGCAGGATTGGTTTTCTGGCAGATGGAGCAACACCACTGCTGGTACATCAGGACGGAAAAATTATTCCCTTTGTTTTCCCGAAAGATACCATCGTACTTGATAAATTTCTTCTTGCTGAAAAGGAGCAGGGACGTCGCAGGTTTACAATGGCACACGAAGCGTCACATCATATCTTGAGTAAGATGTATGCAATGCCGAGTGAAGGACGCTTTCATGCAGAGTATGACAGTGAGCGTAGTTATTCCAAAGAGGAACTGGCTCAGATGTTTGCGTCTGTTGAGTGGCAGGCAGATACAATGGGAGCTTCGCTTCTTATGCCGAGAAGAATTATTGAAAATGCCTTGGCGAAATATAATCAGTCAAATCCGATAAAAGTTTATGGCGATAATACCATTACTTCAAAGGATAAAGCAGTTATCCGCAGAATGGCAGCTTATATCGGAGTATCTTATACAGCCTTGGTTATCAGATTGAGAGATATGGGGCTATTTGAGTATCACAATATCCTTGAGTACATTTCCAATGAGTTAAATCTGGGAGGTGTTTCACAATGAGGTTACAGACTCAGGTAGCACCTGAAATACAAAAGAGATTGCTTCTGTCAAGAGTAGAAGCAGAAAGTCTGAAAGAGCGTGATATTCTCTGCCCGACTTGTGGGTTCAGGATACAAAGAGTTTTTTCAGACGCAACCGGACATTTGAGTGTGAAGTGTCAGAAATGCAAGAATGTCCATATCTTAAATCTCGCTTACTTCCGCAGAATCCGCAGGAACGGATATGGCAGGAATTGCAGGCGATGAAGATTACAAGTAAATATCGAAACGATTTCTAATCGAGTAAGCGGAGATAAGCAATTTATTTGCTAAACTACCAAGCACCGTACGAAGCCGGATAAGTGAAGAATAGAAGTATTCTTTGCTGTCCAGATTCGACGGTGCTTTTTTTGTTGCTGTTTTATTCGATTATGCTTCGTGCAGTATTAGGTCTTTTCCCTTACTTGGGAAAGGACTTTTATGTTTTATAACGCATGGCAGTGCCAGATAGCTGAGTACCCGTAATCTCCGAATTTTGAAACTTATCAATTTTTCAAAATTCAAAGGAGATTACGGAAATGACAAACAAACTTACATTAACAGAACAAGAAGAATTATTTGCAAAGGATTGTAAACTGATAAACCTTAAATACGAATATAACGGTTATACCGGAGATGAAAGATGGGCGATTATTACGGAATTATCGGTAAAAGAGCTTTGGGAGAAGTATCCACTTGTTATAGAAAGATATTCTCCGTTTGTTCATCTTTCCATTGCACAGGGAGAGGTAATTGACGATGCAAACCGAAATGAGGACAAGTATGCAAAGAGAAGCAGTCGCACACTTGACTGCTATGGATATGACGATGAAATGTCCTCACAGTTCCATAAAGAACTTGCAATTATGTTTGACGACCCATTTGAAAGAGCAGAGGAAGAAAGACTTGAACTGGAAAGAGAAGAATTGCGCCAGTGTGAAATCAGGAAAGCAAGAATAGCACTTTCAATGTTGCAGCCACTTCAAAGGGAACGCCTTATGAAGAATGTGTGCTGCGGTCTGAGTTCCAGAGCGATTGCAAAGCAGGAGGGCGTATATTACAGCTCCGTAGATAAGTCTATTGCAGCGGCAAAGAAAAACTTTATCAAATTTTATGAAAATCTCTGATTTTGGGTGTGCATTTCAGCACCCTTTGTCCAAATGAGTGAAGGGGTTATTTCATTCCGGATACGAATGACACTTTAAAAATTTGATTCTTGTGAGGTTATGTATATGAAAGAAAAAATGATTTGTCGTGGGGATTTATTCTACTATGACTTTGGAGATAACAGTGGTTCAGTACAAAGCGGAGAGCGTCCGGTGCTTGTCGTTCAGGCAGACGATTATAACCAGAATGCTCCAACGATTATTGTTGCAGCGGTTACAAGTGTAATCAAGAAAAGATATTTGCCATCGCACATTATTCTTGGCGAGGAGTTTGGACTGAAGAAACCGTCAATGGTTCTTCTGGAGCAGATACGGACAGTCAATAGAGAGGATTTGCGTGAATACATAGGTACGGTAGATGACGATAAACTTTTCAGGCAGATAAACGCAACTTTGAAAAAGACTTTTGGACTTTGGGTTTACAAGCCGGAGGGGAAAGAAAATATTCGTTGTCTATGCCCGAAGTGCCTGAATGATTACATCCACAATCCGGACTATATTGTAAGGCGACTTGACCCATTTGCAAAGCGAAAAGACAGATGTGATAAGTGTGATGGAGATGGTTGGGATTATGTTGTTACCGACAGATATTCATCAAAGAAAGAAAAGAGGTGTAAGAATGTCTAATAGCAGTGTAAAGAAGCTGAGTTATAATGTACCTCTTTGGCATAAGCCTAATTTGTCGATTGAAGAAGCATCCATATATTCCAATATTGGAACAGGAAAACTTTATGAAATGACGGAAAAGCAAGATTGCCCGTTTGTACTTTGGATAGGAAGCCGCCGAATGATAAAGCGAAAAATTTTTGAGGAATATATTGCAAATCAGTATTCTATTTAATGAAAAAGTCAAATCTGCGATGAGCAAATTCGCATCGTTGGCTCAGCGTAGATTTTTAAGTATGCTGTAACCACGCAAAGGAGGTTACAGCATATGAACAACGAAAAAGATGAAACAATCTATAATGTCCCACTTTGGGAGAAAGTAATGCTTACAATTGATGAAGCCGCAGCTTATACAGGTGTTGGAAGCAGAAAAATCAGACAGCTTACCGATAATGAAAGATGTCCGTTCGTTTTATGGAATGGCTCAAAGCGACTTATCAAGAGAGAAGAATTTGTTGAATTTATAAAAAAGCAGTATTCGATATGAGGAGGTATTATTGTGAGTAATCCAGTAAAAAAAGAAAGATTAGAAGTACCAATATGGCATAAGCCGTATCTGACCATTGATGAAGCTACTGCCTATACCGGCATTGGCAGAGAAAAACTTCGTGAAATGACAAGGTTTGCTGACTGTCCATTTGTGTTATGGGTGGGAAAACGCCGAATGATAAAAAGAGAATTGTTTGATGAGTACATTGAAAAAATGTATGAGATTTAGGAGGTGGAACGATGAATGTGGATTTTGCAGATGAAGAAATGATTGCTTATCGGGAAAGTCTTATAGAAAAGAAAAAAGAGCAGCCATTTTGGAAAAAGAAATGTTTGTCGGTAAATGAAACAGCCGCTTATACAGGTATCGGAAGGGGAAAAATACGAGAGTTGATGAAAAGGAAAGACTGCAATTTTATGACGACAGATGGTTATCAGGTGTATGTCATCATTGACAAATTTGTGGAATTTTTAAATAGCAGGAATGAAATATAGGAGGAACAGCCGTGGCAAGACCAAAACGAAAAGATAAAACAAGGACAGTTCTTCGCACGGGAGAACTTCAAAGAAGTGATGGAAGTTATCAGTACAGTTGGACTGATGAAAACCATAAAAGAAGATATGTCTATTCAAAAACGCTTGAAGCACTCAGGATTAAAGAGGAAGCGATTGAGAAAGACAAAAGTGATGGCATAAAAGCGGAAGCACGATATGTTACACTCGATGATTTATATGAGTTGTGGAAAGACCTGAAGAGAGGATTGAAAAACAACACTTTTGAGAATTACAAATATATTTATGAAACCTTTGTACGTCGGCAAATCGGTTCTAAGAGAGTTTCAACATTTTTGAAATCAGATATTAAGAGATTTTATAATTATCTGGTTGATGAGCGAGGATTGAAGCCAGCAACGGTTGATGGTGTCCACAACATTCTTCATCAGATATTTGATATGGCGGTTGATGATAACTATATCAGAAACAATCCGACAAATAATGTTTTAAGGGAATTGAAAAAAGCTCATTGCTTCAAGACAGAGAAACGCAGGGGACTTACTCGACCTGAGCAGGAATTGTTTATGGATTATTTGAAGAACTCTAATACAGCAGTGTATTGGTATCCGGTGTTTGCAGTAATGCTTGGAACGGGGTTAAGAGTTGGAGAAGTTACTGGACTCAGATGGTGTGATATTGATTTGGAAGATGGGATTATAGATGTTAATCACACGTTGGTTTATTATGACCACAGAACTTCTGAAGGAAAAAAGGGCTGCTATTTCAATGTGAATACTCCAAAGACAGAAGCAGGAAATAGACAAGTTCCGATGCTCGATTTTGTTAAAGAAGCATTTGTTATGGAAAAAGAAAGACAAGAACTGCTAGGGGTTCACTGCGAAGCGACCATAGATGGATATACAGATTTTATATTTCTCAATCGCTTCGGACAGCCACAACATCAATCGACTTTGAATAAGGCAATCCGACGCATAATCCGTGATTGCAACGATGAGCAGTTTTTGAAAACAGAAAACCCAGAAGTGCTTTTACCACATTTTAGTTGTCATTCGCTCAGACATACATTTACAACAAGAATGTGTGAAGCAGGTGTAAATATAAAAGTTATTCAGGATACACTCGGACATAAGGATATAACAACAACCTTAAATATCTATACTGATGTAACAAAGGAACTAAAAAGAACCGAGTTTGATGGACTGGATAAATACTTTAATAATTCAATAGCGTAGGAAAAAGTGGCGTACTTTAAAATGAAAATTGGTACGCTGCTTTTTTTGGTCTGATTGACTTATTCAATAATAAAGATTATAATTTAGTAAGCAATCCGATTGAAGAACCCATTCTCTCAATCGGGATTTACATCAAATACATCAAATAATACAACTGCTTATGCGGAAAGTAATCAATTTTAAAGGTAAACAAGGCGTTTTATCTGGTTGAAAAAAGCAAAGTAGGGAGTTGCTCAGGAATATGAGTGGCTTCGGAATTGTGTCGGAGAAAGTCCCAACAATGAAGAGCTTGGATTCCGACAAGAAGCCGTCGGGTATTCCGAAAACCAAGGATGCTGTTGTTGAAGAAAAGATTGACTTCTCAAAGGTAAAAGTTGAGCCTTTGTTTGAAGAATATGTTGATTTTGAAACATTCTCAAAGTCAGATTTCCGTGCAGTAAAGGTCAAGGCTTGCGAGGCTGTTAAGAAGTCGAAGAAGCTTTTACAGTTCACTCTTGATGACGGCACAGGCACAGACCGCACAATTTTAAGCGGTATTCACGCTTATTATGAGCCTGAAGAGCTGGTTGGAAAGACTCTTATCGCTATCACAAATCTTCCGCCGAGAGCAATGATGGGCATTGACTCCTGCGGTATGCTCCTCAGTGCAGTTCATGAAGAAGAAGGCGAAGAAAAGCTCCACCTCCTCATGGTCGATAACCATATCCCCGCAGGTGCAAAGCTCTATTAAGATGATGTAAAAATGTACCGTTTACAAAATAGATTGATGCAGAAATCGGTGCAAGCAAGGAAAAATCGCATAATTTTCAAGATATAGGTCGTTACGCTGAGGGTACAAAATTAAATACTCATACTGACTAAAGTCAATCTCGAAAGAGATTGGCTTTTTTTATTTGGCAAAAAGCGATTGAGCAGGCAACGATTGAAATTTAAAAGTAAAGATGGGAATTAGTATGGGACAGTGCATTTATCTGCCAAAAGAACTTATGACAAACGAATACAACGGCTACTCTGCCGAAACGAAATTGCTCTTTGGAATGATTTTGAGCAACTCTGTTACTGCATCGGCTGTAATGAATGTAGCAGATTTAATCAATCAGCTTGGAAAAGCTGAAATCAACGCACTTCAGGGCGAGCTGAAAAAGGCTAACGAAAAGGAGCGTGTGCATAATGTTTGATTTTTTCTATGGCAGCGACAGCGAACAGTATCAGTTTTATAGAGTACCTCAAGTGCTTTTTACCGATGACAGGTTTAAGAGCATTTCCTGTGAAGCAAAATTACTCTATGGATTCTTGCTCGATAGGACTTCCCTATCTAAAAAAAGCAAATGGGTTGATGCTGATGGTAAAACCTATGTTTTCTACAAGCAGGAAAATGCACAGGAAAGTCTGAACATTGGCAAAGACAAAGCTGTTAAGATTTTCGTTGAGCTTGAAAACATAGGCTTGATAATCCGTAAAAAGCAAGGTCAGGGAAAGCCTACAAAAATTTATGTTATGAATTTTTCAAAGCCGGTATCTAAAAGCAACACCAAAGTATTGCAAAGAATCAAGTCTTTGACCGAGTGCAAGTCTAAAAATAAGACTTCTGGCATTACTTCTAAAACAGCTGTTCAGACTTCTGAAAAACCGAAGTCTGAACTTGATTGTAGCAGTACCATACCGAAGTCAAGACTTCTGAAAAACCGAAGTCTGGACTTCGATAAAGCAGAAGTCTTGACTTCTGAAAATCAGTCATATATCCATACTGAGATTAACCATACTGAGAATAGTAATACTTATCCATCTATCTATCATATTACAGAAACTAATGGGAAGTCACAACCGAAGTCTGAAAACCCATCATCTGATGGATTGATAGATAGAAGCAACCCGAACTCAGAAATTTCAATTTACAAAAATGCCGTTGCAGAAACGCAGCTCCAAATCTCGTATATGTACTTACTCACCAATCATCAAAGCAAAAAAGGTTATCTTGACTTAATTGTCAGCCTGATAGCGGAGGTATATGTGTCGGCTTACACTCATCCTACAACCTCTGTCATAATTAACGGTATCAAAACATCAATCGGTATTGTTGCCGACCGTTTGAAAACAATAGATGAATCTCATATTGAATATCTTTTTGAAAAAATTGATGCATCCGCAAATACAAAGCAAATCAAAAATCCGAGAAGTTATTTATTGAGCTGTCTTTACAACGCTCCGACAACAATGGAGCTTGATACCGACCTGCAAGTCGCTTATGACCTGCACAACAGCAGATAAAAACAAACTTGTGCCCCAACGGGGCAGAAGTTGAAAGGAGAAAACAAAATGACAATCATAAGTCAAGACTACGAGCTTATCAACTTCGATAAACTCGCTAAAGTGACAATGTACGAAGGCGAAGTTGACGGAACAACGGTGTATGCCATCGTTGGATTTGAATCGGCATCATCAGATGATGCTGAGATTAGCGGCGACAGCGATACTGTTCTCGGCATTTATAACAATACGACTGAGTGCGAAAATGTACTGCTTGCTCTCATTGAAACGCTCAAAGCCGGGAAAACGGTCTTTCAGATGCCCGAACCGGTCATTGAGTCCAAGGAAGTGAATGCTTAATGTCACAGATTATGGACTTTTTGGTGCAGACAAGCTGCGTATCAAGCGACTTGCTCAAAGAGATAATGCGTGATTACTTATCAGGCAAAAAACAAAAATCCGGTCTTAAGAGTTTCAACAAGCTTGCAAAAACAGGTGTTCTTGAAAGTATAGAAATTACCGATAACAACATCAAGGATTTTTTATCGACTGCGAAAAAGTACGATATTGACTTTGCACTTACACGGGACAAGTCAACATCACCGCCTACATATCGCATATTTTTTCAGTCGGGTAAAGAAGAAAATTTTCAGAAAGCCTTTAAGGAATACGCCTTTGGTACTTCAAAAAAACTTGATAAAAAATCTGTCACTCAGGTTGTAAACCGAGAACAGATTAAGCAAAATGCAAAAGTCATATCCGAAAAGCAAGCTGCTGTTGACAAAGAAAAATCTCACAACAAGTCAAATTTAGGACGGTGATGTCGGTGCGTGTAGATACGGATAAAATAAAAAAAGCAATCATTTTCATTTTGCCTTGCCTGCTGTTTTTTTGGATTGGCGACAAAGTTTGCTGTGCATACCGCACTGTTGGTATATCGGGAAATATCAGCGTTAAGGCAATGCCTTTTTTTACAAATCTCGGCAACGCTTTGACAAATCCTCTTCCCTCTCTTCATCCGCTTGACGCATTTGTCGGCTTTATGACTGCTGTCATTGCAAAACTTGTACTTGAATACAAGCGTAAGCACCGAAAAAAATATGCCGAGGACAAGGAGTACGGTTCAGCTCGTTGGGGTACTCCCAAGGATATTGAGCCGTATATGGACAGGCAGAATTTCGATAACAATGTGCTTCTCACGCAAACCGAACGCATTACGATGGGTAAGCCATCAAATGTCAAGTATGCACGAAATCAGAATGTACTTGTTGTCGGCGGTTCAGGTTCGGGTAAAACACGCTTTTATGTCAAGCCGAATCTTATGCAAATGCACTCAAGCTATGTTGTAACAGACCCTAAAGGAACGGTTCTTGTTGAGTGCGGCAAAATGCTCCAAAAAGGAAAGCCGGTTGTTAAAAACGGAAAAATCATCGGATATACACCGTACAGCATCAGAGTTTTTAATACAATTGATTTTTCAAAATCAATGCACTACAACCCGTTTGCATATATTCGACCCGAAAGCCGTGAGCAGGATATTCTCCGCACGGTTGAGGTACTTATCACAAACACAACGGGCGACCAAAAAGGCGGAGATGAATTTTGGGTCAAAGCGGAAAAGCTGTTATACACCTCATACATAGCACTCATCATTACGATGTGTCCGGAAGAAGAGTGGAACTTTGAAACACTGATTGATTTTGTAAACGCTTCGGAATGCCGTGAAGATAACGAAACCTTCAAAAACGCTATTGATTGGGCATTTTACTATCTTGAACGGTGGATTGAAAACGCTTGGGAGCAGGACGAACAATTTTCAGAGGAAAATGAAAATTATGCCGAGCTCAAAGACGCAGAGGTTGACGATTGGAGAGCTTCTCTTGGTAGGTTTGCAGTCAGACAGTATAAGGCTTATAAACTTGCCGCAGGAAAAACTGCAAAATCAATCTTGATAAGCTGTGCCACAAGATTGGCTCCGTTTTCAATTGACAAGGTGCTTGAAATCACAAGCTACGATGAAATGCACCTTGACACAATCGGCGATAAGCTGACAGCTCTGTTCATCATAATTTCCGACACGGACGACACCTTCAATTTTCTCGTTGCGATGATGTACTCGCAGTTATTTAACTTACTGTGTACAAAGGCTGACAATAATCCTAACGGTTCGGGACGATTGAAATATCCCGTGCGTTGTCTGATAGACGAATTTGCAAATATCAAGCAGATACCTCAGTTTGAAAAGATTATTTCGGTAATCAGAAGCCGTGGAATATCTGCAAGTATCATTTTGCAGACCAAATCTCAGCTCAAGTCCTTGTATAAAGACAATGCAGAAACAATTGAAGGTAACTGTGATTCACTCTTGTTTCTCGGCGGAAAAGAGAAAACCACGCTCAAGGATATATCCGAATCTCTCGGTAAGGAAACGATTTATATGTTCAATACTTCCCGAAGTAGAGGTACGCAGGAAAGCTACGGAGTAAATTATCAAAAACTCGGCAAAGAGCTGATGTCACAGGACGAATTGAGTGTTATGGATAACTCTCAATGTATTCTGCAAATCCGTGGCTTGCACCCGTTTATGTCGAAGAAATTTGACATAACAAAACACAAGAATTACGGCAAGCTGTTTGACAGCGACAAGAAAAATTATTTTGATGTTGCAAGGTTTGTTAAGAGCCGTCAAAAAAATGCTGCTGTTTTACAAAACACACAATATACCGAATATCGGTAAATTAATACATAAAGGAGCTAAACCTATGAACTTTTTATCAAAAACAGAGCCTAACAAGCTCTCAAGAAGATGTAAGAAATCAAAAAAGGCTGTTGCCGTGCTTACAGCAATCGCATCAATTGCCGCAATGAGCTGTATGTCCTGCTTTGCCGCAGTGAATGCGTCATCTTTTATCAGCACAGCTCAGACTGTACTCACAGCCGTTATCTGTCTTATCGGTGCCGGTCTGGCTGTGTGGGGCATTATTAACTTGCTTGAAGGCTACGGCAACGATAACCCCGGAGCAAAATCACAGGGTATGAAGCAGCTTATGGCAGGTATTGCACTTATTGCTGCCGGCGTACTTCTCGTGCCGGTACTCGGTCAGATGATGAATCAGGCTCAGAGTAAATAATGAGAGTAAGCAAAAATAAACTTGTGCCCCGTTGGGGCATAAGTCGGAAAGAGGGCGATTGTCTGGATTGTTGAGGACTTTATGAACGCTCTCGAAAATTGGTTCAAGGAAATCCTTTCGGGAGCTATTGAAGGCTGTCTTAATACAGTCAACGATATGCTGTCGGGTGCACTCAACAACAACGATGATACCGGATTAAACGGAATATTTTCTCAGTTTCTCGGTGACCCGACAACCTTTACAGGTACTACCGGTTCGGGCGGTACAAGTATATGGACAACGATTGAAAAGCTGTCGAACGATGTAATCGTACCGATAGGTGCGTTTATGTTGATGATTGTTGTGTGCTATGAGCTTTTTTCAATGGTTGTTGAGGGCAATAATTTCAGAGATTTTGATGATTCAATTTTTATTCGTTGGATATTAAAATCGTTCTGCGGAATATTACTCGTAAGCAATGTCTTTTACATAGCGACCGGTATTTTTGTGTTCGGCACGGATGCCGTCAATTCGGGGCTTAATACGCTGTTTGGCACAGGCAAATTTATTTCGGCTGATGTTGTTAATTCGTCCGGTTTTCATCAGGCTTTGATGTCGCAGGATATAGGTACGCTGATAACTACGCTGATTATTGCTTTTGTTATCCTCATCGTTTCGTTTGTTCTGTTGGCGGCAATTGTAATTGTGCTTGCATCAAGGATTATTGATGTGTATATGATGCTCTCAATATCCCCTATTCCTATGGCTACTATGATGAACAAGGATTGGGGCGATATCGGCAAGAATTGGCTGAGAAATCTGCTTGCTCTCGCTTTTCAGGGATTTTTCATTATCGTTGCACTTGCAATATTCAAGACCTTGTTCAATAACACTTTGAAAAATATGATGAGCGGACAGGATGTTGTAATGACAATGGCTACCTTACTCGGCTTTGTTGTTGCATTTATCTTCACAATATTCCGAACATCAAGCATTTCGAAGTCTGCTTTTGCGGCACACTAATCCAAATTCACTGACTTGTGCCCCATTGGGGCACAAGTTAAAAGGAGTTTTTTATGCAACAAAATTTCGTTAAGATACCAAAAGACTTGTCTTTAATCAAGCAAAAATTTATTTTTGGTTTGACAAAACGACAGGCAATGTGTTTTGGTATCGGTCTTGCAATGGGTATTCCTGCATTTTTCATAATTAAGACGGTAACAAGCAACATTACCGTAGCTGTCATAGCTCTCGGAATCTTTGCTTTTCCGGGCATCGCCTGCGGTTTGTTCACCAAAAACGGTATGTACTTGGAGGAGTATCTCAAGTTGCTTATCTCGTTTATGAGACAACCGAGAGTCAGAACATATCAGAGTAAATCTCCGATGGCAATGATTCTGAACCAAATCGAATACAGCAAATTAAAACGCAAACTCATTGCCGCCGGGGTTGATATATCAGAGTTTAATAATACGAAGAAGGTGAGCATTATTGCCAAACTCAAAATCAAAAAACAGTAAAAATCAAAAAAACACCTTAACAAAGGAAGAAATACAGTCGATTAAGGCACGGATGGCAAGGCTTAAAAAAGAAAATGAAGAAGATTCCTCATCTACTCAGGCTATTCTGCCGTACAAAACAATGTTTCCTGACGGCACCTGTCACATCGGCGGTCAAAAATATTCACAGACAGTTGAATTTTATGATACAAATTATCAGCTTGCAACATATGAAGAAAAGGACAGTAAATTTTCGGCTTGGTGTGATATTCTCAATTATTTCGATGAAACAATCGAATTTCAAAATACCTATGAAAATCAGGTTATTGACAAGGAGTCAATGATTCAGTATGTACAGATTGATTCCGTTGACGATGATTTTAACGATGTTCGTAAGGAATATTCGGATATTAGAGTTAATAATTTGCTCGGCGGTAAAAACGGCAGAAGCGTGAAGAAATATCTGACTTTTACAACCGAAGCGAAAAATATTCGTGAAGCAAGAGCAAAATTAAGTACGGTATCACAGGAAATTATAAGATTGTTTGGCGATATGAAGGTACGCTCAAAAAAGCTGAACGGAGAGCAACGATTGGAATCAATGTACCAATCACTCAACCCGTTTACAACTCAGCCGTTTTTGTTCGATTGGGAGCTTGTTAAAAAAGGATATAACACCAAAGACTTTATTGCCCCTGCATCCGTTAAGTTCACCGGAAAAAACAAGTTTGAAATTAACAACGCTTACGGTTGCGTTACATCAATTAACATTCTTGCCGGCGAATTATCTGACGGTATTATCTCAGACTTCCTCGATAACACCGAGGGTCTTGCTTCTCTAAATTTTCATATCAAGCCTTTTGACCAATTAAAGGCGTTAAAATACATTCGTGGAAAACTGTCTGATGTTCAAAAAATGAAAATTGATGAACAAAAAAAGGCTTTTCAAAGCGGCTACGATTCTGATATTTTGCCCGAAAGCATACAGATATATCTTGAAGAATTACAGGGAATGCTTGAAGAGCTTAACAGCAAGAACGAACGACTTTTTGAGATTACAGTCACAATTCGTAATTATTCAATGACCAAAAATCAAGCTTCGTTACAACTTGAAACTCTGTCAAGAATAACGCAAAAAAATAACTGCAAGCTCATATCTCTTGATTATCTTCAGGAACAGGCATTAGCTTCATCTCTGCCGCTCGGTTATAATGCTGTACCGATTGTGCGTGACCTTCCTACCAGTTCGGTTGCCGTTTTTATACCATTCTCTACACAGGAGATTTTTCAACCGAGCGGCTGTTATTACGGACTTAATCAAGTCACAAAAAATATGATTTTAGCCGACAGGCTCAAACTTAAAAACCCTAACGGTCTGTTTCTCGGTACACCGGGTTCAGGTAAATCGTTCTCGGTTAAGCGTGAAATTACAGATATATTCCTGACGAGGAGTGACGATATTCTTATTACCGACCCTGAAGGTGAGTATTATCCCCTTGTTGAACATCTTGACGGTCAGGTTGTAAAAATATCTACCAACAGTCCTCATCACATAAATCCGCTTGACATCAATCTGATTGACGATATGGAGGGTGAAAATCCACTCTCCACAAAATCGGATTTTATCATTTCTCTGTGTGAGCTTGTTGTGGCTGATAAGTACGGATTAACCTCGGAGGAGCGTTCGGCGATTGATAAATGTACAAGGCGATTGTACAACGATTATCTGATGCATAATCCGACAAAGGAGAATATGCCGACACTCGCAGACCTTAACAAGGAATTTACTGCACCCGATGTTATAAATGTGTTAAGCAGGGTACATAACTCGCTCGAAATGTATGTAACGGGTTCTCATAATGTATTTTCATACCGCACCAACATTGACATCAGTAACAGACTTGTCTGCTTTGACATTAAAGAGCTCGGCAGTCAGCTCAAGAAGATTGCGATGCTCATTATTCAAGACCAAGTTTGGAGCAGAGTTGCTCTGAACCGAAACAAAAAGACCACACGCTACTACATAGATGAGTTTCATTTGCTTTTGAGAGAAGAACAGACAGCAAGATATTCAGTAGAAATGTGGAAGCGTTTTCGTAAATGGGGCGGAGTGCCGACAGGCATTACACAAAATGTTAAGGACTTGTTGTCATCGGCAGAAATAGAAAACATTCTTGATAACTCCGACTTTATTTATATGCTCAATCAATCTGACGGTGACCGTCAGATTTTACAGAATAAGCTTGAAATATCGAATGCACAAATCAAGTATGTTAAAGGCTCGAAGCCCGGTCACGGTCTTGTGTTCTACGGAGATACAATTCTTCCGTTTGAGGACGAATTCCCGGAAGATACCCTTATGTTCCAATTGCTGAACACAGATCCAACCAAGCGAAAAAAGGCATTAAAACCGCCTAAGGAAAAGATGAAATAGTGAGGTGATGGTATGGGCTTGACCGGTAAAGAATTTCATTTAAAACTTGAGCGAAAGCCCGGTCGCTTAATCAAAACACATCATACTCATCTTAAAATAGTCAGAGCTGATGCTCCTGCGTTCAAACAGCGTGGATTGTTGCATAAAATTGATGATTTATCTCGAAGAATTGAGGGTGACAAACCTCCTCTGATTACAAAACGCATTAACAATATGCGTCCGAAAAGTACATTCGGCAAGAGTGCAAAGGTTTCCTTAAAGGCTGTAAATAAAGTCCGTAAATTCACTACATCAGCTGCGTGGAGAACGGCACTTGCTTCTGAAACAGTTGTTCTGACCGCTAAGGATTTAGTTCAGAATAAATTTGAGCAAAAATTAAGGTACAATGCGGATACGATTGATACCGGCAAGGCTGTTCTTGCTTCCGTAACCACAGTAAGAACGCTTAACAATATTCGTAAGACTCTAATATCCCACCATACTCAAAAAAAGGAATTCAAGGGATATAAGCTTGCCGCAAAGTCGAATAAGCTGAAATATAAATCCGCTAAGCGTAAATTTAAGACTCAGAAAAAGGATTATAAATCAGCTGTTTCGGCTCGAAAACTAAAGCTGAAAAAAGTTTCACGAAGCTTTAAGCGTACAACGGTTATCAAAGGTAAATCATCAGGCAAATTCATTGTTATTAAGAAAAAAGTCAAGATTACCCGTAAGGTCGGCAAAAGGAAAAAACTGCTAAAAAAAGAATTAAAGCTAAATAAAAAGCTCAGTAAAATTCCGAAAAAGCAGTTTAAAAATAATAAAAAGCTCAAAAAGCTGACAAAGCCGAAAAGCCTTGTGCGTATGGCGGTGGGCGGTATGGCTAAAGGCGGAATATACCGTTTCAGCAATCGAATTGCTCAGGAAGCTCAGGATAACGATTTTGTCAAAGCTGGACAAAAAGTTGTCAATATGGCAAAACAGGGTAATCAGGTAAAAAAAGCTGTTAAAGCCCATAAAATCAATAAATCCCAAAAACGCACACCAAAGCTCAATAAAAAGCAAAACAAACTTAAACAACGGCAGAGCAAACTGCAAAGGCAGCAACAAATCAAAAAACGCAACAAAAAACCCAAACCAAAAACAAAGCCTAAAACCTCTCAAAAGGTAGCTGAAATTGCAAAGAAGTTTGTAGGCTTCATATTTAAGTTTTTTGCGGCGGTTGCAGCTCCTCTGTTGATTGTGATTTTTTTCTTTACTTTAATTTTGATGATTTTCGGCGGAGGAGCTTCAAAAAACTCTGCCATTCTCGGCACTTATTACTGCAATGATTACGATATGTCGAGAGCAATTGAATCGTACACTAATATTGCTTATGAGTATAATAGCAACCTCATTCGTTGCAAAAGCAAAAACGAATGGCGTCAGGGGCTTAAAAGCCTTAAAGTCAATACGGACAGTATGGACGATACACCAACTAAATATTATTACGGCAAAAATATCGTTCAGAACTACGAACCTGTGTATGACTTTGATGCAAACAAACTAATTGCTTTTATGTGTGCCTATACTTATGATTTTACCGATGCGGACGATAAAGAGCAAAGTTGGAGTTATGATGATGACAAGTTTGATGATATTCTACAAGACCTTTTCGATAAAGAATACAGCTTTAAATACAAGTATGTCAACGGTTCTTATTGGCTTGAGTTAAGCTCCTACGATGCTTATCCCGGTGATGCGTCCGATGACTTGTATTACTGTAAAGGGTCGGGTGTAACAACAGCTAACGGTAAGAAATACGGATATATTGATTTTGGCTCTTTGGGAGTACCGAATGCAATTAAGTCATATGCGAGCGGTACGATGGTGTATTTTGATAACTCAACTGGTGAAATCAAAAACAGCAAAAAAAGCTATGCAAAGACCGGATATTATTTTCAAAATCTGAGCAAAGCGGTCAGAGCTCCTGATGACGGTATAATACCGGCTTTTTATACAACAGTCAACAAAGACGGTGAAAGCTTTTTGGGGTTTCGTGGTTCGGGAACAAGTGTGTACCGAAAAACTCAGCTTACAGCAGACGGCAAAAACTTTGACTGGGCAATGGCTGATGATGATGTAAAAACACGCTTTGGCGATAAAGACAGGCAAGCTGTCAGATTTTACAAGCGTGATACCTATATTACCGATTGCAGTCTTTACACTAATGTCAAACAAGTCAGAAGCTTTGATGACGCAATTTATGCAGTCTTAAACTCCAAAAGTCAAAGTCTGTATTCTTCTCAAACAAAAATCAAAGAGGATTATGCACAGCGTAAGCAGTATTATCAAATATTATCCTGTCAGGAAAAGGACGATGACGGTAATACAGCCACAACATACGGCTTGCACCAGTCCTTTGAGTGTAATCCCCTGCCCGGCAATTTTACCAATGCCCAAATATATAACAACTTCGGTTACGATGTAGTAAGTTGGTATAATCGCCATTGTCAAAATACTATGCACTACGGCACAGACTTTGTTGCAAGCAAGGGTACTAATGTGTATTCACTTATGGACGGCAAAGTCGAAAGTATTGATACATCAAATCATACTATTGTTATTGTCACCGAGAAAGACCGTAACATATGGTATGAAAACGATACCGCACGAACATTTAAACTGACATACGGTAATATAACTCCTAAAACAGGCTTAAAAAAGGACAGTAAAGTTAAATTAGGAGATTATATCGGCAAAGTTGATAGTTATAAGCATTGTGACGGTAACGATACTAAGGCTAATCAAAATTATTTGCATTTAGGTGTGCAAATAAAGTACGGTCTGGTGTGGCACGATGTTGACCCGCAATTTTTGATTTACCGTGAAAACAAATAATAACTTATGCCCCGTTGGGGCATAAGTTGAAGGAGGAAATAAAATGCCTGTAAACAGCGTTCAAAAGCTTGATACACTTAGGCAAAGTCTAAATGCACTTACTGAAAAAATCAATTCATTGATTGCAAAAAAGAAATCCCTTGAAAAGCAAATCAGCGAATTAGAGGAAAAAGAATTTATGACAATTATCAAAGCTAATAACTGTACGGTATCAACCTTAAATGAGGATTTAAAAATAATTAAGCTTCTCAAAGAGAATAATCTCACCGAACAGGATATTATTGATATTATCAGAGAATTAGGAGGTTCAAATGTTGAAAAAGAAACGCAAACCGTATAAAAGATTACTTGCTGTCCTTATGACGGCAGCTATGTGCCTATCTATGTCATTGTGCAGTATGGCATCGGTTTCTGCCGCACAAACAACTAAAGGTGAAGAATCATCTGCTTCCGACAGCAGTAATACATCGGATAATTCCGACCATTCTGATAATGCAGACAATTCATCATCAAACAACAGCGAAAGCAGTTCAAGCTCAGATGACAACAAAACAAATTACGATTGGTCGAAGAATACAACAGGCAACGCAAATCTTGCCGCAGATGAAACAATCGTGATGGAAAACGGTACATATCAGCTTATTGCCGTAACAACAAGAGATGATGATGTGTTTTATGTCATTATTGATAAGACAAAAACTGAAAACAATGTTTACTTTCTGAACGAGGTTGATACAGCCGACCTTGATAAGCTTGCAAAAGATGACAGCAATGTATCAAGCGGAGGTGAGGATACTTCAGAGCCTACAACCGCTCCCGATGAAGAAGCACAGACAACAGATAATACCGACAGTACATCATCAGGCAACAATCAGTATATGATTTATCTTGTAATAGGCATTGTAATTCTCGGTGGTATTGGCTTTGCTTTTTATAAGCTTAAGGGCAAAGGCGGTAAAAAATCGTCAAACAATGAATCCGAATACACAGACGAAGATTTTGATTATCAGCCTGAAATCAACGAAGATGAAGAATCGGAGAGTAAATAATTATGTCAGTATTGGTTATTGCCGAAAAGCCGTCAGTTGCAAATACTGTTGCGACTGTCCTCGGTGCAAATAAAAAAGGTGTAAACTATTTATACAATGACCGGTATATCGTATCGTGGTGTTTGGGTCATCTTGTCAAGCTTGATGACCCGGTTGCCTACGGGGATAGGTTTGCCGAAAAACCGTGGAAGTTTGAAAACCTACCCATTATCCCTGAAAAGTGGAAGTTTTCGGTTGGCGGTTCGACAAAATCTCAGTATTATGTTCTGAAAAGCCTGATTGAACGAGATGATGTAAATGAAATTGTATGTGCAACCGATGCAGGACGGGAAGGCGAATGTATTTTCCGTTATATGTATTACAAAACGGGCTGTACAAAGCCGGTCAAAAGATTGTGGGTTTCATCTCTTGAGGAAAAAGCTATTAAAAAGGCTTTTTCCGAGCTTAAAGATGACTCGGAATATGACAATCTATACCGTGCAGGACTTGCAAGAGCTAAAGCCGATTGGCTTGTTGGGATGAATGCCACAAGGCTGTTTTCTGTACGGTACGGTTTGTTGCTCAACATTGGCAGAGTACAAACACCCACCCTTGCAATGATTGTTGACCGAAACAACAAGGTTAAAAACTTTGTGAAAGAGCCGTTTTACAAGGTTGATATTGATTGCGGTGATTTTAAGGCAACAAGCGTTGATGACTTTAAGTCGGAGTATGAAGCTGACAAGCTTGCTGAATGTGTTGATAAGTCGGATTTTACGGTTGTTGATTTAACGGAGCAACAAAAGTCTGTTGCTCCGCCAAAACTCTATGATTTAACTGCTTTGCAGCGTGATGCAAACAGCATTTACGGTTATACCGCACAGCAAACGCTTGATTATTTGCAGTCGCTTTACGAAAAGAAGCTTGCTACATATCCTCGCACGGACAGTAACTATATTACTGATGATATGGCTGATACCGCCAAAAAGCTTATTGAAAGCGTTTATGGTGTGTACGAGAAAATACCGCATATGCCTACAGATGTTACTAAGTGTATTAACAATGCAAAAGTATCAGACCATCATGCTGTATTGCCGACAGAACAGATAACAAGCTATGACTTATCGTCATTGCCGACAGCAGAATACAACATATTGTTTATGATTGCAGTCAGACTTTGTGTTGCAACAGGTGAAGATTATATATATTGTACATTCACTTGTGAATTAAAATCTAATAACAGCGATAAACCATTTGTTTCCAAAGCAACATATCCCGTTAATCTCGGTTGGAAATTTATTGACATATCTGCTAAAGAAAAAGATAAAAACGAAGTAGATAAGTTGTGTTGCGGAGATGAAGTGCCTGATAAAATACAGCGTAACAGTAAATATTGCTCCGTACCTGCAAGCGTATCAGAACACTTCACTTCACCGCCAAAGCAATATACGGACGCTACTTTATTGTCTGCTATGGAAACAGCCGGAAATACCGATTATGTTGAAGACAGCAATGTTGAAAAAAAAGGACTCGGTACTCCTGCAACCCGTGCAGGCATTATCGAAAACCTTGTTAAGCGACAATACATACAGCGTGACGGCAGGAAAATTTTGCCGACCGAAAAAGGCATTCAGCTCATAGACTGTGTTCCCGATGATGTCAAATCTCCGAAAATGACGGCTGTATGGGAAACCGCTTTGCAACACATTGAAAAAGGTGCTGCAAGTGCCGATGAATTTATGAATCAGATTGAGGACAGCGTAAAGTATCTTGTTGATACATACAGCGAGGTTGACAACAGCAAGCATTTTACCCGTTGGGAAACAGTCGGCATTTGTCCAAAATGCGGACAGAAAGTTCTTGCATATCCAAAGTCATACGCTTGTGAAAATAAAGAGTGTGATTTTGTCATATGGAAAAACATATGCGGTAAGAGCCTTTCATCGGCACAGGCTGTAAAGCTCTTAACTAAAGGCAAGACGGACACGCTCAAAGGCTTGAAGTCCAAATCAGGCAAATCCTTTGACGCAGCTATTAAACTTAACTCCAATTATAAAACAGAGTTTGTGTTTTCTTCAAGCTCTTCAAAGTCTAAAAAATCTTACAGGAAGTAAACTATGGAACGAGAACGCTCAAGACAGGAACAGACTGCCGACACCGACAAGCTGTATCCACAAATAGCAGAAGCTCTTAATATATCTATCTCTCAGCTTGAGCAGTACCCATCCGATATGAAACAGATCCTTTGTCAGGCTTACATCAACAATTGTGAGCTTGGCAAGGATGATGTTGCCGAAGCTCTGAACGGTATAGTCAATCTTGATATTGATGAGGTGGGTATCAAAGAGATTGAAAAGCAACAGGACAATACTGCTGTTGACAATGAGTTACGGCAAACCGAAGTCACGGAACGAAAAAACAAACGGTCATACTTATTGAGCAGAAATCAAATTCTTCAAAATGCACGAACAATTGCCGACAACGATAAATCAAAACAATATGACCGTCAGCAACCGGAAAACATAACAAGGAATAATAACAGTTAGGTGGATTATGAACAAATTTATACATACAACAATTAAGCTCTCCTTTTTGTCTGTCATAATATCTATGACAGCGTTACTCAATACAGCACCCATAGCAGGTGCAACAACACAGACTGCTCATAATGGGCAGTCTGTTGTTGATAACAGACTTATAAATCCCGAAATAGGAATACATATAACCGTAGATGATGTAAGCAAAGATTATTATGTGCCTATGGGGACAGTTAGCAATGCACTAAATTATCTTAATATATCACTCTCGGATGATGATATATTAAATGCTGATTTATCAGACACGGTCTATCTCGGTCAAAAGATTAAAATTGACCGTGTTAATTATGCTTGCTATCCGATATACAAATCTATCCCATACAAAACTGTTGAACAGGAGTCGGACAAACTTTTTGTCGGACAAACCAAAATGCTCCAAAAAGGCAAACCGGGCAGTACAGAATACATATATAAGGATAAATATGTAAACGGCGAACTTATATCACATAAATGTATTAAGCAACAAGTATTGACATATCCGACCGATAAGATTATAGTTAAAGGTAACAGGAATATTGATATTATCAATAAATCTTATAATAACAAAACAAGCTATCTTATCAAAACAAAATATGATAACAAAGACTTTAAATTACCTATGGTAAAGCTGTCGGATAAGGACAGGGATATGCTTGAACGAATTGTTACGGGCGAATTTGGCGGCAGTTATGTAGGCTCTTGCCTTATTGCTCAGTCAATCAAGTGTGCCATAGTGTATGACGGCTATACTTCCGTATCGGCTGTAATTAAAGGTATGGGATATGTCGGCTCAACTGCCAACCGTTCGCAGAACGCAGTTAATGCTGTCAAATACATATTCGATGATAACAACCTTGCGGTCAGGCACAGGCTGTTTTATATGTGTACAAAGGATTATTATGACAGCACACCCGGTAATTTTCATTCAACACAAAGCTTTATCTTGCAATATGAAAATGTACTCTTCTTTGACCGTTGGCAGAAAAAATAAAACTTTTTTTGAAAAAATTCCAAAAATACTTGACTTTACCCCTAAATGATGTATAATATAATCAGAAAGGGTTTAAGAATCCTTAAAAATGAAAGGGATGGCAGCAAATGAAAAACAAAAAAAGAATTTGCGTTATCGCTGTTGCGGTAATGCTTGCGGTAATTTCAACCTTTGTTGTTTCCGCAAAGTCACATCCGTACAAAAAAGCATACGAATGTACCAAAGACGAGCTTTACAACGAGGTGTGGAATGTTTACGCTGATTTACAGCTTTTAAACGGTCACGACCACAGTAAACCGTTAGATGACATTACTGCGGTTATTGCTTCTCGTGATAAATTCTATCTTAAAAATTATCTTGAGGACTATACTCCTCTTAATCACGGTGTATCAATTGCAAATGTAGCCAATGAATTTATTGAGTATATGAAGAAAGAGTTTGAAGGTGTTGATACCATAGATTACGGCGATGACGGAAAAATCTATGAAACATATACAGACGGCAGTAAATATCTGTGGACTTATGATGCCGAAACAGATAAGTTTACAAGAACAGATTCTGACGGCAAAGTAATTGAATCGTATGACAGGTATCATCCTGATTATGAAAAAAATCTCACAACCGAAGCTCCCGTTACAACAGAATCAACTACACAGAAACAGGATAAAACCTACTATGAAAAAGCGGTAGCCGAACAAAGCTCTGATGTTATCGGAGAAGAAACTGAAGCAGATGCAGAAACACAGCCGACAACGGCAGAAGCCGAAGCTACAGCAGATGACAACGGAATGAGTACAGGACAAATAGTTGTATTGTCAATTATCGGAGGTCTGATTGTCATCGGAGGCGGAACGGTCGGTGTTATGGCTGTAAAAAAGAAGAAGAAATAACAAAATTTTTTTAAGGAGGATTATCAATGAAAAAGGCATTATTATCAGTAGCTATGGCGGCAGTAATTTCTCTGTCGGCAACAGCAGTATCATCTACGGTTGTCGGAGCAGTCAGCTCTAATCTTGCAACTCCGAAGATTACCAAAGCCGAGAGCGTAGACGGCGGTGTAAAAATCAGTTGGAACAAATCAAACGGTGCAGAAAAGTACAGAGTTTACTACAAAGGCAGTAAAGGCTGGACAAGAATGGTCGATACAACTTCAACCTCATATATTGATAAGGATGTTTCATCAGGCAAAAATTACACCTACACGGTAAGGTGCATCAACTCATCTGCAACTAAGTTCACAAGCGGATATGATTCAAAGGGCAAATCCGTAAAATATATTTCAGCTCCGAAGATTACCAAAGCCGAGAGCGTAGACGGCGGTGTAAAAATCAGTTGGAACAAATCAAACGGTGCAGAAAAGTACAGAGTTTACTACAAAGGCAGTAAAGGCTGGACAAGAATGGTCGATACAACTTCAACCTCATATATTGATAAGGATGTTTCATCAGGCAAAAATTACACCTACACGGTAAGGTGCATCAACTCATCTGCAACTAAGTTCACAAGCGGATATGATTCAAAGGGCAAATCCGTAAAATATATTTCAACTCCGAAGATTACCAAAGCCGAGAGCGTAGACGGCGGTGTAAAAATCAGTTGGAACAAATCAAACGGTGCAGAAAAGTACAGAGTTTACTACAAAGGCAGTAAAGGCTGGACAAGAATGGTCGATACAACTTCAACCTCATATATTGATAAGGATGTTTCATCAGGCAAAAATTACACCTACACGGTAAGGTGCATCAACTCATCTGCAACTAAGTTCACAAGCGGATATGATTCAAAGGGCAAATCCGTAAAATATATTTCAGCTCCGAAGATTACCAAAGCCGAGAGCGTAGACGGCGGTGTAAAAATCAGTTGGAACAAATCAAACGGTGCAGAAAAGTACAGAGTTTACTACAAAGGCAGTAAAGGCTGGACAAGAATGGTCGATACAACTTCAACCTCATATATTGATAAGGATGTTTCATCAGGCAAAAATTACACCTACACGGTAAGGTGCATCAACTCATCTGCAACTAAGTTCACAAGCGGATATGATTCAAAGGGCAAATCCGTAAAATATATTTCAGCTCCTGCGGAGCATACCCACACTTGGCAGAATATAACTAACGAAACAAAAGTAAAGGTTGTTGATGAGAAAGCTACTGTTAAGCAAATGCAAACTGTAGTATGTAGTGAACCTACTTGTCAAAACGACTTATCCGGATACACCTCCGAGCAAATTTCTGAACATATGAAACAACACGCATTAAATGGTGAAAATGCGGGTTGGCACACTTCGACTAAAACTGTCGAAGTCCCTGAAAAGTTTCACTATGAAACTAAAACCGAAGTTGTCGGCAGAAAGTGTACCGAATGCGGAGAGATTGAGTATTATTGATTTAACTGAGGGGTGTGCAATATGGCAAAAGTAATACTTCTGATATTTCTTAAAGTATTGCTGTTTCCTGTAAAACTTGCAGTTCTGATAATTGCTTTCCTATTAAAAGGAGCGTTTTATCTGCTTTCTTATTTGTTAGTTTTTGTATCTGTAGCAAGCGGAATGATTTATATTGCTATTTCTGTTTTTGCCACTATATTTGCGGTTAGCGGAACAGTAGTTGTGGTAGGATGGATACAAAACGGGACTTTTCCGTTGCTTGACGGATGTGTAGTAATCGGTATTTTGTGGCTGTTTGCTATGTCAACCTATATTATTTCTACTCTTGGAGAAACAATTGCTGATTGGTTTGAGAACATTGGGGACGGATTAGGTGAATTAGCCATTAGTTTTTTTAAACTGTGAAAGAAAAATGCTTGCATAATTCTCGGATTAGTGTATAATATAGGTGGTGATAGGCTTTAGTCCTATTGTATGGAAATCCTTTGATTTCTGTAAAAAGCGGTGAGTCCTACCATACAAGTGGAAGCATTACAAGAGGTGAGTCCTACCGTATAAGTGGAAGCATTACAAGAGGTGAGTCCTACCGTATAAGTGGAAACTTTTAATCTGTAAAGGGGCTGTTTTTCAGTCCCTTTATTTTTTGGAGTGATTTTATGAAGCAACAAAGACTTAATTTTTATTCGATTGATTTAAAGTATGTGAGAAACCTTTCTCAAAAGGACAGCAATGTTATGTCCACTTCACCCCAAATTCATAAATCTAACAGACCGTTTGTCGGTGTTATTGTGTTGGTAAATGACAGAATGTATTGTGTTCCTCTAACCTCTCCGAAGGAAAAATTTGAAAATAAAAAGAACTCAATTGATTTTTTGAAAATTCGTCATCCGTCGGTAAAAGATGAAAACGGTGCTAATAAAGTTATCGGTGGGTTGAATATAAATAATATGTTGCCTGTCGATTTGTCCTTAATACATAAAATTGATATTTCGATTAAACCGACTGACAATCATAAGACAGTAGTTTATAAACAGCTTATGGCTAATCAGCTTACTTGGTGTCAGACAAATTCTGATATCATAATTAAGCGTGCTAATTCTCTTTATAATATAATTACAGAAAATGCTGATGATAACAAATATCTTGCAAAAAGATGTTGTAACTTCAAAAAATTAGAAGAAGTGCTTGACCGATATATATCAAAACAAAAATCTCCTTTATCAAGAAATCAGATAAAGAAAAATGCTAACACAATTTCACAGCAGAAACACTCCCCACACTCTCAGGATAAGAGCAAGGGACGATAAAACTACATAACAAATTTCAGACAGAGCTTCGGTTCTGTCTTTTTTTTGCCCTTTTTTATGCTCCTGAACGGAGCATTTTTCTTTTTGCGAATAATATCGCCGAACTTCAAAGAAATTTTAAAAATAATTTAAAAATTTTAAAATTTTTTTCAATTTAGGGGGTGCGAAAACCCGATTTTTACGGAATAAATATAGAAACCTTTTTTTAGGAGGAAGTTATGAAGATAAAAAAGAAGATTATTTCGGGCTTACTTACTGCCACTACTCTTGTGAGCCTTTGTGCCTTTAGTGCAGGAGCAGTAAGCACAGACAAAAAGTTTTCAATCGAAGATGCAACGCTTATTCAGAAGAATGTTGTAGGTATGACAACATTTGATGAAAAACAAATTAAGCTGTACGACCTTAATAAAGACGGTGTGATTACCGTTGTTGATTCAACACTTGTACAGAAGATTATCGTAGGTCTGATTAAAGAGCCAACAGAAGAACAACCGACAACAGCAGAATCAACAACAGAGCCTACAACGGAAGCAGTTACAGAACCTACAACTGTTCCAAAGCCTACTACTGTACCTAAAAGTGTAAAACTTGACAAGTCAAGTATCACACTTGGCACAACTGAAACCTACACATTAAAAACTACGGTTGAAAACGGAACGCTGTCACAGGTGTCGTTTACAACTGACAACAGTAAGGTTGCAGGTATTGACAATAACGGAAAAATAACTGCTGTCGGTGTCGGCACGTCAAAGATTACAGCCAAAACATATAACGGCAAGACTGCAAGCTGTACCGTAACAGTCAAAAAACTTGCTGACAGTATCACACTTAATAAAACAAGTATTACTTTAGGTGTTGGTGAACAGTATGACTTGAACAGCAGTATTCCGAACAATACAGCAGCCTACTACAGACTTTATTACTCGAATAACACCGCAATTGCTCCCGTCCAAAAGGCAGGCGGTCTTGTTACTGCAAAAACAGCCGGCACTACTACGATAAGATGTAAGCTCAGCAATGGCAAGGAAGCGATTTGTAAGGTAACAGTCAGATCTGCACCTTCAAGGGTTACTGTTTCTGATAAATCTGCAACCCTTAAAGTCGGACAGAGTAAAATGCTTAAAGCTACGCTCAACAATAATGCATACAGTTATCGCAGTACTTGGACAAGCAGTAATACATATGTTGCAACGGTTAATTCAACCGGAAAAATCTCCGCTAAATCTCAAGGAACAGCAACAATCACATACAAAACCTACAACGGAAAAACCGCATCGTGCAAGCTGACTGTTTCGGGAAGTGTCGCAAAGTGTATTGATGTATCAACTTGGCAAGGCTCAATAGATTTTAACAAGGTAAAATCAGCCGGTTATGACTATGTGATTATCCGTGCAGGCTACGGTAAAGAAAAAAGCCAAAAAGACAATATGTTTGAAACAAACTACAAAAAGGCAAAATCCGCCGGTCTTAAAGTCGGAGCATATTGGTTCAGCTATGCAATGTCACCGTCAACGGCAACAGCAGAAGCAGATGCTTGCCTTAGTTGTATCAAGGGTAAAAAGTTTGAACTTCCTGTTTACTACGATATGGAATATCAGCCTGCAATGAGTACAAGCAACAGCAATTATACAAAAATGGCAGTCAATTTCTGTAACAAACTCAAAAGCAACGGCTTTAAATCGGGTGTGTATTCCTCAGCAAGTGTTTATGACTATCTGCTCAATCGCAAAACCTTAAAAAATAACGGCATTTCCATTTGGAACGCAGAATGGTATATAAAGCCGTCAATCACTTGTGATGTGTGGCAGTATTCAGATAACGGTAGAATTAACGGCATATCAACAAATGTTGACCTTAACTACATATATGACCTTAACATTTTAAATTGATAACAACTTTTTGAGAAGGTGAAATAATTGTCGTTTGGAAAGCAGTTGCTTATTGCTCGAAAAAACAAGCATATGACACAGAAACAAGTTGCAGAAGCCGTGCATATAGAACGGTCAGCCTATACCAAATGGGAAAACGATAATTATGAACCGACTTTTGCATATATCAGAGAATTAGCGAAAACATTGGAAGTTGATTACAACTTTCTGTTTTATGACTCTCACTGTTCACTTGACAGCAAGACTTTTTAAGTTTTCATTGTTATTCTTCTTTGCATCGGGCATTAATTTGTCTGATGCACTCCTACAATTCCCACTAATGTGGTTAATAATATAAATTTTCGGAGGTAAATATGATTCGTGCATCACCCAAAAGAATACAGTAGTTTTTCTTTTTCAATATTTAAATATTTAGATGAAAGGAGAGAAAAATTTGAATGAAGTTAATTAAAAAAATGCTGTCGGTGTTCTTATGTTTGACTGTAATTATCGGCTCATTGTCTGTCGGTTTGTTTTCCGTAAGTGCTGCCACGGTTAAAGGTACTCGTGGTGCAGACGGCAAAGGTTTTAAATACAAAAAAACAGCTGAATATACTTATACAGACGCAAACGGGAAAAAGCATAGTCAGCATTATGAAGGTTGGGAAAATTTTAAGGTTCATTTTTTTGCTGCATCCGGAAAAGCCTTGAATTTTTTAGACTACACACAAAGAGCGTACTGTATTGAACCGGATAAAGCATCTGAATCACAAAGTGCTGCTACTGTAAAAAGTACATCTCAATCAGCAGCTTGGAAACAGCTAACTACTGCACAGCAAAATGCAGTTAATCTGATACTTGCTTGGGGCTTTGGCGGATTTGAAGCTGCAAAGAAAGAGAAGGTTCATTACTACTATGCAACGCAGCTCTTGATTTTTGAGATTGTTGCAGGCAAGCGTAACGCATCAACTTTTGAAGCGGTTACCGGTAAGCCGTTACTTACACCTGCAAATACAATGACGGCTACGAGTTCGGCAGAAACTACGCTTGCGAATGTCACAACAGCATACAACAATATGGTGTCTTGGTGCAAAAAGTCGGTGCGAAATCCGTCATATACAGCATCATCACTCAGTTCTGCTAAGTCGTATCAAATGTCATATAATCAATCAAACGGACAGTATTCAATCACTTTGACTGATAAGAACGGTACCGCTTCAGTAACTAAAGCATCCGATGTAATCGTCAGCAATTCAAATGTTAAGGTCAGCGTAAGCGGAAATAAGATTACATTCACTTGTTCCAAAAATCTTGGTACGACAGTTAATGTGACAATGAAAAACTCTTTTTTGAAGGAATATGGAATCAAGAACAAAAACAGTTTGTATTTAATTACAAGTAATACCTATGCATCATATCAGACTTTTGCTCAGGGTTCTAATTATGCAGTTAAAGACGGATATGTTAAGTTGACATTTCCAGATGTTGTCAAGCTGCAACTTCACAAATCATCATCAAACAAAGAGCTTACAGCCGGCAACGGTTGTTACAGCTTGTCGGGAGCTGAGTATGGCATATACACAGACAAAGCTTGTACCAAAAAAATCGGCAGTATTACAACAAATGCAAGCGGTTACGGCAGTTACAGTAAATATGTTGACGCATCAGCTTCTTACTATGCCAAAGAAACCAAAGCACCAAAAGGCTATGAGCTTGACGAAACTGTTTATACATTTGTGAATTCAGGCAAAAAAGCCGCAGACGGTACAAAAATTTATAGCTTTAGCTGTACTGACGACCCCGTAAATGACCCTGTCGGCATTATTCTCCAAAAGAAAAACGCAGTAACAGGCGAAACAACAGCTCAGGGTCTTGGCGGTGCAGTTTTTAGCATTGAATATTACGCACAGGAAATTGACAAGGACTATGATGTCAAAGCAGATGAAACCGCTCCTGCACTTGATAGCAAAAACCTTAAAAGGACTTGGTATATTCAGACTGATGAAGATGGATATTGTGACCTGAACAAAAAATATCTTGCTTCGGAGTACAACTCTGATGATTTTTTTACAACCATTATAAGTGGAATAGAGCTAATCACCATTCCCATAGGAACAATTGTTATCAAGGAAGTCAAAGCTCCTGACGGCTATTCTCTCAGTAATATAGCTTTTTACAGAGTAATTACTCAAGAGGGTGCAAAGTTTGCACAGGACACAAACACCCCTATCAATGTACCGATTAATGAAATGCCTGCAAAGGCATATGTGGGCATTAACAAGCTTAATCAGTCAGGTATAGGTGTTGCAAATGCTGTATATGGCTTGTACTCTGATTCAGCTTGTGCAAGCTTGTATGACAAGCTCACAACAAATGCTGACGGCAAGGGTACTTTTGCAAAATCAGTAGATGTCGGCAAAACATATTACATCAAAGAAATAACCGCTCCGACAGGCTATGAGCTTGACGAAACTGTTTATCCCGTCATTACAAATGAGGAAAACTCAACCGTTGAAACAGCCGTTATTCAGACGATTTACGAAGATGCCGTAAAAGCTGACCTCAAAATCAAGAAGTCATCGACTGACGGTATTGTTTCAAATTTGTGGTTTGCAATATCAGATAACCTCGGCAACGAGTACAACGCAGTTTCAACCAACAAAAACGGCGAAGCGACTGTTAAAGGTTTGAGGGTATATGACGATAAAGGCAACAAGATAACCTATACCGTCAAAGAGCTTGGCTTTAAGACTACTTTGGGTGCTCACAGCTATGGCGGTTACACTTGGACGATAAAGAAAGAAAATGCAATCAGCTACAAAGGCTCATATTATGAAGGTGTTTCAAATGCCGTATTCAGCAATTGTGAGAATGCTTATTCAAGATACTACTATGGCAAATCATCAGAAGCAAAATCCAACGCTAACGGTAAGTCATTTACACTTGACGAGAGCAAAACCGTTACATTCAGCTTCCAAAACTCAGTTCCCGAAACAGATTTGACCGTCAAGAAAACTTCCTACAACGGCAAAGTATCAGGTGTGTGGTTTGAGGTACAGGACGAAAACGGCAAATATTATGGCGATATTGTTACAGATTCTACCGGAACAGCTAATTATTACAGCAGGTACGGCGAAAAACTCAAAAGCTGTCTGACCGTTCCGAACTCAGCAATTTGTATCCCTATAAAATATAAAGTTGTCGAAAAAGGTTTTCTCGGCGGAGGCAGTTACTACTTCCCCGAAAATTACCTTGAAAAGGCTGAATCAGAGTTTAAGACTGCCAACAAATACGGAACAACATCAACGCTTAATTATTCCGTGTACAACGCTCCTGCAACCGGAAGTATTAACATCAATAAGACTTCCGAGGACGGAGTTATCGAGGGTTTGAGTTTTAAGCTTGAGTCTTTTGACGATGAACGAGAATACGGCGATGACCTTATCCCTACCCCTATGGCTTATGATGAAGACGGCAACGAAATTACAAGCTTGATTTTAACGACCGATGCGAACGGTAAAGCAAGTACAGACAATGAGCAGTTCTATGATGTCAACGGTAATATAATTGACGGAATTCTGCCATATGTATTCAATCAAAACGGTTTTCAAATTACTTACAGGCTTACCGAAATCGGCATTAAACAGTCAGACGGAACATACAAGTTTCCGAGCCGTTATGAACTGAAAGATGCAGTTGAATTTACAATCTATGATACCGATGAATACAACTATACATATGATTGTGTAAACACCATAAAAACAGGTTCGTTACAGGTTCAAAAAACATCTGAAGATGATGTTGTGGACGGTTTGTATTTTGAAATAAGCTGTGTTGATACAAGGTTTAACGAAAAAGTAAGCACCGACCTTGAAGGTTTAAGTCCTGAAATCTCAGATTTGCCGATTTATAACAGCAATGACGAATTGCTTAAATATAAAGTAACCGAACTCGGTGAGCTTAACGAGGATGGTACTTATTCTTTACCGTATAAGTACAACAAGCCAAAAAGCGTAACAGTTACGCTTAATTCAGATACCGTAGTTTTTGCAAATATCAAAAACACGCTGAAAACAGGCTCGGTTAAGCTCACAAAAACAGACGGCACAAAAGCTCTTGCCGGATCAGGTTGGCAGCTCTACAAGTCAGATGACACACCCGTCAGATGCATTCAAAACGGCACAGGTAGTTATATGTACCTCTCTGAATCTGAATCTGCAACTGACTGTATGGCAACAAACGGCACTCTGTCAATCCGTAAACTGCCGGTAGGAGATTACTATTTTGTTGAGTCTGTAACTCCGTCAGGCTATATGCCATACGGTAAAAAGGTTGAATTTACAATTTCAGCCGACAATGAAAACACACTTAACATGTCTTTAACCGTTGCCGATAACAAATCCGTGTTATTCCAAACAGGCGGCGGTGGAATTGCTCCGTTTTACTTCGTTGCCGTGGCACTCGGAGCAATGGCTATAATTTTCATCTATGACTACCATAAACACGGTAGCAAGAAATATAAAAAATCACGAAAGGAAAATCAAAAATGAAAAAGAAAATCACACGAATTATGACAGCTATGGTACTTGCCGTTATGATGGTATTTACTGCAATTCCGTTTGCAAGTGCCGCAACAAACAACAACGCTCTTGATGAAACAAAGAAGGTTTCATTCACGCTCAATTGTTCTAAGCCCGGCTATACCTTTACGGTGTACAAGGTAGCGGAACTCAAAACAACTGAAAATCCGTATAAGACAGGCTATGATTCACTCATTCCTTCAATATCTGATGAGATTTTAAGCGGAAAGACATCGAATGTTCTCTCAGCTCTTGACGGTCTTTCTTCAATCCCGTCAACTGCTTCAACCGTTGGCACATTTACTACTTCGGCAACATCTGTAAAAAAGACTTTTTCAAGCCTTGCTCAGGGTTTGTACTACATTAAGGCTACGAACTTTCCTGCCGGTGTAAGAAGTGTTACAAACTCTGTTGTATCGCTCCCATACTACAATAACGGTTGGGTTTACAGTATCAATGATATTGACCTTGCAACAAAGGTAAATGACGGTGATGTTGTAACAGGCAAGACTATCACTAACAGCACAAAGGATAATGTTAATTTTACCGATGTAAGCCTTGGTGACACAGTAAATTTTGAAATCAAGTCATCGACTGCCGGTTCAAGCGAAATGAAACTTAAATCATATACCGTATATGATGAAATGTCAGCAGGACTTACTCTTGATAAAGACAGCGTAAAGGTTGCACTTCTCAACGCACAGGGACAGAAAGTAAACGAAACAGACCTTGCTCCATCTGATTACACTCTCAATGTAACCTCAGAAGTTGATGGTAAAGCTACAACATTTAATGTAGCTCTCACAAACACTTATCTCCAGAAAAATGACTTTTATGCAGAGGGTGTTACTTATACATCTGTAACTTATTCAGCAAAGCTCAATAAGTACGCTGTAACAGGAAAGACAGGCAACCCAAATACAGAAACAAAGCTCGTTTATTCTAACAAGAACGGTGTTGAATCAGAAGTAAACGGTAATACAGTTTATGTTTACTCTTTTGCAGTTACAACTAACAAGACAGATACAGCCGGCAAGGCTCTCGAAGGTGCAGAATTCAGCCTTTTTAAAACAGAAGAGGATGCAACTGCTCTTACAAATGCCATTGCAAGCGGTGTTTCAGACAAGACAGGCAAGGTTACTTACTACAACACAAGTAAAGAAGAAATCAAACTTGCAAGCGGTAAATATTATATTGTCGAAACAAAAGCTCCTACAGGCTACAACATCTACGGTAAGGTTATTCCGGTAACTATTGATGTTACATACGGTGCAACATTTGTTGACGGTTCGTACATCACAAACTGCCCGACAGACGGTACAGCAAGCGTTGATGTTAAGGATACAAAGGTTGTTGTTCCGCAGACAGGCGGTGTAGGAACAGTTATGTTCTACATTCTCGGCACAGCTTTTGCACTCGGCGGTATTGCAACATTGCTCATTCGCAGAAGAGTAAAAGCTACAAACAAGTAATTTCACATTAAACAGAAAGGAGTACAGCACATTGAAAAAATGCAGAAGCAAATGCACCTTGATAATAGGAATAATTTTTATGACTGCATCACTCTGCTTTGTGCTGTACCCTTCTGCATCAAATGCTGTCAATAGTTTTTTCGCCGCAGCCACAATTAACAATTATGCCGCATCTCTTGACAGCATTTCAGCAGCCGAC
Organism: Pseudoruminococcus sp.; assembly: GCF_047012705.1. Lineage (NCBI taxonomy): Bacteria > Bacillati > Bacillota > Clostridia > Eubacteriales > Acutalibacteraceae > Pseudoruminococcus > Pseudoruminococcus sp. The sequence continues at coordinate 23,602 of NZ_JBKXNW010000014.1, read as the reverse complement.
AGGTCACAGTACTTGTCGGCTGCTGCTGAATATAACAACAATTTATCAGAACTTATCAATGGCTTTTCTTACGATACAGACAGCGTGATTGACGGATATGACGATATTCTTAATTTTGGCGATGGACTTATAGGTTACATTGATATACCAAAAATCAATGTTAAACTGCCGATTTACCACGGTGATACAGACAAAGTGTTGGAAAAAGGTGTTGCTCATCTGCCAAATACAGCGTTTCCTATTGGAGGTGTGGGCAATCATTCTGTCTTGTCTGCACATACGGGTTATCCAACGCAAGTGTTTTTTGACAATCTCAACGAGCTTGAAATCGGTGATGAAATCAAGGTATCCGTACTTGATGAAACGCTTACCTATGCTGTAACAGCAAAAAACATTGTTAAGCCCGACAACATATCGTTACTGTCAGTTGACGAAGAAAAAGACTTATTAAGCCTTATAACTTGTTATCCATACGGTGTAAACAGTCACAGACTTATTGTGACTGCTGAAAGAGTAAAGGATACAGCTGCATCTGATACGGCAACAAAAACCGAAAACAACAATAACGGAAGTTTTGATTTTATTATTGCAGTAATTGTTATAACCGCAATTTTGGCAATTTTAGTAATTGCTGTGTCCATAAAAAATAAACGAAGGAGGAAGTAAAATGCCTGATATTACAAATGATTTTGATAATAATCCAAATACCGATGAAAGAAAACAGCGAGATGAAGATGTCAATAATGACAATCTCCAACCCGAACAGGCAGAATCCGAACCTGAATTGCTTGACCAAACGAAAAGCAAAGAATTTTCAATACCGATTTTTGCAAAGTTGTATGACAGGTGCAATCTTAAGATTGATGAGCTTAACCTTAAAAACGATAAGCTCAACATAAAAAAGGTTCGCAGTGCCGAATTTGTTTCAACGGTTGAATCAATGAGGAATGTTGTACCAATGCCTGTGTATAAGGCATTGTCTGTTCTGTCGGCTGAAAGGCGACAGAAAATAGTAAATATCAATGAGAAAATCCATTCTCATAAGCTGAACATCAAATCGAATGAGCAGAAGATTTTGAAGCAGCAAAGCCGTGCTGATAACTGCAAAAAAATCAATAAATTTCTTGATAATATGAAATTCCCTGACGGCAGGAAAGAAAACTTTGTCAAAGGTATGCAGGAATACAGGACGATGGCAATGAGGACAACCTCTGAAAAATTTGATAATACTCAGAGCAAACTTGATGTTGCACTAAAAGCATACGGTCAAACTCATTATATGTCCGAAAAACTCAAACTACGAAAACAAATCGACAAGCTCACCAACAAGAAAGCTAAGCTGATAAACAAGCTCAAGGCTCTTAATGAGTGGTCAGATAAGTTTGAATCGGTTAAAACTATGCCCGATAAGGAAACTGACAATATTATCAGCAAGAGCTGTCAGAACATTGTTGATGAGTTTACAACCAACCCACAGGATTTAAAAAAGCAGGCTGATGTAATCGTTTTATCTGCTGCAAAAGCTGTGACCGAAGAAAATTATCTCAAAAATGCCGAAATGTCGATTGAGGACGATTATGACAGCATTGACGGTATTATCAATAACGGCAATAAGCAAGAGGAGTATGACAAAGCGGCAAAAACTCCAAATAAGGAACATAATGCCGAGAAACAACCGAAGCAACCGAAAAAGCCCCTGATTTCTCGCAGTCAGATAAAGCAGAATGCGGACAAGATTGCAAAATCAGAACATCGTGAACAGGGACGGGAAGCAAAACAGGAAAGGTGATCATATGTACAAAAGGAAGTGGCATCCCAGTAAATCCGCAAAGGCAGAGTTTAAAAACAAGATGACTGAAATTGAAGATTTTTGCAACAAAAACGGTATTGACAGAAGTCTTCGCAATGACAGCTATTATTTTATGCTAAACGGTAAGAATTATCGTGTAAGCAATCACACGATTGAAGCAAGTAATGCAAAAGCATACGATGCTGTTACAGGCGAAAAAAAGCGTGATTTATATCATCCTGACGGAAGAGAAGAAGATACCGTGTACATAACAGCAAGTAAGACACGGATAATTGATATTTATAACGACCTTGCCGCAGGATATGAGCTTGACAAAAGAGGCAATCGGGTTGAGAAGATTGAAGAACCCAGGTCGAAAGCTCAGATTAAGCCGTTAATATCTCGCAGTCAGATAAAACAGAATGCGGACAAAATTGCACATACACATAACGAACAGCTTAACAACACTAAATCGAAAGAACAGGAATTATGAATATTATTTAGGGACTGTTGCATTTAGTGTAACGGCTCCTTTTGCTTTAGAGGTGAATGAAATGATTAAATTATATGGAAATGAGATATGGAACAGCAACACTCCGAATCAGTATAAAAAGGTTATTATAGCTTCTGAAAGCCAGTTTGAGAGCATAACCGATGCTCTCGAAAACGCAGGACTTAATTACTGTGGCTATATTAACAAGAACAAATCATATGTTGCGGTTGGCAGAGCTACTGTTCCGAATCTTGAAAAGTTAAATATCAGTTATGATTCAATAGTCGATTCCAACAACAGGAAATATGTAACAAACAATATCATCGGAACAACCAAATACAATGATATTGGTGATAAGATGTATCGCAAATATAATACTGATTTCGCTTACAAGGTTGCTCAAAGACTGTCAGAGCAGGATATTCCGTTTTCGGGCAGAATATTCGGTAAAAATACAACTATTACGGTTGACAATATATACAAAGATGCCATCAACGCAATTGCTCACGAAATTCGTGAGCAAAGAGAGCTTTTGTACAATGATAAAGCAGTCGAAAAAAACGAACCGTCTGCAACGGTTAAAAACAGCGTGACAGTTTCCAAAGAAGATAACACGGAAAATCTTTTTAATGCTCTTTCGGTACTGCACTATAAAGCACATCAGTTGGAGTCTTTGAATTCTACGGTTGAACTGCTCAACAACCAACCGGAGCTGATTGACACATTCAGTACGATGTTTGAAGATACTTCTGACTTTAAGCCTGAACAGTTAAATATGTTATCTATGAATTTTGTCAAGACATACTCAGGTCTTTCGGATTCTGAATTGATTCTTGCGAATACTGCTGATTTCAACGAAATTAAGCAGTCGTTCATCAACACAAATCTTGCCGATAAGCTCATTGAAAATCATGGGTATTCATATGCCCAGTCAGAACTTATAAGAGATATGGTTGATATGGGTATAGATTACGACACAATCAATTTGCTTGATTATACTTTTTCGCTTACGGAAATGCAAACTTTCATAGGTGCATACAGTCGCAGTGATTATGATTCTCTTATAAATCTTGTATCTAAGGTCAAAGGTGTTACACGAAGTGAAGTGGAAGGTATGATTTCTGACGGTACATATACCCCTGCTTTACCCGACTTTAACACTCTTGAGAAAACCCTTTATTTTCAAGAGTCCGAAGCCGAAAGTATTACATATATGTACTATAATCCTGACGCATACTCCGGCGGTCAGTTTGTAATTACCGAGGTATCTTACAAACAGATAGCGGAAGCTAACAAAGAATACGGAGATGATTTTTCAGGATTCTTTGATTTTCTTGATACAACAGGCGAACAAAGGTTAATTGATATCGGCAGCGAAAGTTTCAGAACCGCTGTTAAAAAGTTTTACAGCGGTACGGAGTTTGCCGAAGGTCTTAATGCAGATATTCAGCACAAGCTCGTTGAGCTTGCAGTAGTTCCCGAAATCAAATTACCTGAAGTACGGAAAATAGAACTTATAAAGGTCGGTGATTTTTATGAAGTCAGAGGTGAGAACGCAAAAACCGTTGCAGATATTCTCGACCTTGTTTCTACAACAAGAAACATTAACGGTTCTTCAGTTGATACAGTCGGATTCCCTGATTTTAAACTGAATGATAATACTGAACTTCTTAAAACACAAGGATTTACTGTGAATATCAAATATGAGGGACTTGTAGATCTCTCGAATGAGTTTAACAAACTCATATCTGAACAGAAAAAAATTACGAGCAATGTGTCAGACAAGCATACAATAGTTATCAATGCTTTTGCCGGACCGGGTGCAGGAAAAACAACATCTTGTCTTGAAGTAGCCGAAAAATTGAAAAAGCAAGGATTTGTTACGGAATATGTACAGGAATATGCCAAAGAGCTTGTATATGACAACAATCTTATTATGCTTGACGGACATTATGAACATCAATTTGATATTCTCAAGGAACAAGTGAAGCGTATTAACCGTCTGTATGGTAAAGTCGATTTTATCTTGACGGACTCACCTGTTTTGCTTAATAATACCTACCTTAACGAAGATAAAGGTACAAATGATTATGTTACTTATTGCGAAAATGTTAAGAAAATTTATACTCTATATGATAATTTCAATTATTTTGTTGAACGAGATAAATCAGCCTTTGAAGAAGAAGGCAGAATACACAACTTGGAACAAAGTATAGTAATTGATGATGAACTAAAAAATACACTTCACAACAATCAGATTGATTTTGCTACATACACTCACTCTACGATTGACAATATTGTTCGTGACTCTGTGCTTGCTTATGCAAAGCAGCTTATAAATTTGTATTGTAATGACGAGTTTGATTCAGAAGCGGATTTTTCAGACTTAAAAAAAGTCGGAGTGGCATACACAACAACAGAAGACAGCAAGCATACTGTTGAAGCTGTTGTAAATCTTGTTGACTATAGGCTTGAAACTTATGTTGACGATAAATTGTTTAAAGAGAAAACATATTCAAGTCTTAAAGATATGATTGATAACTGCCTGTACTCTTTATCATTTGATGACCTTGTATACCTATCTGATGATGAGCTTGCACAATTAGAGCCGAAAGAGCATAGGACTGTTCCGCTTGCGGAAAACGACTATTATAATTCTGTTGTTAAACAGGATTTAAAGCGTGCATTATACCATATTGATAATGCAAAATCCGATGCCGAGCGTAATTTTTATCAGAACAATTTTGACATCAAGGTAAGAAACTATGCCGGTGCTCTGAATGTCAGCTCAGAAGAAATCGTTAATCAATTTAATTCAGAAAATGAAATCGTCCCGATAAACGAGCCTGAACAAACTGAGTCTGTACAGGAAATAATTCGTCCGACAATTACTTGTGATTGGAGTGAAAGTCCGGTATTTGAGAACGGCAAAACATACTCTGTTTCTGAATTTGATAAACTTATGAAAAATGCCGATGACGAATGGGTTGAGCAAAGACAGCTTGAAATTGAGGAATACGGCAGTGAAAATGCGGTTACAGAAGCATACAGAAACGGTGAACTTGACAATATTCATCTTGGTTATGAAAAAACGAAATTTATTATTAATATGCCGAACGGTACGAAATACACCGAACGGCAGGACATCGGGGACGGCATTGGCGGTGTGATTGATTTTCTTGAGCAGTATTCACAGTACTCTGCTGTTGTTAAATTGCTTAAAGATGATATTGCATTTGAAAATCGTAGTAATGAGTTATTGAAACCATTACTTGCTTTTGATGAGCAAGTTGCTATAGTCAACGAGTTTTTTGACTATGAAAAGGCGTGGCATAATGTTGATGACGGAATTTCTGAAATTGCTGAAAAATACAGAAACGGTGATAATATTGATGTTGAACTTGCAAAGCATTTCATAAACCATTACACAAATCTTAATAGTGCTGAAATTACAGATGATTATGAAATTCAGATTACAAGTGATGGTGTGTCAATTCAAAACAGTCAGTTTTTTCAAGCTTACAACTGGGATACTTTAGGTACACACTATTTCAAATATCTCTACGATACATTCAACAGTATAAAAGAAGAACAGGCTGCCGAATATCCTGAAAAAGAGAGTGCAGCAGAAGAAATCAACAACAATACAGAGTTGCATAGTGTTGATGAGCTTGCTATGCAGCTTGAAAATGACGAAAAGTCAGCTTCTGAGAAATCTTCTGTAGGTAAAAACAATTTTATTTGGACATCGGCAGACGAATACGCTCCGGTAACTTCTCAACCCACCTTGTTTGACAGTATGCCTGTATCAGATGTTTCATCTGATGAAACCACCTCTCACGAAAACTATGTACTTGAAGACAGAGAATCTGTTACTGGTGCTAAAACTAAGTACCGTAACAATATAACCGCTATCAAAGTTTTAAAACAAATCGAAGCTGAATACAGAACAGCAACACCCGAAGAACAGAAACAGCTTTCCTTATACAGCGGTTGGGGCGGACTCGCTAATGCATTTGAATCAGATAATGACAAGTGGAAAAATGAATATTCCGAACTGAAAGAATTGCTTACTGATGACGAATATACCGCAGCAAGGTCATCTGTACTTGACGCATTTTTTACCGATAGCGTAATCATTGACAGCATTTACAAAGTTATGCAAAATGCAGGTTTTAAAGGCGGAAATATACTTGAGCCGGCTATGGGCATCGGTAATTTCTTCGGCAGACTGCCCTCGGAATTGCGTGAAAACAGCAAGTTATACGGTGTTGAAAAAGACAGTCTGTCGGGCAGAATAGCTCAAAAGCTGTATCCGCAGGCTGACATAACGATTGACGGATTTGAAAATACTCATTTTCAGGATAACAGCTTCGATGTTGCAATCGGTAATATTCCTTTCGGTGATTTTGGAGTAATTGATAAAAAATACAGTTCTCAAAATCTCAAAATTCACGATTACTTCTTTGTGAAATCACTTGATAAAGTGCGTGACGGCGGTGTTGTTGCTTTTGTAACATCCAAAGGTACGCTCGATAAAAAGGACAGCTCATTTCGCCGAGCTTTGGCGGAAAAAGCGGATTTAGTCGGAGCTGTCAGACTGCCGAATAATGCTTTTAAATCAGAAGGAACGGAAGTTACTCCCGATATTATCTTTCTCCAAAAGCGTGCTGCACCACTTGAAAATATCCCATCTTGGGTAAATGTGGGAACAACCGAAAACAGTTTATCAATCAATAATTATTTTATTGAACATCCTGAAATGGTTCTCGGTGATATTGTTCAAGGCAACAAGCTCTACGGACGAACAGATGATACAATGTGTGTACCGTTTGCTGACGGTAGACCATTATCAGAACTGTTACCTGAAGCTGTAAAAAATATTGTATTTACCTATTCACCGGCAAAAGAGGTAATATCGCCTGTTTCTAAAACAGAAGCTGTTATATCAAAACCCGAAGGACTTCGTTCACAGAGCTACTATAAATCAGGCAACGAGATTTATTTTTACGGCAGCAATTCCGCAGGAGAATTAGTTACTGTGTCGGCTAAGGATTTACTTGATAAAAAGTACACAACAAAAAACATTGACAGACTTACTGCGTTTATGGAAATCCGTGATACTTTAAGAGAACTACTTGAGGTGCAACAGCACGATAACAATGATGCGGAAGTCGAACAATTGCAGCATAGGCTTAACACAATCTATGACAACTTTTATGATAAGTACGGTCTTATACATAGCAGATACAACCGTAATATTCTCGGATTTGACGGAGCGTATCAGCTTGTGGCATCTCTTGAGCAGGACTATGATAAAAATACCTTGATTAAAAAATCGGATATTTTCACTCAGCGTGTAAATGTTCCGAAACCGCAGATTGAACATATTGATACTGCATCGGAAGCTCTTGCCGTTTGTATCGCCGAAAAAGGATATATTGACTTTGATTATATGAGTAATCTTACCGATATTGACAAAGCAAGTCTTGAAGAAAGTTTGCGTAATAACGGTGAAATATATCCTATACCTATGAATACGGAAAATAATGAATATACATATCAGACCGCATCAGAATATCTATCAGGCGATATATATGCTAAACTTGATACAGCAGAATCCTATGCTGCTGTTGACAATAATATCTATAGAGCTAATGTTACTGCTCTTAAAGCAGCATTACCTACTCCGCTTAAAGCAGGAGATATTGATGTTAATCTCGGAGCTACTTGGATTGCTCCAGAATACTATGAGCAATTTATGTACAAGTTGTTTGAAACACCTCTTTTCAATCGTTCTGACGGCATTTTTAAGGACAGTAAAATATCTGTAGAATACTCTGAATATTCCGGTAAATGGTTTATTTCACACAAGGCAGCAGATAAATCTGTAACTGTAACAAAAACATACGGAGCTTGCGGTTATTCGGGATATCAAATTCTTGAAGCAGCTCTTAATTTATCAGAGCCAAAGGTATACAAAGATAAGCTTGACGAGTACGGACGGATTATGTTTGATAAAAATAACAAACCAATCCGAGTGATTGATGTGCCGGCAACTCAGGTTGTTCAACAAAAAGCGAATAAGATACGCAGAGAGTTCAAAAACTGGCTGTTTAGCGATCCCGTAAGACGGTCCGATATAGTTGATACATACAATCGTACTTTTAATTGTATTAAACCACGAGAATATGACGGCTCACACCTTACTTTTCCGGGAATGAATTCAAATATTGAACTGCACGAACATCAGAAAAATGCAATAGCTCACGCTATTTACGGTGGTAACACTCTGTTTGCTCATTCAGTCGGAGCCGGCAAAACTTTTGAAATGATAGCAACGGCTATGGAATGTAAACGGCTCGGTTTGTGCCACAAATCCTTGTTTGCTGTACCGAATCATCTGACAGAACAGGTGGGAGCAGACTTTTTGAAGCTCTATCCCAATGCAAACATATTGGTTGCAACAAAAGATGATTTTAAGGCTGAAAATCGTAAAAGACTGATGAGCAAAATTGCGACAGGCAATTATGATGCGGTTATCATCGGTCATACTCAACTTAAAATGCTACCGTTATCACCTGAAAGGCAGGAAAATATTTTCAAAGAGCAGATTGATAATATCGTTGCCGGTATTGCCGAACTAAAATACCAAGAAGGCAATTCTTTTAAGGTCAAGGATATGGAACGAACTAAGCGTAGTCTTGAACAACAACTTGAAAAATTACAATCAAGTAAAAAAGACAACACGGTGTACTTTGAGGAACTCGGTATTGATAAACTCTTTGTCGATGAAGCACACGAATTTAAGAATTTGTTCTGTACAACAAAACTGCAAAATGTTTCGGGTATTTCTTCGAGGGCATCTCAGAGAGCAACAGAGTTATTCGCTAAGTGCCGTTACCTTGACGAAAAAACCGGCGGTAAGGGTGTTGTATTTGCTACAGGAACTCCTCTCTCTAACAGTGTAACAGAACTACATACAATGATGAGATATCTCAACTATGATTTCCTTGCAAGTCATAATAATATGCAAAACTTTGACAACTGGGTATCTACATTTGGCGTACAGAAAAAAGAATATGAGCTTGCTCCTGCCGGCAACAAATTCAAGGAACGCACACGCATTGCAGAATATGCAAATTTACCGGAACTTATGTCAATGTTTAAAACGATTGCAGATGTCCGCACGGCTGATACTCTTAACCTTAAAGTGCCTGACTGTGAATTACACATTGTTGATGTTGAACCTACAGAATTACAGACTGAACTTGTTGAAGAATTATCAGACAGAGCTGATGAGGTCAACAACGGTTCCGTTGATCCGTCACAGGATAATATGCTCAAAATTACCGGTGACGGCAGAAAGCTCGGTCTTGACCCCCGACTTATCAATCCGTCATTTGAAGATGATCCCGGTACAAAACTTAATGTTTGTGTCAATAATGTTTTTGATATTTACGAAAAAACAAGCGACAAAAAGCTGACACAGATTGTATTTTGTGATTTGGGTGTTCCGAGCAAAAACTCATCTGCTGATGGCAATAAAGATGACGATACAAAAAGTGTGGCAGAACTTGACTCGCTTGAAGAGTCAGGAAAGTTTTGTGTGTATGATGATATTAGAGATAAGCTGATTGCAAAAGGTGTATCGGCTGATGAAATAGCTTATATTCACAACGCTAAAAGTGAAACCCAGAAGTCTGAGCTTTTTGCAAAAGTCAGAAGCGGTGAGGTGAGAATTTTACTCGGCTCTACGGGTAAAATGGGAACAGGCACAAATGTACAGGACAGGATCATTGCTCTGCACGATTTAGATGTTCCGTGGCGACCGTCCGACCTTGAACAAAGACGAGGAAGAATGGTTCGACAGGGTAATATCAACGATAAGGTACATCTTTATCGTTATGTTACAAAAGGAACTTTTGATGCCTACAGCTATCAGCTTTTAGAGAAAAAGCAGAAGTTTATAAGTCAGATTATGACCTCGAAAGAGCCCGGCAGAAAATGTGCAGATGTTGACCAAGCTGCATTGACTTACTCTGAAATCAAGGCTCTTTGTACAGGCGATGAGCGTATCCGTGAAAAGCTGACTCTTGAAAACAGAGTAAAAGAATTGCAGGCACTCAAGTCTGAATACAACAGCACACGATACGAACTTGAGGACAAGGTGAACGCTTATCCCGAAGAACGCAAAAAATTACTTCTTGATATAGGCAATATCAGCAAGGATATGGAAACGGTAAAAAACATACCTTTTGATGTCAAAACTGAAAGTTATCGGGTTAAGATTACTATAGGAAAAGATGCTTACTCACTCTTAGATGATGAATCAAGAAAAGTAGCTGCAAAAGCATTAACTAACGCTGTAGCACAGGTCAAAGGGGATGCTAACAAGAATAAGAGAATCGCCATAGGGGGACTCGGCAACTTTGGTGTTGAGATAATCAATGACGGATATTTCCTTGATAAAATAACCGCAACTCTTCGTGGTAATTATACTTATTCAGTTGAACTGGGCGTATCAAGTATTATAAATCTTAAAAAGATTGAGAACTTGCTTTTTAAGGTTGAAAATGTTCTGAATGATAAAAAATCAGAACTCAATAAGCTTGATATTGACTATAAGACTGCACAGAATATGCTTCACAAGCCGTTTGAGTTTGAGGATGAACTTAACAACAGTACAAAAAGGCTTGATGAGTTGACAACTGCCTTAAACATTGATATGTCAGAACACAAAGTAGATAAACCCAAAAAGACTCATTATTTTGGTAAGGATTTTATTCTTGGAAAAAACAAATCATCAAAGCAAATACAGAACAATGAAGTTATGAAATCAGAACCTAAAAGGAGTGAACAAGAGTTGTGATTATAATAGCTTGAAACGGCTTTAAACAGCTCTTTATTCCGATTTTGCGGTAGATAAATATTTTTTATTTAATTTAAAAAGCAGCCGTTCAGATGGCTCTGGACGGCTCTTTTTTGTTGTCCTTAAAACTTGCAAATTTGCCGATTTTGACATATAATAATATGTAAAGAAAATGAAGTGTGGTGATATTTATGATGTCAATTACAAGTACACGATATCTTTCTAATGTCGATTGGTTACAAGATGTGGTTCAAGGTACGGATTTAATCCTGTGCGGAGTTTCGGCACTTGAGTACCTTGAATTATTCAATGGTTATGTCAATGAATCTAAGATACAGGTGTATGCTCAGAACGAGGGACAATTTGATAACATTGAATATCATATTGTCAATTCATTTGACGATATAGAGTATCTCAATTTTGACGGTGTTTTATGTACAACTGTTAATCAGACTATAAACGATATGCTTTCTGATTATGACAACATAGATGAGCTTGCTTTTCTTGAAGCATTGAGCAATTATTATTTCGCCAACAATGAATCATTTGATAATCTTAAAATTAAACCGAATAAACTGAGTATTTTCAATCGGATAAAACAAATTGCAATTAATTATTATTGCTCAGACTGAAAGGAGTATGTATATGAAAACTAATTATCTTGTAACCGCTCAATGTGAAGTTTTGGTAGAATATGCAAATGCCGTTATGGCAAAGTATGAAAAGTATCTTCGCTCTGACTCAGCTTTGGATTGCGTGAAAAAGATGTATAAGGATTTATGCTCATACAATACAAAGATTATTCTTTGTGATAACCAATCTGAATTAGATGACCTATACAGCAATGTAAAAGAATATGAGTGGATAATTGAGCATATACCGTCAGCTATTTCCGTTGGAGCATTGGTATGAATTATACTAATGCTGAATTTGAATTAGCTTATGAAGAAATTTTAAAGCGTATTTTATTTGATAAAATTCCTGTACAAAATCCTATTGCCTACATTCTTGGCGGACAACCGGGAGCAGGAAAAACACAACTTCAGAAGATTATTCTTCGTAAAAACAAAAATGTCATTGCCATAAATGCCGATGCTTACCGTCAATCGCACCCTCGTTTTGAAAGCATACAGGATGAATTCGGTGATGACTCTCCAAAATATACACAGCCTTTCATCAATGAAATTGTTGAAAGGCTTATTTCAGATTTAAGTGATATGAAATATAATCTGATTATTGAAGGAACTTTGAGGACGGCTGATGTTCCGCTCAATACTTGTCATTTATTGAAGAATAAGAATTATAAAGTTGAATTATATTTGATTTCAGTAAAAAAGGATATCTCTTACGAAAGCACCATACTAAGATATGAAAACAATATTAGATTTGGTATGATACCACGAGCTACCGCTAAAGAACACCACGATAAAGTGGTTGATGCAATTTGTGACAACTTGGATATAATTTTCAAAGAAAATATTTTTGATGATATAAAACTTTATGACAGAGAAGGAAATAACCTATATAGTATCAAAGACGGAATATCTCCCGTACTGGTTGAAAAAGACAAGTTGTTCGGGGCGTGGTCTGAAGATGAAATCAGTTCATACAAGGAAATAATTAATACCGTAATTTTTCTTAAACAAGCAAGGAAAGCACCTGATTTAGCACAATATATATTAGAATCATCAAAAAGATTGTCTAATGCACAATCTAATTCAAAAACAGTTTCACGAAAATTTCCTTTATCAAGAAATCAAATAAAGAAAAATTCAAAAATTATATCCCACAAACGAGAAAATCAATCACAACATAACAAGGACAAAAGTAAAAGCAGATAGCATCAAAAAAGATGTTATCTGCCTTTTTGTTGTTTTTTCAAATTATATAGCTCATAAAAACTTCGTGGGCGTTTGGGGCAAGGTCAATGATGTCCTTTTTATAAATTGTAATTTTTTCGGTACTTGTTGAAGCTGAAAACCATAAGCCGTGTGCCGACATTCCGCTTACAACCTTTCCATTTGTACCGCTTGTATCGGGTTTGATTTCTTCACCCTTTCTATAAATTTTATTATTTTTAATTTCAAACTTCATAGAGTTTTTCCTTTCATTATTTCATATCAACCGAAAAATCTGTTGTAAATGAAAATTAAAGTGAGAATACAATGTCGGTAATTATAACTAACATTTCTTACACTCCTCATCTGAACAAATATTCCCTGTAAATTTCTGTTTGTGCTGTCATTCGCAAGCAGTTAAGGAGCTTGCGATATTTTTCGTTGTTTCCTGACTTTTTTGCAAGAATAATTTCTTCGTCCTGTGATTCCCATTCGTGCAATGTGCTGTCAATAAGTTTGTTTGCCTTGTGTACTCTCTGCATTACTGTTCTGTACAGCTTTCCTGAGTCAATCAGCTTCTGAAGCTCATCTGTCCTGTGATTATACAAAAATTCAATATATTCAGCTTCGTCCCACAACAAGCTTCTCATACTGTAGTTATTGGTTCTCTGATTGTAGCTGTAGTATTTGTATTCCTTTTCGTTACAAATATTGATTTTTTCTTCAACTGCATACAACGGAAGCTCTGTGCCATTGAGCTTTGCTTTGCTCACATATGTTTTATCGGAATCTATATCGCACATTTTTTCAAAAAATTCAATTGTCATAATTATTACCTCCTAACAATTTTGGATAGTGTTTCTCTGCATCGGCTATACTCTTATACTTATCCGTTACAACCATTACGGATACTTCTTTGTAACATTAAGATTCCAGTTCCTTTTGTTCTTTCATTTTTTTGTAGCAATACAAAGTAGCTCTGCAATCAGATAAACTATCGTGAGCAATGTCTGTTCCCCAATCATATCCGTAATATTCTGCACATTTAGTGAGTCTTTGCCATTCGTGACAGCCATATTGCTCGCTCCATTCTCCGTATATATAAGCAAAATCCTCCATAACATCTACTATAGCAGCGTTTTCATTTTTAATCCCTATATTGGAAAGAAATCCTAAATCAAAATATACATTGAACCCTATGATAGTATGAGCAGAATTGATAATACGACTGATTTTCTGCTTCACTTCAAGAATATTCTGTGCAGTGGCAACCGTTTCGGGGGTTATGTTATTAACCGCCATAGCTTTATTCCAATTATCTGTATAAAGCGGCTTAATATAGCTGTTGAAAAGAGTGTTGCCCTGACCATCAATGATTGACACCTGTAACAGCTCATCGTCATAAGGATTAAGACCTGTTGTTTCGGTATCTATGACTATTTCGTCATAGATAATTTCGGATTTATACGGAACGCTGAAAGTCTTTTGTATAATATTCTGAGTAATTTCTTTTTTGAACTCTTTTTTGAACAACTGTAATTCTTCTTGTTTTTTCGCCTCTTTTCGCTTTAGAAGAGCTTTTCTCTGAGCTATACGCTTACTTTTTTCGTCTGCTCGGTATTTTGCAAGCTCCTGCTCAGTCATATGGCGAACTTCCTCGTCCCACAAGTACAGCTTTTTAGACGGACAATTAGCATTAACCCATAAATACTTACCACTCTGTTCGTCAATCTTTATAAAGTGCTTTGCTTTCCATTGATTTTCAGTAATTAAAGTCCTACTTTCCGGAACACTGATATGTGTTCTGACCGTTGATTTATATTTATCCCAAACATTACTCATTATGTATGCTCCTTTCTATCGCTGTAAAACATTTCAAGAGCTTGTTCAACTATTTGTTGAATTTCCTCATTGCTAAGACCTGCAAAGTATTTTTTGTAAAGTGTTGGGGCAATAGATACTTTTTTGTCGGGCTTTTTCTTTTTGACGGATAAAACTTTCATCACTTCATCTCCATCAAGTACACCGTCAGCAGACAAAACTCGTAAATCTCTTGCCTGAGCTTCGGATATTTTCATCAGCATATCATCGTCAGCCGAGTTTATCTCAAATAATTCTTCCTGTTCCTCTGCCAGTAAATACGATAATTCTACACCTGCTCTGACGGCAAGCTGACCTTTATCAATCCAACCGAGAATACCGTCAGATAACTTGCTTATTCGCACAAGTCTTGCAATAGTATTCCGACTTAATCCGTACTCATCTGCAACCTTTTCACGGCTGTTGCCGGAAGAAGTTTCTTCGCCGTTAAGCACACGAATTTCATTGATGATGTCATTTCTCTTTCCCTGAGAAAACATTTCAGAATATCGTCTTGCAATAATTCTTGCCTGTTCAGATACTTTGAGGTCATTGAAACCTCTCTGAATAAGGTTGCTTTCATCAACATAAGTTTGAGCTTCCTCTTCTGTGAGTTGCTCTTTAATAATGGCCGGTATTGTTTCAAGACCTGCTATTTTAGAGCAATTCCACCGGTTATGACCGATTAAGATTTCGTATGTATCTGTTCCATCAGGATTTGGTCTGCAAACAATAGGTGTCATTACTCCGTTTTTGCGGATTGATTCAACCATATCATCCCTGCGTTCGCCGTCGTAAAGAGAAAACTGATGATTGTGAAACGGTACAAGCATATCAAGCGGTATTTGCTTTATCTGATTATTTTGTGAGAGCATAGCCCCAAAATTAAAGCCTGTCATTGTTATTCCTCCGTAATTTACGCACCGATTCTTTTCGACAATTCATCGGCACAAGCTATGTATTCCTCTCCGAGCTTGCTGCCCTTAATCAAGCATAATGCTTTGTGCTGTTTTGTGCTTTCAACTGCTTGTGTAGCACGGTGTATCTGAATGCCGAAAAGAGTATCATTGTAGATACTTTCAAGCTGTTCAACAACACGCTTGCTTGCGTTGGTACGGTCAACCATTGTCGGCAGCACACCGAGGATCTCTAAATCCGGATTGATTGTTTCCTGTATCTGTGTAATAACTCCTGTAAGCGTTTTAAGACCGCCAAAGGCAAAATCCTGTACCTGTACGGGTATAATTACTCCTGAGCTGGCAGTCAATGCGTTCATCAGCAACACCCCTAATGAGGGATTGCAGTCAATGATTACATAATCATACTGTTTAACTGTATCATCGTTCAGGATACGCTTGAGTATTGTTTCTCTTGACAAAACTCCTGCAAGGAATAAGTCTGCATTTGCAAGGTTAATATCACAAGGTATGTAATCAAGATTATTAACCTCGTTATGTCTGATGCAGTCTTTAATTTCGACTGCCTTACTCATACCTACCTTGCCGATGAGAAGGTCACTCATTGTAGGATTGCCGTCTGTATTGTCGAAATCGGCATATTTGGATAAATCCGCCTGTGGGTCAAAGTCTATTGCAAGCACTTTGTTGTTTTTGAGGGCGAGAGCGGTTGCTATATTAAAAGCTGTTGTTGTCTTACCGACTCCGCCCTTCTGATTAGCTATTGAAATGATTTTGCACATAATTTATACCTCCGTTATCTTGATTTATCTGTTTGTTTTTCTTTGCTGACTGTATTCTTTTGGGTGATTATTTTAGCGTTATTCTTAATTTGTTTGCGGGAAATTGGAGCTTTTCCTTTAGTTTTGTTTTCTTTAGTTTCAACCGATTTAGACTGCAACTTTGATTTTTCAGGCTTTTGAAATATGTACATCAAATCGTGTTGTTCTCCAACATCGGTAACATCAAACTTTTTGACACATTTACTGAACCAAGGTAACTCATCGTTGAGTTTATACGCAATATTCAGAATTTCAGCATCTGACATTTTCTTACTTGAAATGTATCCTGAAAATTGTCTATGCTTAAAATCGTTGCTTTTTAAAAATTTAGATACCAGTTGATAGGCTTTTAAGTAAATATAAGGACTATTTGAATGAAAAATCTCTTTCACTCTTTTGGTTTCTAAATCAAAATTTATTGCTTTAATACATTTCTTGTTTTCAGGTGATTCAAGTGCTTTCTTCATTGAGAATCACCTCAAGTTTTATTCCCAAGTTGCTTAAGAACATCTTCAACGCTTTCATTAACATTATTGTGCCAAAAAAGTTTTTTTGCGTAGTTTAAAAACCAGTCTGAGTAATACAAATCAAGCATTGCTTTTCCCAATGCTCCATAATCTCTGTTTCTGCCTTTATCTGCAAAAATCAAGTGATAGGGTTTATCGGTTTTAATTTCAGCTAAGTCAAAGCGTTTAAACATATTCCTGATGAATTCATACATTTCTTTAGGGTCGTAAATATCGTCATTGATAACCTTTTCTTCATCAATAACAATTTCGACCTTGTATTTAAATTTCATTTATATCACTCCTTAAAACGGTAAATCTTCGTCAGCACACAGTGCATCGTGTATCATCTGATACTCTTCCTGTTTCTTGTGGTCAGGGTCAAGCTTCGGTATTGGTTCGCTTTTGTCAACTCCTCTTTTGGTGTAACCGAGATAGTCAACTTGTTCAACAATGACTTCTACAATATTTCTGACAATATTCTCTTTGTCGATGTAGCTCCTCGTTTTAAGGTATCCTGTAACAGCAATCAAATCACCTTTGCCTTTATATTTGCAAAGATTTTCAGCCGTCTTGTTCCAAAAGACAAGGTGCAAATACTCTGCTTCATTACTGTAAATACTGTTTACAGCTAACACTACATTGCACAGAGCTTTGTTTGTTTCTTTTGTGTATTTGAGTTCAGGGTCGGCGGTAAGTCTGCCGATAAGTTTTACTTCATTGCGAATCATAATTTTAACTCCTTTAAAAATATTTGTATTTTGCAACTTATGCCCCGTTGGGGCACAAGTTAATTTTCAATTACTTTGTCATATAACGCAGCTCTTTTTACGAGCTTTTCCGATGTAATCCTCATAAAAAATTTAACCGCATCGGCTGATTCTTCAAATTCATCGGTGTGATTTTCTCCCTCAAGGTCGATATATTCAACTACTCTTACTGTTTTCATCTTTGTTTTACCTCCTTAACTTTTCACACTTGAAATCATTTCCTAAACTATTTCTGATTATATTATACTTCATTTAGGGGTAATGTCAAGTGTAATTTTAAATTTTTTGTTCAAAAACGGCATTTTTTTCAATTTGTATTGACAATTCGTTTATACTTGATAAAATAATAGTAGTAGCAAAAGTATAGCGAAAGGGATTGGTCTGATGGTTACAATTAAAGAATTTACCTGCGAACGATGCGGAAATAAATTTGAAACCACCGCTAAACACGCTAAATATTGTCCTGAGTGCAGAGAAATAAAGAAGCTCGAACGGATTCAGGCACACAAGGAAAAACAAAAAGCAGGAACGGCACGAAGAGTCGGCACGGAACAGATATGCCCGAACTGCGGAAAATCCTTCATTTTAAAATCCGGCAGTCAGAAAATCTGTGAGGAATGTGCAAAGAAGAGAGTTTATCCTAAAAATTCTACGGTAAAGCCGAAGGACTTATATGACATAATCCATATTTATGTGCCGAAGGGCGAAAAGGAAAAATTGCAGAATTGGGTCAAAGACAAAGGGTTAAATCTTAACAAGGCATATAATTATGCAATGCAATTATTTATGGAAGAGATTGACCGTGAAGAAGAAAAATATAAATAATAATTATTCCAAGCTTTTATTTTGTGACCTGTCATTGTTTCTGAGATAATCGTTAATGCTTTGACGGGCATATTCAATCTTTTTAAGCTCATCAATAATTGCCTTGTATTCTTCATTCATCTGCTGAACATCGGAAGTTAATTTTTTTCGTTTTTCTTCAAGAGTTGAAATTGTCGGCAATTTTCTGTCGGGATACAAACTTAATAATTTAGCAACTGCATCATCGTACTTTGCAAGTGCGGTGATGTTTTCTTTTTTGTATTGTTTTTGATTTTTTGCAGTCATCAGATTTTTGTGATAAGGCTTGTACTTCTCATATGTCCTTATGAGCTTTATTACATCTGCAATATCGTTAATTTGGTTTTGAGTTCTGTTAAGTTTGGAAACAATAACCATTCTGTCATTGTATTTTTCTGCAGCTCTGTTTTCTATATCCGACTCACTTCTCATATTGTTTTCAGACAAAAAATTTATGAGCTTTGAAACCTCTTGCATATTCTTAATATTTGCCCAATGCAATAATCCTTTGGAAGTCTGAAATACATCTGTGCTTGTATCAATAATTCGGGTTCTGTATATTTTTCCGCTTTTACCGGTTTTTAAGAATTGATACTGCTCAATGCGTTTGCGTAATTGAGGTTCGTCATAATACCAACCGAGAGTGCGACCTCTTGAAAAACGCTGTTGTCCCTGCAAGCGAAATTTTATCTTTATGACATTTTCGGGAGTATAAATACACTCAACATTTTTCTTTTTAAGCTGTTCTAAAAAATCTTCAAAAGATGTCGATTGCATTATTGTTTCATCAATCACACATCTTAATTTTGACTTCCAAGATTTACCCAAATAATCCTGTTGCCATTCGTAGTAACATTTGCCCGGATTGATAGGTTTTTCAATTACAGATAAATTGTATTCTCTGCATACATCATCATTTATTTCACGGAGTTTTTTCCAAGACTTACCGCCACGATTTTGCTGCCATTCAAAAGTACGGAAATTCTCAAAATTAATATTATTAAAAATGATGTGGTTGTGTATGTTGTCCTTATCCGTATGTGTCGCTACTATGTACTGATATTTATTTTCAAGCAAGCGTTCGGCGGTTTTTATTCCAATTTCAAGTGCTTGTTCAGGTGTAACTTCCTGTCCTTTAAACGATTGCTTAATATGTTGAGCGAGAACATCACCTTTGCCTGTTCCAAATTCTCTGATTGCCAAAAATTCCTGTTCTGCCGATTTGCCATCCTCGGTACAACCGTAGCAGTACACATATTTTTGATTTTCTGTTTTTTCCGGATTTAGAATGTAGTCAATTGCTACAGAGAGCGTAGTTTTGACTGAACCGAGTTTAGTGATTGCCATATTTCTTTTTGCACCTTCTTAATGTATTCGATGTCCTCATCGTAAAAGCGATTTGTTGAATTCACCCGTTTTGCAATCTGATTTATGTTAGTTCCTATTGCAGTAATGTTTTTTCGCAAATCGTCAAATTCTGAAAAATTCACATTGATGACAAATCCTTTTATTGCCTGTTTTCGCAAAAACGAACTTAGCGATTTTTCATTAGTGAGCGAAGCTCGTTTTTCTATAATTTTCAATTCTTCTTCAGAAACTCTTACGCTGATTCTGATAGTTTTGTTTTCAATGTTTTTCATAAAAATGCCTTTCTGTAAAATTTTAATTTTCTAAAAAACGGGGTTTTAGGGGTATCCCTTAACAAGCAATTTTTCAAATTTTACGGATTTGAAAAATTGGCGGTTTGTGTCGAAATGTCCGACACACCGCAGTGCTTGCTATTAGACCTGCGGGGATATTTTCCCTCTAAGGTCTAATAGCAAAAATACCCTCTATATATATTCCGTAATTTTTGCAATTTCGCACCCCTGCTTTTAAAAAATTTTTTCATTTTTTAAATTTTTTCTGATTTTAGAACAGGGTAAAATTAAAAAAAGATTTTTCTTGTAGAAGAAAAATCTTGAAAACGCTAATATATTGTGATAATATGTTTATATCAATAGTTGTCTGTTCAGTCGTTAAAAGAACGGAGTGTTTTTTTAATGACGATGAACAGCACGCACCTTGAAAATTCAAAAAATTTAAAAAGTGATAATCAGCTCATTTTGCTTAAAGCTTATAAGC
This sequence comes from Pseudoruminococcus sp., assembly GCF_047012705.1. Classification (NCBI taxonomy): domain Bacteria; kingdom Bacillati; phylum Bacillota; class Clostridia; order Eubacteriales; family Acutalibacteraceae; genus Pseudoruminococcus; species Pseudoruminococcus sp. The sequence goes on along the minus strand of NZ_JBKXNW010000014.1, from coordinate 2,769 downwards.
GAAAAACTGCCCGACAGGAAAAATGGATGTTTTTCGAAAAAGCTTATGATAAGAACAAACACAAAAAGCGAATTGAGTCGCTGAGCGATTATAACGATAAGTCGGATGTATATATTGATACTGAATCTGACATAGTGAAAACTTTATCAGCTCAGGAGTTGCACAAATGCTTGCTTGTGGCTTTAGATGAATTGACCGACCTTGAAAGACTGATTATTGATGAGGTGTTTTTTTCTCCTGATAAACGCCCCTCACTCGAAGAGCTTGGAAACAAGCATAATATTTCAAGACAGGCGTATTCTCGTAAGCTCAATCGCACATTGCACAAATTACGCATACTTATAGAGCAAGATATCACAGAGTATTAAGAAAATTAAAAATTTTTTAAATTTTTTTGGATTTTAGGGGTGCGAAAACCCGTTTTTTACGGAATATATATAGAGGAAAAAATCCTCACGAAGTCTTGACTTGATTTTGCAAGGTGGTATTATGGAGGTAAATCAATTGTTGCCTGCGTAAAAGGAGAATAACAGATATGCAGGAAAACAAACAAAATTTACGATTTACAGCCCTGTATTGCCGCCTATCGTCTGATGACGAGTTAAAAGGCGACAGCAACAGTATTATACATCAAAAGCAAATCCTTCAGGACTATGCACTTAAACACAGCTTGACGCCGACAGAGATTTATGTTGACGATGGCTTTACGGGAACAAATTTTGACAGACCGGATTTTAAAAGACTTCTTTCCGATGTTGAAAACGATTTAGTCAAAACAGTTATAGTAAAGGACTTATCAAGATTGGGCAGAAACTATCTTAAGGTTGGGTACTACACAGAAGTATTATTCCCGGAAAAAGGTGTCCGCTTTATTTCTATTGCAGACAACCTTGACACATCGGTCAATGATGAATTAAACGATTTTATCCCATTTAAAAACATTATGAATGAATGGTATGCCAAAGATTTGTCAAGGAAGCAAAGAGCTGTAGTTAAGAGCAAAGGCAACTCAGGTATACGATTGGCAACTCGTCCGCTTTACGGTTACAAAAAAGCCGAAAACGGCGATTGGTTAATTGATGAGCCGACAGCTGCCGTTGTGCAAAAAATATTTGACTTGTACCTAAAAGGTTACGGTCCGGTAAGTATTGCAAATTATCTTTTTGCGAACAAAGTTAAAATACCATCGACAATTGGATTGCCAAAACTCAATCCGGAGCAAAATCCATATCGTTGGTCTAAAGATACCGTTGCAAAAATTTTGACTTGTCAAGATTACTGCGGCGATATGATTAACTTCAAGCGTTCGGATGTTGACAGTCTTGTAATATTCCATGACAGACAAGAGCCGATTATAAGTCGAGAGATTTTTGCTGAAGCACAGAAATTACGATTAGACAGAAAACCAGTTAGACACGATTACAGCGAACCGGTGCTTTTTTCTGACTTGTTATTATGTGCCGACTGCAAAAGTCGAATGTATGCACAACGCCGTTACCACGGAACAACTTCTTATTCTTGTTCAAAAGCAAGAAAAACGCAAGGTTGCACCTCGCACTATATCAATGAAAACAAACTTATTGATTGTGTCAAAAGCGACATTAACAAGCTCATTAAAAACAAAGGGATTGTTATAAAACTCGCAAAAGAGAAAATGCACATTGACACCAAAACGGCACAATGTGCAAATTCTCAAAATCTTAAAAATGCGAAAAAACGCATTTTGCAAATTGACACAATTCTCAAAAATTTGTATGAAGATAAAGTGCTTGGAAACATAAATCTCGCAACTTTCAAAAAGTTGGAATCTGATTATTTACGAGAGCAAGCAGAACTCAATAAAGTCATTTTTGAGCAATCTAAAATTAAGGTTAATCTTGAAAATCGCTCTAAATCAATTTGTGGATTTTTGAAAAAACTCGAATCTTATAATAATCCCGTTTCAGAGTTATCAAGAGATTTGTTGATTGACTTAATTGACAAAATTGAGATTTGCGAAGCTACGAAAAACGGTAACGAACGCAGTCAACAAGTACATATTTATTACAAAGAGATTGGCAAAATCAACCTTGAGTAAATTTTGTACCCAAACAGTAACGCCCTATATGGGCAGTTCCAATCGGGATTGCCCATTTTAAGAAAGAAAAAGACAAATCGGAATTTGTGGAGGAGAAAATTGTGAATGAATTAAGAAAAGAAATTGCAATTCAGCAGAAAAAAGGATTACCGTTTATCATGACATCAGTGATTATATGGCTGCTGATATTGCTTGTATCAATTTTGGATATCAATATGAATATGAAAAATTTATTGGTATTTTGCTGTTCATGCCCATTATTACCGCTGTCCTGGATAATTGGTAAACTAATAAAGGTGGATATCTTTTCAAAAGAAAACCCGTTAGGACAGTTAGGCTTCATTTTTACCTTAAATCAAATGATTTATTTATTAATCGTTATGTGGGTGTTTAGTGCGGTTCCGGAAAAGATGATTATGGTATACGCCATGGTGTTTGGAGCACATTTGTTTCCATATTCATGGTTGTATAAATCAAAGGGATATACAGTTGTTGCAATTTCAATTCCGGTTATTTCCTTGATTTTAGGATGCACATTAAATGGCACGACGGTTGCTGCTGCTGCATGTATTATTGAAGTAGTATTTGCTTGTGTATTACATATGGAATTAAAGAAAATGGCAGATAACTAAAAGGCAAATTCCAGTTTGTAGGGATGACATGAAAAATGAAGTTTAAGGAACAGAGCTTTA
>NZ_JBKXNW010000013.1:10968-85289 GCF_047012705.1 Pseudoruminococcus sp. | reverse complement strand
TGTTCAGCTTAATTTATAAATATGTGTCCAGAATTCTGGGTACATATCATAATTGCGGTAGCCATTCTTTTATTTCAGATATTTTGCAACGATTAAAATTCTGCAATCATCAATAATGTCTTTCAGATGGTTAGTGATAAACTCAGGACTATCTTTCATTCCGGTAGTTATCCAGTCGATAATAGTACCTGTTATTCCATAAGCAAAGAATTTAGCTACATAGACTCTGTCTAAGTCGTCTACTGAATTTTCATCAGTTAATGTACCAATGAGGTTATAAAGTAATTTTTGTGTAAGGTTAAGTAGATAAGTTCTGAATTCTCCGCCATAAGATGTGTGTAGGGCGTTTTTATAGAATTTAGAATTTTTTTTCAAAGTGTTGAGCATGGTTAAAAATTTTTCTGCCCAGTTATCAATCGAAAATCCGTCAATAAGCTCAACTATTACATCGTTATAAAATATAGTGTTTAAAAGCTCGTACTTATCGTGAAAGTGATAATAAAATGTCTGACGATTTATCTTAGCCTCGTTTGATATATCAGAAATTGTGATTTTATCAAAAGACTTTTTCTCCATAAGCTTTTTGAAGCTTTGGCTTATAATGTCTTTAGTATCAATAGATGTCATTACTGAACCTCCTTAGATTATTTTGCATTACAAATTTAATTATATCTTTTATTGGAAAATTTATCAATCCCATTTTTAAAAAACTATTATGGAATTAAATGCCTATTAGATTACTGGGTAATTATAAGTTGATTTTATCTATGGCTTGTAGTATAATAAATCTATCCTAAATCGTAAATTTATGAGAGGTGAAGCCTATGCCAAAGGGCAAGGTTCTTGTCGCTATGAGCGGCGGAGTAGATAGCTCGGTTGCCGCCGTTCTCTTAAAACAGGATTACGAGGCTGTCGGAGTAACGCTAAAGCTTTTTACAAACGAAGATATTGCGCTCGACCGTACAAAAACCTGTTGTTCGCTTGATGATGTGCAGGACGCAAGAAGTGCTGCATTTAAGCTTGGTATGGAGCATTATGTTTTCAATTTCGGCGACCGTTTTCGTGAATGTGTTATAAATCGCTTTAACAATGCGTATATTCACGGCGATACACCAAATCCTTGTATAGACTGTAATAGATTTATCAAGTTTGATGCACTTTTAAAGCGTGCCGAAATAATGGAATGTGATTATATCGCAACGGGACACTATGTCCGCAGAGCATATGATGAAAAAACAGGTCGTTATCTTCTCAAAAAGGGCAAAGACCATAAGAAAGACCAAAGCTATGTGCTTTATGCCTTAACACAAGAACAGCTTTCAAAGACGCTCTTTCCTATCGGTGAGTATACCAAAGAGGAAACTCGAGAGATAGCAAGAAAATATGGTTTAATCAATGCCAACAAGCCTGATAGTCAGGATATTTGTTTTGTACCTGATGGCGATTATGCTTCGTTCATAGAGAGAGATACGGGCAAACATTTCCCGACAGGAAATTTTGTAGATACTCAGGGAAATGTTCTTGGTAAACATAATGGTATAATTCGCTATACAATAGGTCAGCGAAAAGGCCTGAATATTTCGCTCGGTGCTCCGGCTTATGTTGTTTCTAAGGATATGGAACATAATACCGTTACACTCGGAAAAAATGAGGATTTATTCACAACAGGACTTATTGCGAATGACATCAACCTCATTTCAATAGAAAAGTTAATAGAACCTATGAGGGTTACTGCAAAGACAAGATATAGTCAGGTTGAAAAGCCAGCAACAATATATCCGCTCGAAAACGGAGATATAAAGGTTATCTTTGATGAGCCACAGAGGGCCGTTACAACGGGACAAGCGGTAGTATTCTATTCAGGTGATATTGTTGTAGGTGGCGGAACTATTTCTAAAACAAATGTAGAATAAAATCCATTTTGGTTTAATCTTATATTAATATGGGAAAATTAAAAGTTTTGCTCAAGCTTTTTCAAAAGCTTGCAGTTTCCAAAGGTAGTCACCTACGGCAGATCTTTTGGTCGCTCTCCGCAGAGAGCGAAACACTTTATCCTTCTTAAAGCGCAGAGGGTAGAAAAATATTCCAGTGGAATGTTTTTCGTAGGGAACCCTCGCAGGGGGTTCCCTGAAAGATAAATGTTAGTTAAGCCTTGCAATTGATAGTTTTTCAAAGTTAATTATAAACTAATATTTATCATTGAACTTATATTATATTTAAGGGCAAACTTAGTTCGTCCAATCAATAGCATTAATATTTATGAGAGGAAGTTAATTATGATTAGAGATGTGCAGGATAAGATTTTGAAGCTTAAAAAGGAAAAAGATGTATTTATTCTTGCTCATAGCTATGTTGCGAGAGAGATTACAGAAATTGCTGATTTTGTCGGCGACTCATTTACGCTTAGCCTTGAGGCACAAAAAACAAACGCAAGGAATATTCTTCTTTGCGGCGTTCACTTTATGGCTGAAACAGCGAAAATGCTTTCCCCTGATAAGCGTGTATTTCTTGCAAATCCACTTGCAACCTGTCCCATGGCAGAGCAGATGGAGCCTGATATGATTTCACAGCTCAAGGAAATGGAGCCGGATAGAACTGTTGTAGCATATATCAACACCACAGCCGCACTCAAGGCGGTATGTGATGTATGCGTAACCTCATCAACCGCTGTAAAAATCGTTAAAAATATGGATAGCGATAAGATTTTGTTTATCCCTGATTGTAACCTTGGGGATTTTGTAAAGAAAAATGTTCCTGAAAAGGATATTAAGCTTTTGCAAGGTGGTTGCCCTGTTCACGCTTCTGTTACTCTCAAGGATTTAGAAGAGGCTAAGGCACTTCATCCTGACGCACTTGTTCTCGTTCACCCTGAATGTATTCCGGCAGTAGTAGAGCGTGCTGACTATGTGGGCTCTACCTCAGGTATCGCAAACTTCGCTAAGAAATCTGACCACAAAGAATTTATTATCGGTACAGAAATGAGTATTGCAGAGGCCCTCCAGTATGAATGTCCTGATAAGGATTTCTATATTCTTTCAAAGAAAATTCTTTGCCCGAATATGAAACTTACTACTCTTAATGATGTTCTCCGCTCAATTGAGAACATCGATAATGGCAAAGCTTTTGAGATTAAGATGACAGATGAAGAGATTGCACAGTCAAGAAAATGCATAGATGAAATGATTCGTCTTGGCAATGCATAATCCAAATAAGATTTAAAATACCAATAAAAAAGGAAATCCCATATTTGCTGGCGTGTGATAAGGATGTTTTTCAAAAACAAATCTAATTCGTGCGCAGCAAAGGGAAACAGACACCGTGAATTGCAGAAATGCTTTTCACGGTGTCTGTTTTTATATATTGAAATCCGCACATTCGTTTTTCTTTTATGCTTCTTCTAAAATGAAGGAGAAATCAAATACAGGAGGTCGAAAGACGATGAAAGAAAAGCGGAGATATTTTTACTTGGACGATTTTGAACACAGGCTGCTGGTCGGTTGCCTTATGGCAGCTCGGAATGAGTACATCCACGAGGGTAAACCAATCGAAGATGTCAACGGACTGATCTTGAAAATCATTGATGCTCCGTCAAAGAAATTGCGTGTTATCGCAAAGGAGGACGCATAATGGAAAAGTACATCACGGATGAACGCACCGGACTTAAATACGAGCTGGTCGGCGATTACTACCTCATTGCCGGTGATGACGATCCGAAGGAACGCCCCATCGGAATATGGGGACAACGGCACCTGCGGTATCTGAAACAGCACCGCAGAGCCGTATATGCCGAACTGCTGACGAGCGGGAAGCTGAATGATTACCTTGCCGATCTCAATGAGCAGGCGGAGGATATGTTCTTTCGGCTGGTAAAAGAGCTTGCCGAAAAAGAAAGCATCACAGAAACGCTCAAAGCAGATAATCAGATGCTTTGGGTGCAGAGGATGAACAGCGTCCGGCAAACGGCAACGGAAATCGTTAATCACGATCTGATCTACACATAAGGAAAGCGGAAGGGTTTCGTTCTGAAATCCTTCCGCTGCTTTTTAATTCACTTTTTTCATCGCAAAGGTTCTGCCGTCCTCACTGACAAGCGTCAGCGTATCTTCGGTGACGGTATAAGTATAAGTGCTGTCGGTGGCTGATTCATTTTCGAAGTCAACAGAGAGCTTTTCGCCATCTGTTTTATAGGTAAAGGCGTATATACCGTTAGGAAGCTCTAAAGCACCTTTTCCGCCCTTATCAAAACGATAAACGGTTACCGAATCATAATCCCATGTTCCGACAATGGATCTGTCAGCAGAACAGCTTTTGCAGATCAGGACGATTCCGACGATCAGAACTGCAAGCACAAGCAGCGTGATGATTCCGGTACGGATTCTCCTTCTTCGTTGTCTCTTTCTTTTTGCGGTAAGTCGTCTGTTGTATTCCGGTCTTGACGTAGCAAGGTGCTTCGGTGATTCTGACATAAGCGCGGCATCTCCTTAAACGAAAAGGGCGGTGACAGTTTTGAGCCGCCCCGCCCTTCGGTGTTTTTACAATTGCTGATTATTCAGCTCTTTTTCTTTTTTTACCGTATACCGTGGTTCCTACAAGAGCGCCGCCACTGACAAGCAGGAGGGCAATCCACAGGAACATATTACTGGTATCTCCGGTCTGCGGAGAAGTGGGATCAGCCGGTGCTGCAGAGTTCTTCGTCCACTTTGCATAAACCGTGGTATTTGCGGTAATTGCGGTGTTGAAGTCAAACTTCGTGGAGAATGTTGCATCAGCGTACCAGCCGCCAAACGTCCATCCTTCTGCAGTAGGATCAGCGGGCTTGATTGCCTTACTGCCGCTTTCAACAGTCTGCGCCGTAATCTGAGTGCCGTGGCCGTTCATGTTGAAGGTGACGGTATAACTTACGGGTACGGGCGGTACCGTTGCTTTTATGGTAAAGTTCGTCGATGCACTTCCGTCGTTGGAAACAATTTCAATAGTATGAGTACCAACACTCAGCGTTTCCAGATAAGCAGGTGCAAGAGTGATCTTCGTGGAACCTTCCTCTGCGGCATAATTGGTCGCTGCAATAGTACTTCCGTCTATCTTAACACTGCTGAACTTGGCAAACGGAGCATCGGAGGTAATAAGCAGACCTGCTGTTCCTCCATCCGTCCATTCGCCATTGGCTCCGGCAACAATGGTATATGCATGTGGCTGCGGATCGGTATTCTCTGTCCACTTGGCATAAATCGTTGTGTTTGCATTGATGGCAGTATCAAAGTTAAATGTCACGCTGAATGTTGCATCTGCGTACCAACCGCCGAATGTCCAGCCTTCTGCGGTAGGATCAGAAGGCTTCGTTGCCTTATTGCCTTTTTCAACGGTCTGCGGATCAATCTGCGTACCGTGATTGCCCATATTGAAGGTGACAGTGTACTTTGCAGGGGTGAGAGGCGCGAGATAGCCGTTGCCGCCTTCTGCTTTCCAAACATTGATGTCGGAAATCTCGATAAGTCCGGTCGCATCCTCAAAGAGGTCGCCGCATTCGCATTCGTAATAATCCTTGAAGCCGGCTGCTTTTTCGGTCGGTGCCTGACCTTTTGCGAGAACGGGAGCATGAGTGTGATTTACCTTAACCGTTACCTTGCAGGAAACGGTATTGTAATTCTTCGTATCCGCAGGTGTAAAGGTTACATCATATAAGGTAACCTCGCTGTCATCAATACCGGGTGCCGTATCGGGATTTGTCCACTCAAACAGACCGCCGACCTCTGAGCTGTCAGTGCTTGAAACCTGAACATAACCGCCAAAAAGCGTACTGTCCGAAAGCTTCTTGCCATACTCGATATCGTTCGGAGCAGGGGTGGTCTTGATATACGGTGTTGCCTTGTCGATGGCGAAATAAACCTGTGCGTCTTTTCCGTCCACAGTGATTTGTGCCATATAGCTGCCTGCATCTTTAAGCGTTCCGAGAAGCGGCATATATGTAGACTGACCACTTTGTTTTATTTGATAATAGATGGTCGGAAGCTCTAATCCTGCGGTTTCCCACGCAGCCGCCTCACCGTCTGCAAAGGTGAATGCTTTGGCATTTCCGTTATAGACAAGGCTTGTCGGAGCCGTGAGTGTAAGTGTGAGGGGGTTGGTATCGTAGCCCTTATCACAGCCGTCCACACAGGTCGCGGTGATCTTGCCGTTGTTTGCGGTGTAGGTGAAGGCGTGGGTGTGAATGGCAGTATATGTTCCGTTTATCCACCAGTCCCAGTACTCCAGACCGTTTTCGACGGTCCAGAGTAATGATTCAAGACTCGTGTCGTAACCACCATTATAGGCTGCGATGTTATCGTTTTCAGTGTTTATGATCCATGTATGATAACATCCATCCTCGATACAATCGACCAATATAAATTCGCCCTCGGTTTTAATATTCTCACCCCAGAAGCGAATAAAGGCATCTTTAGCGGCGACTTCGGTGTCATAATTGCCCTCAGGTACTGTAATAGTCGCAACCCCCGTTTTGGGTAAATGGGCAAAAGAGAAGGGACCCACCCAATGAGCATAGATCGCTGTATCTGCGGTATAGACCTTTTCAGCCGTGATTTCGGTGCCGCCTTCTTTCATTGTATACCAGCCGTCAAAGCTGTAGCCGCTGCGTGTAGGCGTAGGCAGAGTGGCGAGCTTGCCGTCCGTACCCGTTTCGGCACTGGTCGGCGTGACGCTGCCGCCGTTGGCGTCAAAGGTGACGGTGTGGGTGTGGGCAGGTGCTTCAGCTCCGACCGCAAAGTCGTCGATCTTCAGAATATAACAATCATAGCTAAGATGTCGGAAAGCGATATATACGGTCTTTCCGGCGTAGTCTTCGGCGGAAAGTTCAACGGTCTTTTGCGTCCATGTTTCTATTGTTTCTGTTTCGCTATCGGGACCTCCTGCTGCTTCGTGTGTTGCACAGATCACCGTCATATCGCTTAGATCGGTAGTTTCGCCGACATAAACCGTATAAGAATCTTTGTAGCTCGGATCCTGCGACTTCTCATACCAACTTACAATAGCACCGCCTGCGGGAACCGTGATCGCCGGAGAGAACAGCCAGTTGTTCGCGTTACGTCCCCCGACATTATTTTCGTATGACCTTGATATAGCGCAATGACCTTTATCAATGCCAAACTTTTCGTCCCAAAGGGCGTCCGTATCGGTTTTCCAGTCATATCCGTCGCCGTCGGCGTCGATGGTCGTCCAGCCGGCAGCGATAAAGTCGCTTTCAAAATCGAAAGAGTACGGCAAGGTTTTTCCGGTGCCGCCGACCTCCTCAGTTCCTGTCGCAAATACCGTCATCGGCATCAGCGACAGGCACATCACGATGCAGAGAAGCAGGCTAAGGATTCTCTTTTTCATAGTGGTTTTCTCCTTAATGTGTATTTGAAATTGATTGATTTAATAACTTCGGTGGATTAAGGCCGGGCGATGCCCAGCCATATTCATATTTGATGATCCTCATAAAGCTGACATCGACCTTCTTTCTGATACAGAATAATTCCCATTATGTTGTATGGCGTATACGCATAATACGACCAGTGTATAAAATTACATAAGTATCGTAGCATAAAACACGAAAAAACCAAGATGTATATCCTCTGTATATGAATATACGTCGGTTTCAAGCGGATCTCTGCCGGTTTGCTCCGCAAGAGATGCAGCGCTTGTTACAATGACTTAGACTATTTCGTCTCGACAATTCTCGGTGTGCTGTCTTTTTCACCGAAAGTATAGATGTTGCCGTCAGCACCAATCGCATATGCCATAGTACTTCCCGCATCAAGAACAGCTACATCGGTATACTTAGTACCATTTGTTATCTGTACCGGTGATGTCGTAGGCGCACAAATCTTAAATGCGTCAGAACCCCAGCCCCATATATTTCCATCTGTATCAATATAGAGTGTTCCGTACATTGCCGGAACGATCATAGATACCTTGTCGGCAACCTTAGTAAACACTTTAAATGAACCCGATTCTTCAAAAGGATCAAGTCTTGAATCCTTACCGCCGGAGATATAAAGCGTATTATTTGCATCAATAACATAAGTAGTATTGCCGCCAAAATAATATGTGCCATTAGGGGCAGTATCGTTTGAAATTGCTTTCAAAGTGAATGGTGTGACAGGAGCATCATCGTCAAGTGTCGGATCTATTTGATTTGCACTGTAGCCCATAATCGTGCAAGGAACACCCCAAGCATAGCGCGTGCCGTTAGAATCAACAGCAACGGAAGCATAGTTTTTTCCTGTTGCAATGTATTCAAACTTTGCGTCTATTTCAACAAGAGTCGGAATCAGAATATTGTCGCTATCGTCCATATTTTCTCTGAGTTTTGCAGGGCAATTACCGTACCCCCACTGGTAAAGAGTACCATCATTCTTTATGGCAAAAGCATTATAGCCATAAGCAGCGACCATTTTAACGCCATCTAAAACTTTCTCAGGTATGTTCCGGTCTGTTGTTGTACCATCACCAAGCTGTCCGGATTTATTCGCGCCCCATGTCCAGAGTCCGCCATTCTCATCAAGGGCACACATGAGCCCGTTGCCTTCAGAGATATATGTGAATTTTGCAGAGTCACAGAAAAGCTTTAAATCATCCACAAGACTGTAACTCCAGATACGACCTTCGGTATCAAGGGCAATTCCTTTCTCAATCTGGGTAAATTTTACTCCGCTGTCATCAGCAGCGACATCATTCGTTTCTGAGCTTTCTTTTTCCGTATCATTTGAATCAGCAGTGACATCATTCGTTTCTGAGCTTTCTTTTTCCGTATCATTTGAAGCAGCGGTGCCCTCTTTGGTTTTATCTGCGCATGCAGAAAGAGCAAAAACCATAATCAGAGCTAAAAAAAGGCTGATAAATCTTTTCATGACGTTACCTCCTTACTTGGAATAGCCCGCGCTGTCAAGAAGCTGCTTCATATAAGCAGCGTATTTCTGTAGCACTTCTTCCGCTGGGCCCTTGCGCTCTTCTTCCATGGACATCGTAGTTTTGATCTTCCACGCACCGAAAAATACGTTATGCGAATGAATGGAACGGAAAATTTCCATCTCCGCACCTTTCGGTGTGTCACACACGGAAAGGATGACTTTGTTGTCTTTATTGAAGAGTCCGCCGGCCTTTCTCGCATAGGCGATCACCATGAACCGCTCTGTGGCCGGCAGTAGGATATACTGCTCAACAGACGCCGCCGTTGGCCGTCCAATGGCGAAATAGTTGTATTGCTCCTTATCCCAATGTTCCTGCATGAACTGCTCCAGTTCCTCCAGTGTAAACGCACGGTTCGTCTTGATTACTTGTCTTCCGATCATGGTATTGCTCCTTTCGTCATTTTTGATATATTATCCATCCGTATTTTTTCGCATAAAGCATTTCAATTTTATTTTCTGACTTCAATATTGATTGTGCCGTCCATTTTTTCCTTTAGTTCGGCAACAAAAGGATCTATTTCTTTCGGTTCGAGGATCTGTCCCTCCACCATCCTGCCTGAACAAAGTACAGTGAAATAGGCCTTCTTTCGTCTGTCCTGCATGATATTGAAGTCGTTTAACTCCAAATACGGAAAAATGAAGGAGTTTTCTTTTCCTGTAAACACAAGAGCACTTTCCTGAATTTGGAGCTCATAGCGCTCAGTTGAAAAATTATCATGCCTGATGAGAATCTGCATTTTCATACCTCCGTATTTGCTGACAGTTCTAAAACAGATCTATTATTATTTTACCTGTCAAGGCATAGAAAACAATACGGTTTGCGGAATTGACCGTGCCATATTTCTGGCACAAATTATGCCAATTATCTTGAATCCGTGCTTGTTTCATGCTATAATAAGAAAAAAAACACGGAGATGTTGGTATGTTTGCAGAGAGATTTGACGCACTGATGAATATTGCGGAGGTTTCCAACAGTCTGCTGGGCAGGGATATCAATATGAACTCTTCCCATATCGGACGGTTACGTTCCGGGGCAAGACCCTTGCCTAAAAAACACGAATATTTATCGGATATATGCCGTTACCTGACGAAACACATCAAAAAGGAGTATCAACTCAACGCCCTGCAGAAGCTGACCGGCATCAGCAGCACCGCACTTACGTCTACGGAAAGCACGGCGCTGTATCTGGAGCAGTGGCTTTTAGAGCAGGAGGCAGATATCTCTGTGGCAACCGGCAGATTGATTTCCGGTTTTTCCCGTCTTGCGTCAAGACCGGTCACGATTTTCGGGGATCCTGCAGCAATGGAGCTGCCGCAGAAATATGCTGCATACCTATATGGTAACGCAGGAAAGCGAAAAGCTGTGGAGCAGTTCTTTATGGCGATCCTGCAGCAAGAAAAGCCGCAGACCCTGCTGCTTTTTTCCGACGAAAACATGGCTTGGCTCTACGAAGATGCTGTATTTGCTGCGCGCTGGGCGGAGCTTTTTGCTATGGTCATTCAGAAGGGAAACCGAGTGAAAATCATTCACACGGTTTCCCGTGATATGAATGAGATGCTGGAAGCTGTCACCAAGTGGATCCCCGTCTATATGACGGGAATGATAGAACCGTACTGCTATCCGCGTCTTAGAGATGGTGTGTTTCAGCGTACGCTGTTCATTGCACCGAACACGGCGGCTGTCGTATCCTCCTCTGTGCAGCAGGATACCGATGGTATGTTGAATTTGTTTATCACGGATAGGCCGGCTTTAGATGCGCTGAGTGCAGAGTATGAGCATTACTTTAACCTCTGCCGCCCGTTGATGCGGATTTTTGCCGAGCGGGATGCAGATGCATTTCATAAAGCCGCAGGCAGTCTTGCTGCAGCCGATGGGGATGCTTATCTTTGTTGTACGATGCCGCCGCTTTTCTCGATGCCGGATAAGCTTGTGCGGGAACTGTCGGCAAAGGCCGGAAATGATGTGCTGACCGCACAGTGGAAGCAAAGCCTCAGCCGGTTCCGAAAACACATTAAAAAACAGCACCTCACTTTAGTGCTGCCGGATCCGGAGTGTACGATTCTCGCGCCGGATGTGCTCTATCCTTTTTCAGGTGAGTTGTTTTCCTCCAATCGTTTTTCTTACACAAAAGAGCAGTATCTTCTGCATATTGATCGGCTGAAGCAAATGGAAAATCAATACGAAAACCTAACAATTCATTTTGTCAATGAACTTGCAGGCAATACACTTCTCTATATAAAAGAGGATACCGGTGTTATTATGGCAAAAACAAACTCCCCTGAAACTGCTTTTGTGATAAGTGAGAGGAATATGATCAATGCTTTTTGGGACTATATGGAAAAACATGTGCTGATTTAGATGATTTTTTGCCAACCGACTAAAGCCGATTTACACCCCCCCGCTCGGAATCAAGATTTATATCTTGGCTCCGGACGGGGCTTTTTTGCGTTTTATAGGTTAAATTTCCGTAATCGGTATAACCGCCGTCTGCGGGAACTGCTCCTTTGCGGCTTGACGGACGATCCACTCGCCTGCGGCGGCGAAGAAGAACTCGCCTTTCGTATCGGCGTACACGTAGCTCGTGACCTCGTAATCGTCATCGTCGGGCGTATAGTGAATTTCGCCCCAGTCGTTATTGTGGTCGGCACAGTATTCGTAGACGATTTCGGTTTTTGTCTTTTTCGTGCGGCGCAGCTCTACAATGTGGATATACTCGTCAACGGCAAGATCAATGAGGATTTTATCGTATGCTTTGTGGACGATACGGTATGCGGTATCCGGCGAGGAAAGTGTGTGCTGCAGGGCAAGGTCGGCGTATGCCTTTTTCTGCCGGAACAGCTTTACGGGAGAGCCGTTTTCATCTTCTCCCATCTCAAAAATACCGTGACATTCTCTGCAAAAGCCGAGATGATCGGCGATCATTGACCGCTCCCGGATATCCAGCTTCTCATATCGGTCGAATACGGCGTTTGCCCGCCATTCGTCAAAGAACATCTTTGCCGGATCGGTGGTATCGTTCCGTGTAACATCTTCTGCGGAAGTTTCGCCGTCCTCGTCGGCGTATTTGCGGTAAAACTCGGCGTAAGACATATTCCGTATCCCTGCGGAGATGATCTCTTTTGTGTCCTTGATTTTTTTGCCGATTTCGGCGGCTATTTGTGCTATCGTTTCGTCGTCGGATTTGCCGTATTTGTTGTAGAGCGCCATTACTTTGCGGAGTAGCTTGTATTCGTCACTGCTCTGTACGGTATAGCCCGTCCGCATCGTGCGGATGTAGTCGTCGATCTCGTTTTTGATGTAATATTCCTTGTAAACGAGAAACGGAACTCCGAGAGAAATATCATAGTTAGCAAGGGCTTTCAGAATCCCGAATACGGCGGCTTGTTTTAAGTCGATGAAATGCCCACGCATTGCATACTCCTGCACGGTGCTCATTATTTCAGTGTTTAGTATCGGCTCATAGTAATGCAGAAACCACGAAAGATACTTTTCGTCCTTTTCTGAAAAGTACAAATCAATGTAGTCTTGAAAATCGTCCTTCTTCGGCGGTGCCGGTGTCAGACGGTAACGGTATAGGTCTTGTTTCCAGTCGTCGTTCTTCATCGGCACTCACCTCCATTCCGACAGAACGGTATTGTTATTTCAGCCCTGCATCCTGGTATAACTTTTCACGGGACATATCTTTTTTGTATTGTTTTTTGGCGTAATCATCGTTCATAAGCGCTGTTTTCTTATGTTCAAGCGCCAGCGCCTTTGCCGCCTCGCCGATCTCGGCGGGAATTGTCCCACGCCGCATCTCAGTACGGATGGCGGAACAGCGATTGGTATAGACAGCGGAGATCGGATCGTTCTCTGCTTTTTCTTTGCGCTTCATTGAGGCGGCATATCTGCGGCAGGTCACATTCTGTCCCCGTATCTGCTCGGGAGCGATACCCATACAATACTGCTGACGGCGGGCAGACTGCATCAAAAAATATCTTTTACAAATCCCGCACCGACGGGGATAGTGTCCGTAATGCAATCCTTCGAAGAAATCCGTCAGCACGAAAGCGATATATCGGTCAAAGGTCAGTCGGCGGGCAACGGTTTCGCCGCTGCTTGCCGTATTCTTTTTGCGGGAGATATATTCTGTTGTCAGCGGAAACGGTATCTGTCCGTATACTTCAAGAGCAATCGGGAGCAGATGTTTTTCGTCAAAGCGCTCTGCTTCGTCAATGCGCTTCACAAAGGCGGTCAGCTTATCGTGAGCGGAGATCAGGTCGACGCTGACGTTATTGAAAAATGCAAGAATTGAAACGGTGTTTTCAATTAAAACTGTCACATCCTTGTCCGTTCTTTCAGCATAGCGGTATGCCGTGCCAACGGATACCTCATTCTGCGGGAGCATACTGATCTTTGCCTTGTCGGAGAGATAGGAACAAATGCGTTCGCCGTTTTCCTCTGTGAAGAGATTAGTTACGCAGTCGGTTATTGCAGAGTTGTCAAGCGTATCAAAAGGATGCAGTTTCGGCAGAGGTTTCATCGCTTCCAGTACGTTTCTGCCGGTACTGACAAATTCGGATATATTCAGGTATCCATTCTCTAATTGCCGGACGATATTGAAATTGACGTTATCGCTGAATACGGCGATCCGTGCGGCGGTATCGTTCAGATAATATTGATTCAGCAGGTGTGTAGCGAACAGCCCGGCGGCATAGACCTTGCCGCTCACATAAACACGCCCGTCACGGTAATCTGCCTTGAAACTGAAAAGTTTTTCCACCATATCCGATCCTCCATCTTTATTCTATCACGGGAAGTGTCCCATAAAAGTCACAGTAAGCCCATCCCAAATGTGGAAATTTGTCTTTTCTGCTATGATACACTCTATTATATCATAAAAACGCCTTGTTTTCAATGGGTTAGAACTGTTACGCATATTCATTTCGTACTGTTACGCTATTTTCTTGCAAAAATGGATTTGTCACTATTCTATACGTAGAAGGCAGCGATGCACAGCCGTTCCGACATCGGAGCGGCTTTTTTGCTGCCCGGATTTCAGAACGAATGGAGGTGATGCGTATGATTCTGAAACTAAACTCAAAACAGTCGGCAAAGGTCAGAAAGCTTGCCCGCAGAGAATGCTGCAACTGCGTGGTCGGCAACTGTCTTCTGCTCGATGACGGCGAGGAGTGTAAATGTGTGCAGTTCATTTCCCGATACGGGATTTACTGCAACTATTTCCGCAAAGCGGTACTGCCCGCCGAAAAGGAACTCTATGAAGAAATCTTGCAGCAGAACAATTTATGATAACTGCTCCCACTTTTGCAGTTGCAAAAACAAATCGACACCCCGGAAAGACGGGGAGAAAGTTGAGGAAAAGATTATGAAAGGATTCAAAGAAAAACTGATCGTTGGAATCGATCACGGTTACGGCAATATTAAGACCGCAAACCACTGCTTCAAGACCGGCATTATGGGATACGATACCGAGCCGCTGTTTACGAAAGATATGCTCGAATACGGCGGACGCTATTATCTCATCGGCGAAGGACACAAGGAGTTTCTGCCGGATAAGATCAAGGATGAGGACTATTATCTCCTCACCTTTGCGGCGATCGCAGAGGAGCTGAAAGACAAGGGACTGACGGAGGCGGATGTTATCATCGCCGCCGGGCTGCCGCTCACTTGGACAAGCGGACAGAAAAAAGAGTTTGCCGCCTACCTGTCCAAAAACGAGGAGGTCAGCTTCAACTATCAGCATACGGCATATCATATCCGTATCTCCGGCGTAAAGATCTATCCGCAGGGCTATGCCGCCGTAGCTGAGTTCGTTACGACGATGAAGGGCCTTTCCGTTGTGGCAGATATCGGCAACGGTACGATGAACACGCTGTTCTTTACAAACGGCAGACCGATGAGCAGTAAGATGTACACCGAGAAATTTGGAACCTATCAGTGTACCCTTGCGATCCGTGAGGAATTTATGCAGAAGACCCGTCGAGAGATCAACGACGTGATTATCGACGAGGTATTGCAGAACGGCACGGCAGACATTCCTTCCGCCGATTTGAAAATCATCAAGGTCACCGCAGCAGAATATGTGAAAGACATTTTCCGCCGTCTGCGTGAACACGGTTACGATGAAGGTACAATGACTCTGTATATCACCGGAGGCGGCGGGTGCCTTGTCAAGAACTTTTACAAGTGCAATCCCGACCGGGTAAAATTCGTGGACGATATCTGTGCAGCAGCAAAAGGCTATGAGTATATGGCGGAACTGCAACTGAAAGCGGATGAGAGACAATGAGCAATCATTACCGACTGAATGTGCGCTTTGATCTGGACGATGAATCCGAACGCCGTGCCGCCGAATATCTTGCCGAACTGAATAATGAGAAAGGTAAATCCCGTAACCGCTTCATTGTTGAGGCGGTTATTTCATTTATGGAACACCAAAACAGCGACCGGGATTTTACACTTGATGATGTTCGGCAGGTGTTTCGGGAGGAACTGTCAGAGGTTTCGTTTGTCGCACCGGCTACGGTGGAATATATGACGGCAGACACGGAACTGACGGAGGAACAGCGGGCGGAGAACGACGAAAATGTCCTCTCCGATCTGTCTGCCTTTTTCTGAGCCAAAAGCCGCCAATTATGGCTCAAATGCGAAAGAATCACGAAATATCTGAGCCATCGTGGCTCAAACGAGAGATACGCCCCCGACCGGGAGAACGGAAGATATTACGGGACTATCGTCATTGTTATGTGACGGTACTCGCCACACAGAAACGCTTCTGTTTATCCCATACGGGGTGTGTCTCACACCGTATCAAGCAGGGAAAAAATATATATTTTTTCCGTTCAGAGCCGACTGCTTTCGGCTCCATCTTTAGGGGCAAAGCCCCTAACACCCCATAGCAAAGGAGGATTAAAAAATATGGGTAGTAAAAAATCAAAGAACGGTATCTTCTTTGAGGCGACCGAAGCACAGAAAAGGAAGATCAAAAAGAACGCCGCACTCTGCGGAATGCGGCAAGGCGAATATATTTTACGAAGGGCGCTCGGCTATGAACCAAAGGCGGTTCAGCCGGACGCCTTTTATCATTTCCATCGGGATTTATGTGTCTTTCTTAATAAGGAACTGACACCCGAACTCGAAGCGGCGGCACTTCGGCTGTTTGACAAAATTTATGCCGAACTGATTGATGACCGCAAGCAACCGTCGAATGAAATCATACGGGAGGTGACGCAATGGCAACCACCGGACTATGGCCCGTCAAGTGCCGATTAAAGGACGTGCTGGATTATGCCGACAATCCCGACAAAACAACGGCACAGAAATATTTAGATAAGGATTTATACGCTACGCTGAATTATGCCGGCAACGGTGAAAAGACCGATCAGCAGATTTATGTTGATGCTATCAACTGCCCGAAGCAGAGAGCGTATCAGGCGATGATGGCAGTAAAACGCCGTTTCGGAAAACTCGGCGGGAATGTGGCGTATCACGGGTATCAGAGCTTTCAGACGGGCGAGGTCACACCGAAAGAAGCGCTTGCCATCGGCAGAGAGACTGCCTACCGGATGTGGGGAGATAAGTATCAGGTACTTGTCACCGTCCATCTGAATACGGATAACCTGCACTGTCATTTTGTTGTAAACAGCGTCTCTTTCAAGGACGGGAGCAAGTTCGGAAATCATCAAAAGGATCATATAAAGCTCCGTGAGATTTCCGATCAGGTATGCCGGGAGTACGGCATTTCCGTTTTGGAAAATTCGAGCTTTTGGAAAGGACAGAGCCGTGGTGCTTACTGGTACAAAAAGCAAGGCGGCATGACGCACAGGGATATGCTCAAATACGATATTGAATATGTCTTGCCGACCTGCGGCTCAATAAAGGATTTCCGTTATCAGATGGAAGTGCTTGGCTATACCTTCGGGCGCACGGATGAGTATTACGCTCATACCACAATAACGGCTCCCGGCTGGAAACGCCCCCTCCGTTTGGATTCTCTCGGCTATTCAAGAGAGGTACTGGAGGATCGTATCCGTGCCAATTGGGATCAGGGCGTAGAGTTCTATGCAGTCCTCTCCCAGCGAATACAGAAATGGCGTACCACCGCATTGGAGGATGAGGTAAACCGCTTGGAGTTTACCGTCGAACACAGCTACGACACTGTGACCGTTTTGGTGGACACCTTGTTTCTGATCCTTATTACCGTTTTGCAGATGGCAGAAGACCTGATGTCACCTGACCTGCGGCACGAGGCAAGAAATATCGAGCAGTACGTCAGTGACTACCGCTTTCTGCAGCGGGAGGAAATCCACACGATTCCGCAGTTAGAACAAAGTATATCCACTGCCAAAGAACAAATATCCGCTTTGGAAACCGAGCGTTCCAAAGCAGACAACGCCCGCCGCCGAGCGCACACCCCCGAAGATGTACAATTCGCAAAGGATGAGCGCAAGGCGATCACCGAAAAAATACGCCCGCTTCGTGAAAAAATGAAGCGAGCCGAAAAGATTATGGAGAAATCCCCTCACCTATATGAGCTTTTGCAGGCGGAGCTTGATGTAGAGCGTCAAGCCGGTGCAAGAGCAAGAAATAAGAATAAAGAAAGGAATTATGAACGATGAATAACACTATGAAAACACCGGTAGCCATTCCGGTATCTAAATTACACCCCTTCGAGGGACACCCGTACAAGGTACTCGACAACGAGGAAATGAATACGCTGATTGAAAGCATTCAGACGCAGGGTATTCTTTCGCCGCTGATCGTAAGACCGATGGAAAACACCACAGATGAATATGAGGTCGTAAGCGGGCACCGCCGCTTGCACGCCGCTATGATGGCAGGGCTGGAAACAGTTCCTGCCTTTATTTATGCCCTCGACCGGGATGCCGCCGCCATTGCAGTGGTGGATAGCAATCTGCACCGAGAGCATATCCTGCCGTCTGAAAAGGCGTTTGCGTACAAGATGAAATTTGACGCTATGAGCCATCAAGGAAAAACTTCGGACCAACTTGGCCCGAAGTTGACTGTCGAGCAGATTTCTGAAAATGACAGTGCCACACAGGTAAAACGCTATATCCGCCTGACCTATCTGATCCCAGAACTGCTTACGATGATGGACGAGGGAAAGATCGCTCTATCTGTCGGCGTGGAGCTTTCATTCCTGTCGGAGCAGTTCCAATACGATGTTTTGGAAATATGTGAGATGAACGACTGTACGCCGTCTTATTCGCAGGCGTGGCATCTGCATCAGTATTACAAGGACGGAGCGCTGGATAAGTACCTGATTTTCAAGACGCTTTCCGAAGAAAAAGCAAACCAGCGGGAAACGATAAAGGTCCCGATGGATCGTCTGCGTGATATCGTCCCCGAAAGCTATACCGTGAAGCAGACCGAAGATTTCTTAATCAAGGCGGCTGAGTATTACCACCGGAATATCATCCGTCAGCGTAACCGAGATTCGAGATAAAGGAGGAAACGAATATGAACGAGAAAGAAAAATATTTGTTTGAAGAACGTGTGCCGGATACCGACGAAAAAAGAAAAAGCACCTTTTCTATGAAGATCGGCGGTACGGTTTATGATGTTACAACTCATCTGAAAACCGAAGGCAAGCGTACCGTGCTGAATCAGTTCAAAGCGTTATTGCTGGCAAATCAGTATCTGTAATCAGCACATTTGAAAAAACACACGGAGCGCAGTAAGGTATTATTACCCTTGCTGCGCTCTTGGTTGTCAGAAAGGAGATTATGAAATGGCAACAGCAACTAAATTACAAGAGCAAGAAGAACTTATTACGGCTTTATATTGCCGCCTTTCGGTGGATGATATAAAAGAGGATGCCGAAGAAAACGAGTCGAACTCCATAAAAAATCAGAAAACCATTTTGGAGGATTACTGTAAAAAAGCCGGTATAACGAACTATCAGTTTTTCGTAGATGACGGTATTTCGGGCACTACCTTCAACCGTCCGGACTTTAAGCGAATGGAAGAAATGGTGGAAGCCGGACTGATCGGCAGAATCGTAGTCAAAGACCTTTCCCGCTTCGGTCGTGAGCAGGTTGAAATGGGGCGTTTGACGCAGGTGGTATATCCCACGCTTGGTGTAACTTTCATTTCTCTGCAGGAAAACGTAAACAGCAAAACCGGTGCCGGTATGGAAATGATGCCGTTCTATAACATTTTCAATGAATGGTATGCAGCACAAACCAGTCAGAAAATCCGTCAGGTCTGGAAAACGAAATCCGAACACGGAGAACGTGTTTCACCAACAGTTCCGTATGGTTACAAGAAATCCGAAATGGACAAAAAGGAATGGGTGATCGACGAGCCTGCGGCGGCAATCGTGAAAAGAATTTTTGCCTTATGTCTAAACGGCAGAGGTCCTTCACAGATCGCACGGCAGTTGGAAGACGAAAAGATCCTTTCACCCGCCGGTTATTATGACAGTATCGGCAAAAAGCATTCTACAAAGAATGTTAAGAATCCTTACGGCTGGAAATCAACAACGGTTGTTAAGATACTGGAGAACCGTCAATATACCGGCTGTACGGTAAACTTCAAATCCACGACTGTCAGCTACAAAGTCCACAAGAAAATTTATAATCCTGCCGAAAGTCAACAAATCATTCCTAATACACAGGAGGCGATTATTTCAGAGGAGGTGTGGCTGAAAGTGCAGGAAATACGAGATCATCGCATCCGTCCGACCGCCACCGGAAAGACAAGCAAATTTGCAGGGCTTCTATATTGTGCAGACTGCGGTGCAAAGCTCCACTACTGCGCTGCGAAAAGTATGACCGTAGAGCAGGAATGTTACCGCTGTTCCAATTACAAAAGCGGGCGTGGGACTTGCAAAATCCATTATATACGAAACGTCGTCCTTGAAAAGATCGTCTTGGAAGCAATCAGCGATTTCGTGGATTTTGTCCGTTGTTATGAGCCGGTATTTCTGTATATGTTGGCAAAAAAGAACGATTCCGTGCGACAGGCAGAATATCAGCGGCTTCAGCAGTTTATCCGTAATGGTGAAAAGCGTATTGATGAAATTGACCGTCTGATTGAATCTCTGTATGAGGATCGGGTTCTCAGAAATGTGGAAGATTCCCGTTATCAGCGTATGATGCAGAAATACGAAAAGGAGCAGCGTGAGCTGGCGGCGGAAGTTGAGAACGCCAAAGTCGAATTGCAGTCCGCCGATCAGAAAACCGTTGATCTCCGCCTGCTTTTGAAAACTGTCCGGGAGATCACGGAAGTAAAGGAACTGACCTCCGGACTTGTTCATTCGCTCATTGAGAGAATTGAAGTCCACAACAACGATAAAAGCAACGGTCATTGCCACGTGAAGGTCGATATATATTTCTCCGTTGTCGGTATGATGGATATCCCCGATGAAAAGGAAATCCGGGCAATGATGGAAGAAGTTAAAAAGAATCCGCAGAAATACAGATATGTGGCGTAAAAAGAAGAAAGGTGTAACCCCGATTTTTCGGGATTACACCAATTCTTCAAAAAAGATCCTTACGACACGTCGCCATTTGCAGGATTTCCTTTTTATTTTTTATCAGATTAAACTCTTTTAAAGACTGTAACTGTCGTACCATTATTAAGTTCAAGTGTTGAGCCGTTATCCTTAACAGAATAGATAAGTTGGGCTGAACTATCATCTTTACTTGTAAGAGTTACCTGCTCATCAGTGTATGTATATGAATAATCATTTTTAATGCGTTCACCGCCTACTGTCATATAGGCTATACCATTATGTTGAAATACAAAGCAAATCTTAGCATCATTATCCAATATACCCTCGAACTTTTTGCCATCTATAATTGTTTGTACATTTTCCCATTTCCCGATAGGATTAAATTCAAAATCACTACAACCTGACATAAAAACCGAGCCACAAAGTACAAGTATCGAGATAATAACAGCATATAATTTTTTCATATATAAATCAGCCTTTCACGCATAATAAACTCTCAATATATTGTACAAAATTTTTTCTCGAATTGCAAGCCTTTTGTAGTTGGCAATAATATATAAGTTAGCTGCGAGCCTTTTTGCTGAATACCATCTTTAATGCTTCACCAAGTTTTGGCGGTTTGCCATAAAGAAGTACACCTACTCTGTAAATAGCAGCTGCAAACTTTCCAAGTATGAATATAGATACAACCTGAATTGCTATCGAGAGAATAATTTCCCAAGCAGCTACATTGCTCATTGCAATTCTTGCAAACATAGAAATTGGTGCTGTAAATGGAATATAAGATGTTGCTATCATAAGAGGACTGCTGAGGTCGCCACTATTCATTCCTATAATAACTACGATAAATGCGAAAATAATTATAAACATAATCGGTGACATAAGATTGCTTAAATCCTCTATTCTTGAAACAAGCGATGCTATTGCAGCAAAAACAAATGCATATATAAAGAAAGCGAGTATGAAGAATAGTATAGCAAAAATTACAGATTCAATAGGGAATGAGAATACAGATTTAAGGTCATTAGGAATTGAATTTAACATAACAGGAAGCGATACTGCTCCTACACCGAAGATTACTGCTATCTGTGTGAAGCCTGCAAGTCCTGCACCGATAACCTTTCCGAACATAAGGTCTGATGGTGATGCACAGGTTATAAGCATTTCCATAGCACGACTGCTTTTTTCTGTAACAACACTATTAGCAACAAGCTGACCATATGCAAGAATAGCCATATATAATGCCATAACAAGAATATAAGTAGAAATATATGCGGCTGTTTGGTCTGTTCCAAGTGTAACGATGCTTTTCTTTGCCGAGGCTGAAAGAATATTTTTAGATTCCTCAGCGGAAATACCCTTTTTCTCAAGTTCTGTTGTACGATATACAGATGTAACAACAGCATCTATAATATCAGTTGTAGTGTCATTAATTGATTGTGTAAGTGTGATATATTTATACTCAAGTGGTTTATTAAAAATTATAGAAAAGCTGTATTTTCCATCTTTAACACCTTTTTGAGCGTCATCTTCGTTTTTAACAGTTTCTATATTATAGTCTTTAAACTCATCTTTCATAGCTTTAACTATTATATCATCTTTTTCATAAGCCTCATTTACGATTGCAATTTTAGGCTTTTCTGTTTCATCTCCGTCACTTGATGATGAAGCTAATCCCATAATGAGCACAGGCAGAAACGAGGCGATAAACAGAACGGCAACTATAAGTATGGTACTTATTATAAAGGCCTTGTTTTTAATTACAGAGGTATATTCAAAGCCGAGAACGGCATTAAAAGCACTCTTTTTCTTTGTTTTCATATTTTGTCCTCCGTATACTCAACAAAAATATCGTTCAAGGTCGGTTGCATAACAGCCATTCCATCAATATCTATTCCGCTTGAAGAAATAAGATTATAAAGTGCCTGTTTTGAGGAAGGTTCTTTCAACTTAACCTTAACTCTGTTATCAACTTCCTTATCAACTTCAGCCGAAACTATCTCATTAGAAAATTTCTCAAAAATAAGCTTGAGAACATTCTTATAATCAAGGGTATCAATAACTATTATATCTCTGCGATAGCTGCGTTTTATATCGTTTATTGTACCACTAAGAACGATTGAACCGCCGTTAAGAATTGCAATGTCCTCGCAAAATTCCTCAATATAGTTCATCTGATGGCTTGATAAAAACACTACCGCACCTTCATCAATAAGTTCATTTATTATATCTTTCAAAAGCATAGCATTAACAGGGTCAAGACCGGAGAAAGGTTCATCAAGAATTACCACTGATGGTTTGCACATAACCGCCGCCGCAAGCTGAATTTTTTGCTGATTACCTTTGGATAATGTTTCAAGTTTTTTATTAGCGTATTCCTCCATAGAAAGGCGTTCAAGCCATTGCTTTGAAGATGAAATAGCGTCATTCTTGCTCAAACCGTGAAGTCTGCCGAAGTAAACAAGCTGGTCTATAATTTTTTTCTTAGGATACATACCTCTTTCTTCTGGCAAGTATCCAATAGTTAGTTCATTTCTGTCTATCGGCTTACCATCTACAAGAATTTCTCCGCTGTCTGCCGGAAAAACTCCCATAATAATTCTTATAGTAGTAGTCTTGCCTGCACCGTTTCTGCCAAGCAAACCTAAAGCCTTTCCACTATAAGCATTAAGGCTTATTCCACGAAGAACTTCTTTTTCGCCGAATGACTTAGTAATATTATTTACAGTAAGTTGCAAAATTTCTCCTTCTTCCTTTTTGTTGTGTTATTTATATAATACAATACACAATGCTTATTGTCAACATTATATATAATTTTTTTACATTTATTTCTAAAAGTTGATATTTAATACTATTTGTGATATATTTAAGCTATATCCATTTCATTTGAAAGATAAAATCCTTTTAGGAGGTGATTTATAATAAAAAATATTCAAGATAACAATGATATATTTTTGGAAACCGAGAAAAGCGACCCGGCCTTAAGAAAATCAATGAACCAATTTCGTAGAACTATATTTATACTTATTGCCATTGTTATTTTATCTGCTATTATAGCGACTTCAATATTATTTCTAAAAATCAATTCATTAAATTCAGAGCCTTTTTTCAAGGTGATTTCTGCCTCCAAGAATACTTTTACTGCCTATAGCGCAAGGATAGACGCTACCTTAGAAAATGCCTTTGAGGATAGATTGAGTACACTTACGGGAAAATATGAAGTTAACCCGGATAAAAAGAAACTTACTGCTGAATTTGATATTATTTCTAAACCAATTAAAAATACTTCTAAAAAAGAAGATAAAATAGATATACAAATAAATTGTACAGATAATGGCGGGAAAATTCTCTATAAGCAAAATAATAAGACGGAAAGTATAGATATAAGTAAAGAAAACGCAGAATATTTTTTCGCTTTGTTTTCAGAGACAAAAGATTTTAGTATAACTAATTTTAATAATGATTGGCAAGGTTTGATAAATAAGATAGGTTGGCAGGATTATGTCAACGCTAATGAAATCGAAAATTCTCTGATTAATATTTATAACATTTTAAGTAGTGATGATGGAAAAGCGAAAATTCTTGGTTTAAGCACAGAAAACACAGAAAATGGCGATATTATAAATTTTGCCATAAATCCATATTTAACGGCTGATTGTATACTTACAAATAGTCGGACAGTTTTTAAGAGAGATGAAGATTACAACTATTATAAAAAGCTGGTTGATGATAACAAATCAACCTTAGATAGCCTTGTAATAAATTTTGATATAACAATATCTAATGAAGGATTTTTAAAAGAAATTTCCGCAGATAATCTCGGCATTAAGCTTAATTTGAAAATAAGCGATATTAAATCATAGCTTTTTATAAAAGTAAAAACTTCGCTCAAGATAGAGCTTTTTAAGAACAGAATAATTACACAAAAATGGCGTTCAGACTTATTAAATCTGAACGCCATTTCTATATTTTTAATGATTAACCTTGTGCAGAACTTTCTGATTTGCTTGCATCGCTTGCAGTTTTGGATTCTGTTGAAGATTCCTTGCTTGTTTCACTTGTAGATTTAGATTCTGTTGAAGATTCTGTGCTTGATTCATTTGATGATTCAGAGCTTGAAGCTTTTGAGGATTCGTCTTTTGAGTTATCGGAATCAGGAATAACCCTTGATGGTGTATACTTGTTGTATGCAGCGTCATTGAATTCATAATCAAGTTTCTTTCCTTCTTCTTCAATATACTTGTCGAATTCATCGTCTTTGATAGAGTGAAGTATTGTAGAACGATAGTTCATTGTATTATTCTTATCAAGTGCGGAACTTACTTCGTCAGCTATAGGTGTTTTATATAAGAAATAGTATGCAGAAGAAGTTGCAACATAAGCAGCCTCGTTGTCTTTCATTTCCTTGAGCTTTTTCTTAACATCATCACCGAACATAAAGTTATCACTGCTTAAATCATCTATTGAAGACTGTACTGAACTTTTCTTTGTAGAAGAATTAGAGTTTTCTGTTGAGCTTTCAGAAGAAGATTCAGAGGAGGTAGTTTCCTTGCTTGATTCATCAGAGGAAGGTTCAGATGAAGTTGTTTCAGGCTTGCTTGATTCCTCATTAGAAGCTGTTGAAGAGGTTGTTTCTTGGCTAGATTCACTCGAACTTTCAGAAGAGGATTCAGAAGGATAGTCCTTGTCATATTGTTCAGCAACATCATCTATTGTTTTGCCTTGTTCATTTATGATTTTTACATATCTTTCGTACTGTTCTTTAACAACTTCTTTTTCCTCATCTGTCATAGTTGTAGAGTTTCCGCTGCTGTCTGTTTTATTAAGAGAAGTTGTGAGATACTTGTAGCTTACATAATTTTCCTTAAAATATTTTTCAAGTTCGCTATCCTTAACTTCCTTGCTGCCGCCCTCACCATAAATCTTGTTGAAAAGCTTGTCTTTTTCGAGAGCAGTCTTGATTATTGCATTCTTATATGAGTTTTCAGAAATACCCATAGTTTCATAGCTTTGCTTAGACATAACCCACATATCAGAATAAGAGTACATACCATAGAAAGTGCTTTTATCGGTATAAGTAGCATCTACATCATCATCTGTTATATCAATTTTATTGTCTTTGCAAAGTTTATCAAGAGTCATTTGTTCTACGCAAAGCTCTTTAGCTCTGTCACGAATCCATTGGTCGCCGGTTTTCTTATCAATAGTTTCACTGAGAACATCGTTACCAGATTTGCCTGTTTTTTCTTTAGCTTCACTGTATGCCTGATTCATATAATAGATATATGTGCCAACAGAAAGCTTTTCATCATCATTTCTCTTAACGCTCCATGAAGTATCTGCACAGCCAGCCATACTCAAAAGCAAAGCACCGCAGATTGTAGAAGCAGCAATCTTTTTTATAGCATTTTTCATTACAAACTTTCCTTCCTTTCGGAATATTATACAAATATAATCTATTATACCTCAAAATTATTCAAATGTCTACTTTAAAATGTCTACTTTTTCAAATTTTAATATTATTGAGTATATACAAAAAGGCATAGCTCATAATTAAGCTATGCCTGTAATAGTCAGATATATCGCTGTTTTAAATTATTCGTAAAGTGGGAATTTAGCACAGATTTCGTTTACACCTGCACGAATATCATCTGCACTACCCTCGAAATCATTTACGCAAAGTGAAATGAATTCAGCAATCTTATCCATTTCCTCAACGCCAAGACCTCTTGTAGTAACCGCAGGAGTACCGATTCTGATACCGCTTGTTACGAATGGACTGCGAGGTTCGTTTGGAACAGTGTTCTTGTTGACAGTGATATAAACCTCGTCGAGTCTATGCTCAAGTTCCTTACCGGTGATTTCTCTGTCGCGGAGGTCAAGGAGCATAACATGGTTGTCTGTACCGCCGGAAACAAGGTTAAGACCTCTTGAAACAAGACCGTTAGCAAGAGTCTTAGCGTTCTTAACGATGTTTTCGCCGTATGTCTTGAATTCAGGCTTGAGAGCCTCACCAAAGCAAACAGCCTTAGCAGCGATTATGTGCATAAGCGGACCACCTTGAGTACCAGGGAAGATAGCTTTGTTAATCTGCTTTGAGTATTCCTCGTTGCAAAGAATAAGACCACCTCTTGGACCTCTGAGGGTTTTGTGAGTAGTAGTTGTTGTGAAGTGTGCGTATGGAACTGGGCTTGGGTGAACGCCTGCTGCAACAAGACCGGCAATATGAGCCATATCTACCATAAGATATGCACCGACCTCGTCAGCAATCTCTCTGAAACGCTTGAAGTCGATAATTCTTGGGTAAGCACTTGCACCGCAGACAATCATCTTTGGCTTAACTTCTTTAGCGATTTCAAGAACCTTGTCGTAGTTGATTCTGTGTGTTTCAGGGTCAACGCCGTAAGGAACGAAGTTGAAGTATTTACCGGAAATATTTACCGGTGAACCGTGAGTAAGATGTCCACCTTCGCTGAGTGACATACCCATAACAGTATCACCTGGCTCGAGCATTGCAAAATAAACTGCTGTATTAGCTTGAGCACCTGAATGTGGCTGAACATTAGCGTATTCTGAACCGAAAAGCTTGCAAGCTCTGTCGATAGCGATTTGCTCTACAACATCAACGCATTGGCAACCGCCGTAATATCTCTTTCCAGGATAGCCCTCAGCATATTTGTTGGTAAGAACTGAACCCATAGCCGCCATAACAGCAGGAGAAACGATATTTTCAGAAGCGATAAGTTCAAGGTTTCTGCGTTGTCTTTTAAGTTCATCGTTCATTGCAGCAGCGACATCTGGGTCGTATTGAGCGACAAGACCGATTGAATCGCACAAATCTTTGTACATTTTAATAACCCCCATTTTTTATTTTTTCTACATTATACCCTATTATAGTTAAATAATCAAGCATAGACGATTTTTCGCAACAAAATCAATATTTATAAAGTCATAACTTCATTTTTCGCGTGAATTTTCCTATTAGTGATTGTGCAAATTTTAGATTCAGTGCTACTATTGCAATTCCCATAATACTAAATACTATAAGCTCTGTTGTTTGTAAGGACAGTTCTGCTATGGATTTAATTATAACCCATATACTGATAGGCAAAAATAAAATGCTTGTAATTGTTGCAGGAATATACTGCCTCATAAATATAGCCTGACCAATATGTATTACTAAATGTAGAGCACAGGCTATGAATTCACCTAATTGCCAGTAAATAATGCCAATAAACAAAAAATAATAAATAAAATCAGTTTTTCAAGTAATACAAGTGAAAAGCCCTCGGTGCTGAAATCTTTATATGTCTTGCTAATGCTTGGATATTTTTCATCGAGCAGTGCTTTATTTTTCTTTAACCATATTCCGAGACCTATAATTCCTCCATATCGTGTACTATAAAGATTATAGGAAATAACCATACATATTTTTCCATATAATATTCTTTTCCGTATTTAATTTCAAATTTATACTATTAGTAATAACATATTATAAGATAGTTTGTATTATCGAGGATATCCATTGATAAATGCTTGGTACTATATCTTGCATAACAGCAACTATTTGTTTTTTATCATCTGATGTTAGCTCTCCTACTTTTTGAAGTATGCTTCCATTGGCGTAGGTTTTTCCGTATGCTATCATTCCGCTTGAGTGATCTCCATACGCAAAATAATGCCCTATTGATAATGCTCCGACAGAAAATTCTCCTATGGCTATTGCACCAAAAGAAATAATACCTATGCTTATTGCACCAATAGCCAAACCGCCTATTGCAAAAGAGCCTGCCGAAATAAGACCTATTGCAAACATACCTAAGGCTAATAAGCCTATTGGTAAGAATCCGAAAGAAATAATACCGATTGAAAGAAATCCTAATGAAATTATACCCTTAGCTTTAAATCCAACTGCAATTATACCTTTTGCATTTTTGCTGATATGCCAAAGTGGTAAGCCACAAACAGTACGCTTACTTTTCTTATCAAAATTCATAAATTTGTCAACTGCTTCCTGCCAAAAATCATTTTCTTGATTTTTTGTTTGTTGTTCAAGACTATCTTCTTTGAGCAAATAATCCAAAGTACAGCCAAAAATCTCGCTAAGCTGTATCAGCTTTTCTGTTTCTGGATATGCTATATTGGATTCCCATTTGCTTACGGATTGTCTTGATACCCCCATACGCTCTGCAAGTTGTTCTTGTGTGTAATTATTTTCTTTTCGCAGTCTTGAAATTTTTTCTCCGGTTGTCATGATACCACTCCTAAATGTTTTGAAGATATGCTAAATTGTATAATATATTTTACAAATCATCAATAGATTTTCGGTTTCTATATGTAAACTTTCGGTTGCGGGGGCGAATAATCAGATTTAAATAATATAATTGCTTTACTTAGAAAACAAAGTGTTTAGTAGAGTAGTTTTTCACGCTCTTTATAATCGGGCAGATATTTTTCTATTAAGGCATAGAAAGCTTTACTATGATTTTTATGTTTGATGTGTGCAAGTTCGTGAACAACAACATAATCAATAGCTTCATCAGGATAACGCATTAGCAAATAAGAAAAACAAATACTATTCTTACCGCTGCAACTCCCGAAACGAGTTTTTGCAGCGGTAATTTTTAATGCCGTTGGATATAATTTCATAAGCTTAGAATAATATGCAACTTTATTAGGCAGAATTTTCTTAGCTTTTTCTATTAAGGATTTAGCCTCATCTTCAGAAATTTGACTTGGATATTTTTCAGTTCTTGTTTTCATCTTTTCAAGATTTTTAGTTATCCAGTCATTTTTTGATGTAACAAAACGGTCTATTTCTGCTTTCGGAAAACCATATGGTGAGCGAACTATTATATCTAAATTCTTGGAAATCTCAAGAGAAATAGATTTACGCTTAGAGCGTATAAGATTATATTCATACATTGAAATCTTCCTTTCGTTATTAAATAATAACATAATTTTCAGAAAAACACATCTCAAGATTTACATAAGACAAGGTTGACAATTAAAAAATATATGAGTATAATGTTAGCTATAGAACAGTTAGTTATAAAACAATTCGTAAACTAACAATTTTAAGGAGGTGATTCTTTTGGCATATAAGCATACAATCGGATTTGAGCTTAGAACTGTAAATAATATGTTACATAGACAGATTATTGCTTCTGAAAACATAAAGCGTGTTGATGAGCTGACAGGTGCTACGGGCTGGCTTATAGGTTATCTTGTACATAACCGTGATAGGGATATTTTTCAAAAGGATATAGAGAAGGAATTTTCTATCCGCCGTTCGACCGCCTCAAAGGCTTTATCTATTATGGAAGAAAAAGGACTTATCAAGCGTGAATCCGTACCATATGATGCAAGACTTAAAAAGCTGGTTTTAACTAATAGGGCGATTGAGCTTAATAAAATTATCGAAATTGATATTATAGAAATCGACAAAAAGATGACAGCAGGTCTTAGCGATGAAGAAATAAGTGCATTTATTGCAACAATTCAAAAAATCAAAAAAAATTTAGAGTAGAGCAGGAGGTAAAAATATGGTTAGAAAGCTCTTAAAAAGTGTAAGGGAGTATAAAAAGCACTCTATACTTGCACCTATCTTTGTTATTTTTGAGGTTATAATGGAGGTTGTAATACCACTTCTTATGGCGAATCTGATAGATTTCGGCATAGATGATGGCAATCTTGAATATATCGTAAAAATGGGCGTTGTGCTTGTAGTATTTGCGGTTATATCTTTGATTTTCGGCATACTTTCGGGACGAAGTGCAGCCATAGCATCAGCCGGTTTTGCGAAAAATCTCCGTAAGGATATGTATTATAAGGTTCAGAATTTCTCTTTTTCGAATATAGATAAATTCTCTACCGCAAGTATCGTAACAAGACTTACAACAGATGTAACTAATGTTCAGAATGCTTATATGATGATTATAAGAGTTGCGGTTCGTGCTCCGATAATGCTCATATGTGCATTAGTTCTTGCTTTTAATGTAAACGCGTCTATGGCACTTATATTCCTATGTATTGTGCCTATTCTTGCAGTAGGCTTGTTTTTTATAATGTCTAAGGCACATCCGATATTTGAGCGTGTTTTTAAGACTTATGATAAATTGAATAATGTTGTACAAGAAAATCTTTATGGCATAAGAGTTGTAAAGTCTTTCGTAAGAGAAGACCACGAGAATGAGAAATTCGGCAAAATCTCGAAATCCATTTTTAAGGATTTCAGTAAGGCAGAAAGACTTCTTGCTTGGAATATGCCACTTATGCAGTTCTGTGTTTATACTTGTATGCTTTTGATTTCTTGGTTCGGAGCAAGACTTATAGTTCTCTCCGGCAATGACCCGGCTGTCGGTATGACAACAGGTCAGCTTATGAGCCTTATAACCTACGCAATGCAGATTCTTATGAGCCTTATGATGCTTTCAATGATTTTCGTTATGATTATTATTTCTCGTGCATCTATGGAGAGAATAACAGAAATTCTCGATGAAGAAAGCGACATCACAAATGGCGAAAATCCGGTAAAGGAAGTCAAAGATGGTTCTATTGTTTTTGATAATGTCAGCTTTGCATATAAAAAAGATGCTGATGAAATGTGCTTGAGTGATATTTCAGTTTCGATTAAATCCGGTGAAACGGTCGGTATAATCGGTGGAACGGGTTCAGGTAAGACAAGCCTTGTAAATCTTATCCCAAGACTTTACGATGTTACAAAGGGTAAGCTTACAGTCGGCGGACTTGATGTCAAGGATTACGATATAGAGGCTTTGCGTGATTCTGTTGCGGTTGTTTTGCAGAAAAATGTTCTTTTCTCAGGAACAATTAAAGAAAATCTTCGCTGGGGTAATGAAAATGCAACAGATGAAGAGATTGTCAATGTATGTAAGCTGGCACAGGCAGATAGCTTTGTTTCCACCTTCCCAAAGGGCTACGATACATATATTGAGCAAGGCGGTACAAATGTTTCAGGCGGTCAGAAGCAAAGACTTTGCATAGCAAGAGCCTTGCTTAAAAAGCCGAAGATTCTTATTCTCGATGATTCTACAAGTGCAGTTGATACCAAGACAGATGCACTTATAAGAAAAGCTTTTGCTGAAGAAATTCCTGATACAACGAAGATTATCATAGCACAGAGAATTTCCTCAATCGAAAATGCTGATAAGATAATCGTTATGGACGATGGCTGTATAAATGCTGTCGGCACACATGAAGAACTTCTCAAGACAAATGAAATTTATCGTGAGGTTTATACTTCACAAACAAAAAACTCACAGCAGTAAAATTCATACAGAAAGGAATGAGATTTAATGAGTAATCAAAAACAAACAAAAAAGCCTGTAAGAAGTAAAAACACAGGCAAAACCGCAAAAAGACTTCTTTCGTATGTTTTTAAATATAAAGGCAGATTGGTTGTAGTTCTTATATCAATCCTTGCAAGTGCATTAACGGGTGTTGCGTCATCGCTTTTCTTGCAAACACTTATAGATGATTATATAGAGCCTCTTTTGATTGAGGCTGTTCCAAATTTCGCAGGACTTTTCAAAGCAATAATCTTTATGGCTGGAATATATATTATAGGCGTTGTAGCTACACTTCTGTATAATCGCCTTATGGTTACAGTTGCACAGGGAGTTCTTAAAGATATTCGTGATGAAATGTTTGAGCATATGCAAAGCTTACCGATAAAATATTTTGATACACATTCACACGGCGATATTATGAGCCGTTATACAAACGATACCGATACGCTCAGACAGATGATTTCCCAGAGCTTGCCACAGATGTTCTCATCACTTATTACAATAGTTTCCGTATTCTTTGCAATGCTTGCAACAAATATATGGCTTACACTCCTTGTAGTAGTTTTTGTATCATTTATGCTTTTTGTTACAAGTAAAATTGCCGGCAAGAGTGCAAAATACTTTGTTAAGCAACAGCAGTCAATAGGTGATGTCAACGGCTATATCGAGGAAATGATTAACGGTCAAAAGGTTGTTAAGGTTTTCTGCCACGAAGAAAAGGCAAAAGAGGGCTTTGATGAGAAAAACGAGGAACTTTGTAAAAATTCCGCAGCAGCAAATATGTTTGCGAATGTTCTTATGCCGGTTATGAATAACCTTGGCAATGTTCAGTATATTCTTATTGCTATAATTGGCGGTGTTTTCGCCGTCAATGGAATTGGTGGAATTACCCTTGGTGTTATTGCATCATTCTTACAGCTTTCTAAGTCATTTACACAGCCTATGGGACAGATTTCCCAACAGATTAATGCAGTAATTATGGCACTTGCAGGTGCAGAGAGAATTTTCGAGCTTATGGACGAAGAATCGGAAGTTGACGATGGCTATGTAACACTTGTCAATGTGAAGTACGGCAAAAATGATGAACTCGTTGAGGTGGAGGAGCGTACGGGAATATGGGCTTGGAAACACCCACATTCAGACGGAACAGTATCCTATACAAAGCTTGAGGGAAAAGTAGAACTTCACAATGTAGATTTCGGCTATGTTGAAGATAAGATAGTTTTGCACGATATAACACTTTATGCCGAACCTGGACAAAAGGTTGCTTTTGTTGGTGCAACAGGCGCAGGCAAAACAACTATAACAAATCTTATCAACAGATTTTATGACATTGCAGATGGTAAAGTTCGCTATGATGGCATTAACATAAATAAAATCAAGAAAAGCGATCTCCGCCGTTCTATTGGTATAGTTTTGCAAGATGTTAATTTGTTTACAGGCACAGTTATGGATAATATCCGCTATGGCAACCTTAATGCAAGTGATGAGGAATGTATAGCCGCCGCAAAGCTTGCTAATGCAGACGGTTTTATCAGACATTTGCCAGACGGATATAATACAGTTATTTCGGGTAGTGGCTCAGACCTTTCACAAGGACAGCGACAACTTTT
This sequence comes from Pseudoruminococcus sp., assembly GCF_047012705.1. Classification (NCBI taxonomy): domain Bacteria; kingdom Bacillati; phylum Bacillota; class Clostridia; order Eubacteriales; family Acutalibacteraceae; genus Pseudoruminococcus; species Pseudoruminococcus sp. The sequence continues at coordinate 51,936 of NZ_JBKXNW010000013.1, read as the reverse complement.
GTCGATTGCGAGAGCGGCAGTTGCAGACCCACCTGTTATGATTCTTGACGAGGCTACAAGCTCGATTGATACAAGAACAGAAGAAATCGTCCAGCGAGGAATGGACGGACTTATGTATGGCAGAACAGTATTTGTCATAGCACATAGACTTTCAACTGTAAGAAATTCCGATGTAATAATGGTTCTTGAATTAGGAAGAATTATTGAGCGAGGAAGCCATGAAGACCTGATAAAACAGCATGGACAGTATTATAGATTGTATACAGGTGCGTTTGAACTGGAATAATGCTAACAAATTTCCCTACGACAATTAAAAGTTTTGCTCAAGGCGGAGTGCCTCCGCAATCAAGACGCGAAATCGCTCAACAAGTTTCGCTCGTAGTGGATTAGGGAAGATAGTTGACGCGGTCGGGGGAACTACCGATTAACTAATGCACTTTTCTAAGACAATTAAAAGTTTCGGTCGAGCCTTTTCAAAGGCTCGCAGGGTTGAGGGACGGAGTCCCTCATGGGTTTTAAGGGCAACGCCCTTAACATTCTTTGCTCCTAAGGGCGGACTTTGTCCGCCCTTTTTTGCTAATGTTGTTGACAAAAGAAATTATGTAGGTGAACACAGTTCGCCCACTTAGAAAGTAAGAGATTTTAAGAATCTTAATTTAAGATTCTTAATTTTGATAATTCATAAATTGTTAACCATAACTTTAAGTAAATTTAAGGTAGTGGGAATAATATTTATATCAGCAAGAGGAAAACAACTTGCTAAGATTTTTTCTTTCCTTTCTAATTTTTTGTTTTGATAACAAACCTTTTTTCAAACCTCGCTTTTAGTAGAAAAACCTGCGGACAGCACACCGCAGGTTTTTTGTTTTGTTGAAAACCTTCTGTTTTTTAAATTTTATTAAGTTTTTTAAAAAAGCGTGTAGGGATTTTAAACTTTATTGCGTATTATATTATACAAGGGTGTGTTCTTGAACTTTTATAGTAAAGAATGGAATAAAAAGAATTTAAAGCAATAATTTATAGTATATGCTGTTTTAGGAGGTGTTTTTGCTTGAATATACGAGAACAAACCGAGAATATCGAAAAAACAATATTGTCGCCGTTTGCTAAACTTGCATCAGAGAGTGAAGGCAGATTAAAGCTTGAACAACCATGTTTGGTGAGAACTTGTTTTCAGCGTGATAGAGACAGGATTATTCATTGTAAATCATTTCGTCGATTAAAGCATAAAACACAGGTATTTCTCTCTCCGGAGGGTGACCATTATAGGACACGCCTTACTCATACACTTGAGGTTTCTCAAATAGCAAGAACAATAGCAAAAGCACTGAGACTTAATGAGGATTTAACCGAAGCTATTTCACTTGGACACGACTTGGGTCATACGCCTTTTGGACACGCAGGAGAAAAAGCTTTAGATGGGATTTCACCGAGTGGCTTCAGACATTACGAGCAAAGTCTTAGAGTAGTTGATTTTCTTGAAAAGGATGGTAAAGGTCTTAATCTTACCTACGAAACGAGAGATGGCATTTTAAACCATACTAAAGGTAAAGAAGCGACAACTCTCGAGGGCAGAATTGTCCGACTTGCGGATAGAATAGCCTATATCAACCACGATATAGATGATGCAATTCGAGCAGATATAATTTCTGAAAATGATATACCAAAGAAAATTTCCAAAGTTCTTGGCGATAATACAAGCGAAAGAATAGATAGACTTGTAATATCAGTAATCGCAAATTCGCAGAACGGAATATTATCAATGGATTCGGAAATGCAAAGTTGTTTTGATGAACTTCATTCGTTTATGTTCGATAGAGTATACTTAAATAATACCGCTAAAAAAGAAGAAAAGAAAATACCCAAGCTTATAGAGGCTCTTTATGAATATTTTTATAAACATATAGACGAGATACCATCTCATATACTTATACATTCCAATGGTGATACCGATAGGGCGGTTTGCGACTATATCGCCGGAATGACCGATAAATACGCAGTAGAACTTTTCAAAGAAATTTTCATTCCAAAGTCGTGGAGTAAAACAGGAAAAAACCTTGCGTGAGAATTTTTGTTATATTTTTTAAGGGGGTGATTATTATGCCGTTACCTGATGAATTTTTGCAGGAACTAAAATTAAGAACAGATATTGCAGATGTCATATCATCATATGTGAATTTAAAAAGAGTAGGTCGAAATCTTGTCGGACTTTGCCCTTTTCATAGCGAGAAAACACCTTCATTCAGTGTTTCACCTGAAAATGGCTTTTTTCATTGTTTTGGTTGTGGTGTAGGTGGAGATGTAATAACCTTTATTAAGCGTATAGAAAACCTTGATTATATTGACGCAGTAAAGCTTCTTGCCTCTCGTGCCGGACTTGAAATGCCGACAGACACGCAGTCGAAGGGTTTGAGTGAGCTTAGAAAACGCATTTTCGAGGCAAATCGTGAGGCGGCAAGATTTTTCCATAAGGCTTTGTATTCACAAGATGGAGTACACGCACTTTCGTATTTGCGTGGCAGAGCCTTATCCGAGGCAACAATAAAGCATTTTGGCTTAGGCTATTCGCCTCCGTCACGCTTTGCACTCGTCAATTATCTAAGAGCAAAGGGCTTTAAGGATTCCGAACTTGTCAGTGCGAACTTAGCTTTTACAACGAAAAGCGGTCATACAATGGATAGATTTTTCGACCGAGTGATGTTTCCGATAATTGATGTAAGGGGCAATGTAATCGCATTTGGCGGAAGAATAATGTCCGATGAAAAGCCTAAGTACCTTAATACATCAGATACGCCTGTGTTTAAGAAAAGCTCAAATCTTTTTGCACTTAACTTTGCAAAAAATGTCGGAGAAAATATGCTTATCCTGTGCGAGGGCTATATGGATGTTATCGCACTTCATCAAGCAGGTTTTCAGAATGCTGTTGCTACGCTCGGAACATCTCTTACTACCGAGCAAGCAATGATTATAAAACGCTATTGCGATACGGTTGCAATATGCTATGATGCCGATGAGGCAGGCCAAAAAGCGACTTCTCGTGCAATCGGCATACTTCGCCCAACGGGTATCGACATAAGAATAATCATCGTTCCAAGTGGAAAAGACCCTGATGAATTTATTCGTTCATATGGCGAACAAGGAACGGCAAGATTCAGAAAACTTCTCGAATCAAGCGGAAATGATGTTCGTTATCAGATACAGAAAGTTCGCAAAAAGTATGATACACAAATTCCTGAACAAAGAATAAGCTTTCTTAATGAATGTGCAAGACTTCTTGCCGAGCTTAACAGCGATATTGATGCAGATGTTTATGCAGGAGAACTTGCCGAGGAACTTTCTGTTTCAAAATCATCTATTAAGAATGAAATTGAGAAATATCGAAAACGTTCGTTCAAAAAAGAAAGCAAAGAGCAGATACGAAACATACAGCTAAAAACCTCTGCCGCTAATGATAGAATAAACCCCGAAAAGCATAGAAATCTTCGTGCCGCAAATGCAGAGGAAGCAATAATTGCCATACTTATAAATAACCCAGACCTTGCGGATACTATAATGTCAAGGATTTCTGCGGATTCGTTCGTCACTTCGTTTAATAAGCGAGTTTTCAGCATTTTGCTTGAGAGGGTTAAGGAAATGCGTTCAGTTTCGCCTATGGATATATCGGAAGATTTTACCGCTGACGAGATGAGTAGCATTACTTCGATTTTATCATCTCGCCCACGAGAAAATAATCCAAAACGGGCGATTCAAGAATATATTGATGTTCTGCTTGAGGAGAAAGAAAAAATTTCCCCGGAGAAAGCAGCGTCAGCCAGTGATGAAGAGATGTTAGAATATTTCAAAAAATTGAGGGAAAGAAAAAAGTAGGAGGACAAAAATATGAATACATTACAACAGCAGGATAAGAAGCCGGCAAATCCATTAAAAACGCTTCTTGATTTAGGAAAGGCAAAGGGACAGCTTTCAAGTAAAGAAATACTTGATGTTCTTGGCGATGAATTAGACCCAGAGCAGATAGAAAAAATCTATGATTCACTTGAGTCTAATGGAATTGAGATTATAGAGGATACAGAGGATTTATCTCTTGATGATTTAAACATAAACGAAAATAGCGATGATGATGCCGAGACGGCACCGGACGGCGTTTCTATTGACGACCCGGTTAAGATTTATCTGAAAGAAATCGGACGAGTTCCCTTGCTCTCACCAGATGAGGAAGTTGACCTTGCGATAAGAATTTCACAGGGCGATGTAGCTGCAAAGAAGCGCCTTTCAGAAGCTAACCTCAGACTTGTTGTAAGTATAGCAAAGCGTTATCTTGGCAGAGGTATGCAGTTCCTCGACCTCATACAAGAGGGTAATCTCGGACTTATCAAGGCTGTTGAAAAATTCGACCATACAAAGGGCTTTAAGTTTTCAACCTATGCAACATGGTGGATTCGTCAGGCAATAACAAGAGCTATTGCAGACCAGGCAAGAACAATCCGTATACCTGTTCATATGGTTGAAACTATCAATAAGGTTAAGAAAGTTTCAAGCCAGCTTTTGCACCAGAATGGACACGAGCCGTCAGCAGACGACATTGCAGCAGAGCTTGATATGCCTGTTGATAAGGTAAGAGAGATTATGCGTGTGGCGCAAGAGCCAGTATCTCTCGAAACACCTATAGGTGAAGAGGAAGACAGCCATCTCGGAGATTTCATTCCTGATGATGATGCCCCGGCACCACAGGACGCAGCATCACATACATTATTGAAAGAACAGTTATCAGATGTTCTTTCTACTTTGACATCAAGAGAAGAAAAGGTTTTGCGCTTGCGTTTTGGACTTGAGGACGGTCGTTCAAGAACACTTGAAGAAGTCGGCAAGGAGTTTAATGTTACTCGCGAGCGTATCAGACAGATAGAGGCTAAGGCGTTGAGAAAACTTCGTCACCCAAGCAGAAGCAAGAAATTAAAGGATTTCCTTGATTAAGTTTTAATCAAAAAGAACCTATTAGCTAATTAAACTTATCTTAGACACTCAAAGTTTAGGTCAAGCCTTTTTAAAGGCTTGCGGTTTCCAAAGGCAGAGCCTTTGGTGGGTTTTAAGGGCGAAGCCCTTAACATCTCTTACTCCCTAAAGGGGCGGACATTGTCCGCCCCTTTTTTACTGATGTTGTTTATAAAAGAAGAAATTAAGCGGTGGACAAAGTCCACCGCTCAAAGAGCAAAGAATGTTAAGGGCGTTGCCCTTAAAACCCATGAGGGACTCCGTCCCTCAACCCTGCAAGCTTTTGAAAAAGCTTGAGCAAAACTTTTGAGTGTCTTAGGGTAGTCGGTTAGTTAAAGTGTGGATTTAAATTTTGTATGAATTAAGGTCGGAGCTTTGTGTTTTGTTGTTTTATGTTGAAAAAACTTTTCAATCTCTACAACAACAAGCGGTATGAACGATAAGCCTGCAACGATAAGCCACTGAATAGGCGAAAGAGGTACAGCTTTGAAAATTGTTGCTAAAGCTGGTATTGATATAACCGAAACTTGCATTATAACTCCGATTATAAAAGATAAAATCAACTTTGGGTTGGTGAATAATCCACCCTTAAAAATTGATTGTTCGCTTTTTATGTTAAAAGCGTGTATAAGTTGACAAAGACTAAGTGAAGCAAATGTCATAGTTCTGCCGACAACAGGTTCGCCGCCGTTATCAAAGAAAACCCTGCCGATAGTAAAGGCAAGAAAGGATAATGCACCGATAAAACAGCCCTCTATGGCAATGTTGAAAATCATTCCGTCAGCGAAAAGACTCTTTTTTGCATCATTTGGTTTGCGTTCCATAATGTCTTGGGGAGTAGGTTCTACACCAAGAGCAAGTGCGGGCAAACTGTCTGTTACCAAGTTTACCCATAGTAATTGAATAGCAAAAAGTGGTGACGGAAGTCTGAAAAGAAATGCCGTAAATACAGTTATAATTTCTCCGATGTTGCTTGAGAGGAGAAAATGAACAGTTTTTTTGATGTTTTCATATATACCTCTGCCCTCTGAAACGGCTTCTACTATTGTTGAAAAATTATCATCAGTAAGAATCATATCGGCTGCACCCTTTGCGACATCTGTTCCGGTAATTCCCATAGCACAGCCTATATCGGCGGCTTTGAGTGCAGGAGCGTCATTAACGCCGTCACCGGTCATAGCTACAACGGCAGACGCCGCACGAAAAGCTTTTACAATTCGTACCTTGTGTTCGGGCGAAACTCTTGCAAAAACCGAATATGAAAAAATATTTCTTGTCAAATCTTCATCAGAAATTTTATCAAGCTCCGTGCCTGTCATAGCTTTGTCATTGCCGGAGAAAATGCCTAAATCCTTTGCAATAGCCTTTGCAGTTGCGATATGGTCACCTGTTATCATAACAGGCTTGATTCCAGCAGTTTTACATCTTGCAACAGCGTGTTTTGCTTCTGGACGAGGAGGGTCTATCATTCCAATAAGTGCTGTGAAAATCAAGCCTTTTTCAGCCTCATCAACAGTTTTAGGAATAGTGGCTGTATCACGATACGCAACCGCAAGAACTCTCAAAGCGTCTGATGCCATAGATTCATTTTTTGAAATGACAGCTTTTCGAGAAATTTCAGTCATACCTCTGCCGTCTGAGCTTGACGAGCATAACGGAAGTAACATATCAGGAGCGCCCTTTGTAATAATTCGATATCCTCCATTTTTTAGTTTATGGACAGTAGTCATACGCTTTCTTGTTGAATCGAAAGGAAATTCCTTTACACGAGGAAGTTCCTGTTCAAGCTTTTCTTTTTTACGACCAGCCTTGAGAGCCGCAAGAACCAAAGCTCCCTCGGTAGGGTCGCCTGAGGCTGTACCGTCAGAGTTGATATGACTGTTATTACAAAGTGTGCATAGAGAAAGAGCGAATACGCCTTCAGGAGAATTAAAGCTTGCCGAACCTTTCGGGAGTTCTAAGCGTGTAACAGTCATTCTGTTTTGTGTAAGAGTGCCTGTTTTATCTGAACATATGACATTTGCTCGGCCAAGCGTTTCAACAGCCGGCATTCTTCGAACGATTGCTCGTCTTGCCGCCATTTTCTTTATGCCAAGTGCAAGAACTATTGTAACTACCGCAGGCAAGCCCTCAGGAATAGCTGCAACTGCAAGGCTTATTGAAATCATAAACATATTAAGTGGCGGAATTTGCTGTAATAAGCCGAGTATAAAAATTATTATACAAATCGCAATGGCACCTATGCCAAGCATTTTTCCAGTTTTCGCAAGACTTTTTTGAAGTGGAGTTTTAGGACTTTCCTCATCATTTATCATTTCAGCTATTTTTCCTACTTGTGTTCGCATACCTGTTTCAACAGCGACAGCAAGGGCGTTTCCAGAAGATATAATTCCGGTAGAGAAAAGCATATTATGTCTGTCGCCTATAGGTGCAGATTTTTCGCAGATTATATTAGCACTTTTTTCAGACGGAACAGCTTCTCCTGTGAGAGATGATTCCTCAGATTTAAGAGATGATTCGGATATTATTCTTGCGTCACAGCAAAGAATATCGCCAGTTTCAAGCACAAGAATATCTCCCGGAACGACTTCCTCTGACAAAATACTTGTTTCTTTACCATCACGAATAACTTTTGCGTGCGGTGCGTAGAGTTTTTTAAGAGCCTCGATAGCCTTTTCTGCACGATTTTCCTGAATAACACCTGTGACAGCATTTATTACAACAATCAGCAAAATCATTATAGGGTCTATGAAATCTCCAGTTTTTTCGATTATGGCAGTTACAAATGAAATTCCGGCCGCAATTAAGAGTATAAGAACCATAAAGTCAGAAAATTGTGCTATGAATTTAGCGAGTAAAGACGGTTTTTTTGGTTCGTGCAGGCGGTTTTTCCCATATTTTTCAAGCCTTTTCTTGGCTTCGGCGGACGAAAGTCCGTTTTTTTCATTTGTTTTTAGTTTTTTGATGACTTCAGCAGAGGATTGAGCGTGCCAGTCCATTATTTTCAAGCTCCCTTCCGAAAATTCTTTATTAGCCATTATATTATTGTTGTTGGAATTTTATTCTTACAGAATAAGAAATTACCCATAAGCTGGCAGATTTCTCCAAGACAATTAAAAGTTTCAATTGAGCCTTTTTAAAGGCTCGCAATTTTCAAAGACAGAGCCTTTGGTGGATGTTAAGGGCGGACTTTGTTCGCCCTTTTATCGACTAGTGTTACTGAAAAAATATTGAGGTTGTTGGCACAAATTAAGAATTTACCAATGAACTACCGAAATGGCGGACGAAGTTCACCATCAGAAAGAAATAGGATATTAAGGGCGTTGCCCTTAAAACCTATGAGCGAAACTTTTAAGTGTCTTAGGGAAGTCTATCGAAATTGTTGAATGGCGGAAAATTGGTGAAATTCATATTATAGTAAGAGTAGCTTTTTAGGGGGTTGGAATATGGAAATCTTTGGACTGCTCTTGCTATCAATGTCACTTTCAATAGACGCATTTACGATTGGAACAAGTTGTGCATTAGGCGGAATTAAGGCATCTTGGAAATCAAGGCTAATAATTTGTGCAATTTCTGTACTTATTATGGGCGTTTCGATATTCTGTGGTGAAGCTTTAGCAAGGCTTATCAGTCAGGAGGTAGCAAAATATATTGGCTGTGGAATGTTATGTATACTTGGTATTTATATAATATTTGGAAGCTTTAATGGGAATAAAAAGCCTAAAAAGAAAAAAAGCATAACATTTGCACTAAAACCTTTGGGTATAACTATAAGCATAATAAGAGAACCTTCTCTTTGCGATATTGATAAATCAAATACGATAGATTCAAAAGAGGCTTGCTATATTGGTACGGCACTTTCGATAGATTCTGTTGGCGCAGGAGTTTCTATGGGAGTAAGCGGGATAGGTGCAATTTCGGCGGCAGGTTTATGTGGAATATTTCAGCTTATATTTCTATGTATGGGATTATTTCTTGGAAAAAGATTGAGGAGAATAGAAAAGATACCGCAAAAATTTTTTACAAGGATTTCTGGACTTGTTATAATATTAGTTGCAATAATAAAGCTATTTATATAGACGAATTCTTTATAAAATATAGTAGAGATTAAGAAGATTTCAAAATTTATATATCGTGAAATTTTTTGTGTTTAGGTATATTTAGTATGGTAAGAATGTCAAATTTGCTTATAAATTTTTGGAAGTTTTTTGAATGAGGGCGTTGTTTTGTGCAAAATGCCGTCAAAAAGCGGTAAAAAACCCTAAAAATGCTAAAAACAAGGGAAAATAGTTCTTAATTGGAACTATTTTTAACAAAAAATAAAAAAGCTATTCAAAATTTTGTCAAAATATCACTGAAAAATTATATTGAAAATGTACAGAAATAAGAAAATGAATTTATGCAAAACGGAAAAAATCATAAAAAAACGGGTAATATTAAACAAATTTAAGATATCATTTATAGTTATATGAATAAAAATTACAATTTATAGTTGCAAAGTTCAAAATCATATGTTATTATTACTACAGAGGCGAATGGGTTCGTTTGGTGCATATACGATTTAAACAAAATTGTTAATTTCGTCTTTATGCTCCGAATACCTCGCTGAGAGGTACAAGGTAAGTGCCTTGTACGCAGGCCCGAACAAAATAAATTTTTTAGAGAGAAGGATTTTAAAATGGCAAGTAAGGCAAAAAAGACCACAGCTCTGCTTCTCGCATCTCTTATGTGCGCAGGTGCATTTGCAGGTTGTGGCGGTAACGGCGGTACAACAAGCAGCACAGCAGGTGGTTCATCTTCAACAGGCGGCACAACTGCAAGCGGAGATTCTTCCACAACATCTGCAGTAGGAGATGTTTCTGTTCCTACAGTTGCAGAAATCACAGAAAGACTTAAGACAGAAGCTAAAGACGGTAAGATTTCTCTTAAGGTCTGGGCTCCTAACAACAGCAAGAACTTCATCAAAGATATGGTTGAGAAGTTTAAGACAACTTATGCTGTTGACGGCGTAACATATGATATTAAGGTTGTTGAAAAAGGCGAGGATAAGTGCATTAACTCACTTACAGAAGATGCTTCTAAGGGTGCTGATGTATTCCAGTTCCCAACTGACCAGCTTCTTACAGGTGTTACTGCAGGTGTTCTTGCAGAAGTTCCTACAGTTTTCCAAGGACAGATTTCTTCTGAAAATATGGAAGACGCTGTTAAGAACTGCACATATAACAATAAGGTATACGCTTATCCGATGACATCTGATAACGGTTATTTCCTCTATTATAACAGCTCTAAGTTTACAGCTGACGATGTTAAGTCTTTCGAGACTCTTCTTGCCAAAGCAAAAGACCAGAGTGTTCAGGTTCTTATGCCGGTAGATAACGCTTGGTATAACTCAAGCTTCTTCTATGCAGCAGGCTGCGATATTAAGCTTGATACATCAACACAGAAGATGACACTTGATAAGTTTGCAAGTACTGAGGGTATTACAGCTACTAAGGCTATGGCAGACATCGTAAACAACAACAAGGAATCTTTCGTAGCTTCCGGTGATGACGCTGCTATTTCTACACTTCTTTCATCTGGCAAGCTTCAGGCTGTTGTAACAGGTACTTGGAATACTCCTGTTATTGAGAACGCATGGGGCAAGGAAAATGTTGCAGCTGCAAAGCTTCCAACAGTTAAGATGAACGGCACAGATACACAGCTTCATTCTTTCGGTGGATATAAGCTTGTAGGTGTAAACTCTGCATCTAAGTTCCCACTTGCTGCTGCTACACTCGCAACATATCTCACAGGTTCTGAGGTTCAGAAGGCAAGATATGAGCAGCTTCAGGTTATTCCTACAAACAACGAAATTCTTGCAACAGATGCACTTAAGAATGATAAGATTCAAAAGGCTATTGAAGAACAGCGTCCATACTCACATTCACAGAGCGTTTGCACACAGAAGTTCTGGGATCCAGTGGCATCTGTAGGTAAGGATATCATCAACGGCAACCTCAAGAGCAGCGACGAGGCAGGCATTAAGACAGCTCTCGAGAAGGTTGTAAAGAGCGTTGAGAATGGCTAATAGCACCACAGACTGAATAGATACCGTATATAAGAGCGGTGAAAACTTTATGCGAGCAGCCTGATATTTATTGTTAGGCTGCTCAAATAAAGTTTAGAACATAAATTTATATTTTCAGAAAGAGGGTGCAAAACCGCATGGATTTTCTTGATTATATGCAGATGAGTGCAGGTCAGAAGTTTCTTTATAAATTTAAGACATTCTTTAAGAATCTGCCTTCAAACATTGGCAAGGCATTTACATTGCTCGGTCAGAAAGTCATTAAACTTTTAAACACTATCGTCAACGGTTTTGCTAACTATGGCAGAAATTTTGTAAAAGGCGATATTTTCACAAAACTTTCTTATGTTATCATGGGTGCTGGAAGCGTCGGTCATAAGCAGATAGTAAAGGGTATTCTTTATTTTGTGCTTGAAGTTTTATACTTCGCATTTATGATTGGTTTTGCAGTTCCTAACGGACTTTCACAGTTCTTTACACTTGGTACAGTAGAAACTCATATTGAAAAGGATACATGGGGTGTTCAGACTGAGATTCAGGGTGACAACTCTATGCATATTCTTCTTATAAGCGTTATGGCTATGATTGTAACGATTGCATTCTTTGTATTCTATCTTATGAATATCAAGTCTGCTATTGCTGCACAGGAGACAATTAAAGCTGGAAAAAAGCCGATTGGTATTAAGAAGGAGCTTCTCATTTTCCTTGATGAGCGTTTTCACATTACTCTTCTCAGTCTTCCGATTGCTCTTATTCTTTGCTTTACAATTCTTCCTATTGTATTTACAATCTTTATGGCGTTTACAAACTATGACCAGTTCCACCAAGCTCCTCAGAAACTATTTACTTGGGTTGGTTTTAAGAACTTTGCAGATGTTTTCTATGATAACCCTGAAAAGTCTTATACCTTTGGTAAGATTCTTGGCTGGACAATCATTTGGGCGTTTTTTGCAACATTTACCAACTATATAGGCGGTATGATTCTTGCACTTCTTATCAATAAGAAGGGTATTAAGTTTAAGGGACTCTGGAGAACACTCTTTGTTATCACAATCGCTGTTCCTAACTTTGTTACACTTCTTGTTATGAACCAGCTTCTTGCAGACCAAGGTACTCTTAACCTGACACTTAAGGACTGGGGACTTATAAGCGACAGTATTCCATTCTTATCAGATGCGAACTATGCTCGTGTAGTTGTTATCTTGGTTAATATGTGGATTGGTGTTCCTTATACAATGCTCAGCACAAGTGGTATTCTTATGAATATCCCTGAAGACCTCTATGAAAGTGCTAAAATTGATGGTGCGAATGCTTTCCAGACATTTATGAAGATTACTCTTCCATATATGCTCTTTGTTACAACTCCGTACCTAATTTCTTCTTTCGTAGGAAATATCAACAACTTTAATGTTATCTTCCTCTTAACAGGTGGCGAACCAAAGAGTACAGATTACTATAGCGGTGCAGGTAAAACAGACTTGCTCGTTACATGGCTCTATAAGTTGACTGCTACTAATAAGGACTATAACCTTGCGGCTGTTATAGGTATTATTATCTTTGTTATATGTGCTATTGCATCGTTGATTACCTATAATATGTCAAAATCTGCTAAAGATGAGGAGGCATTCGGATGACACAGGCTGCTGGAGAAAAATCATATTCCAAAAAACAGAAAACGGTCAACATTATCGTTTATGTTGTGCTGATAGTTATGGCAATTATTTGGCTGCTTCCAATAGTTTGGTTGGTTATCACATCATTTAGTGACCAATTGGGACCGTCCGCAAGCTTTATTCCGAAGAAGTGGACTTTCCAAAACTATGTAAATCTTGTTACAGATGAGAGCTTCCCATATTGGCGTTGGTTCTTAAATACACTCTTTGTTGCGGTTATCTCTTGTGCAATTTCTACACTCTTTATATTTATGACAAGTTACACATTGAGCCGTCTCCGTTTCAAATGGCGTAAGAGATTTCTTAACATAGGTCTTATCCTTGGTATGTTCCCAGGCTTTATGTCGATGGCTGCTGTTTATGCTATCATCGAATGGATTGGTCTTAGCCAGTCGCTCTTCGCACTTATCCTCGTATATTGTGCAGGTGCAGCTATGGGTTATCAGATTAGTAAGGGCTTCTTCGATACAATTTCACATTCACTTGATGAGGCCGCTACTATTGATGGTGCTAATAAGAACACTATCTTCTGGAAAATTATTCTTCCACTTTCAAAGCCAATTCTTGTATATACGGCTTTGACAACATTTATTGCCCCTTGGGTTGACTTTATATTCGTCAGCTATATCATGAAGGACAACAGAGATAACTATACTGTTGCTTATGGCTTACAGCAAATGCTTGAAAGAGAAAACAATGCGAAATACTATACAACATTCTTTGCAGGTTCTGTAGTAGTTGCAATTCCTATTACAATTCTTTTCGTTAAGATGCAAAAGTATTATGTTGAAGGTGTTACAGGCGGCGCTGTTAAAGGCTGATTTTATTCAAAAAACGAAGCAAGGAGTGGCTCATGCAGTCGCTCCCTGCTTCTTGTTTGTAAAGGAGAGATTTACTTGAAAAAAAGACTTTTAGCCCTTGCTCTTTGTGCAGCGATGATTGTTTCCGCAGCATTTACCGGTTGTCAGGGTGGCGGCACAACAGAAAGCAGCAATTCTACTACTACTGTTTCAACTGCTTCATCAACAAGTTCAAGCTCAACAGAGGGTATTCCTGAAAACGGCGGATTTAAAACAATAAGCTATGAGGCATCTAAGGATAAATATAGAAACTATTACGAAATCTTTGTATACTCTTTCTGTGATTCTGATGGCGATGGTATAGGCGATTTTAAGGGTCTTACTTCTAAGCTTGATTATCTTAATGACGGCGACCCTAATACAACAGACGACCTTGGCATTGATGGTATTTGGCTTATGCCGATTATGCCTTCTGGCTCATATCATAAATACGATGTTGATAATTATAAGGATATTGATAAGAGCTATGGTACTCTTGATGACTTCAAGAATTTCCTTTCTGAAGCTCATAAGCGTGGTATAAATGTTATTATCGACCTTGTCATTAACCATACTTCTAACACTAACGAATGGTTTAAAAAGGCTAAAGAGGAACTCAAAGAAGGTAAAACAGATGGCTATGCTCAGTATTACAACTTTGTTCAGTCTGATTCAAAGCCAGCAGATGTAGGTGCTTCAAAGTATTACTTTGCCGGAACAAAGGGCTGGTATTATGAATCAGCATTTACTCAGAATATGCCTGACCTTAACCTCAAAAACGAAAAGGTTCGTAAGGAAATCGAAGGCATATGCGATTTTTGGCTAAAGGATATTGGCATAGATGGTTTCCGTCTTGACGCTGCATATCATTATGACCAAAATTCAAATGAATCTATCAACGACATTAAATGGCTCTATGACTACTGCAAGAGCATTAAAGATGATGTCTATATGGTCGGCGAAGTCTGGATGGGAGGAAATGTTATCTCCGATTTCTATAAGAGTGGAGCAGACAGCTTCTTTAACTTCGATATGCAAGGTACTTCCGGACAAGTTGCAACTAAGGCTGTAAACCTCAAGGATGTACAGAGCTATTATGACTATGTAAAATCTTGGGTTGATACTATTACTGCAAACAACAGTAAGGCTATAAGCGCTCCATTTATTTCTAACCATGATACAGCAAGAAGTGCGGGATTCCTTACAAGAAATACTCAAAAGGAAAAGAACGCAGCTATGGCTTATCTTCTTACTCCGGGTAATCCATTCATATATTATGGTGAGGAAATTGCTATGACTGGTTCAGGAGAAGATCCTGATAAGAGAACTGGTATGGTATGGTCGCTTTCTGACAATACGGGCTATGTTTCGACTATTCCTGGTGCTACAAATAAGGAAAAGCCTGAAGAAGGTGTAGCTGAGGCGCAGAAGAATGAAAATTCTCTCCTTAATCTCTATAAGAAGGTTATAAGACTTAAACTTCAAAATCCTGAAATTGCAAGAGGTACATTTACTCCTGTTACTCTTGATGAGAATAATAAGGCAGTTGGTGCATTCATCAGCGAGTATAATGGCTCTAAGGTTATGGTTATTCTTAACCTTGATAATAAGGCAACTGTTACAGTTCCTAAGTCGACAATGTCTTATTCAGGTGTAAGAGGTTATATTATTAGTGATACAACTAATACAGAAAAAGTTGAGCTTAACGGTGAACAGCTTACTATTCCTGCAAATAGTGTTGTAGTTCTTAAATAATCTGACTTCATAAATTTAACACCCCGCTTATCGGATAATTTCTGATAAGCGGGGTGTTTATATTTGATAGGAATATATCGGGGAGGATTATTTTAAGATTGTATAACAATTAAGACTTAAATTTGATATAATTGTTTTAAAAAGGTTATCTTATGATGTCGTTATTTTGATTTATATAGTATAAAAACAACCCAATTTTCACGACTTACTATTGCAATTTGTGTAGGAAAATTATATAATTTATACGATAGATTTGGATTGGTTGGTTTTATAGGTGATTAAGCAAAAATTATTGATGCATTGAATAAAATCTTATTGAAATTTTTTAGAAGATAGTGAAATTATAGATAGATTTTTTGCAGTATTATAGAAATTGTGAATTCATTATTTAAAATGCCTATTCAGTATACGCAATTATAAAAAATAAGTAGTATTTTGGCAAATGCTTGCAGATAATGTTGAGTTTAAGCTTGAACTGGGTTATAAATTCTTCTAAAATCAAAATCTTATTTTAAAATAGTATAATTTCAACTTTCGGTTTGAAAGGATGTAAAGTAATGAATTTTATGGTTTCAGCAGAAACAGATATTGGAATAGTAAAAAGCACAAATCAGGATAGCCTCAGCGTTAAAATCATTGACACATATCAGGGTAGAATGGCTTTTGCTATAGTATGCGATGGTATGGGTGGATTAGAAAAAGGTGAGCTTGCAAGTGCAACAGTAGTAAGGGCTTTTGATAAATGGATAAATGAGCAATTACCTGTTTTAACTATGCAAGCCCTTGACCAATCAATTATATTTTCACAATGGAAAGATATTATTTCAGAACAAAATGAAATTATAGGTCGTTATGGAGATTCGCAAGGGATAAAGCTTGGCACAACAGTTGTTGCGTTGCTGATAACTCAAAACGAATGTTTTATTATAAATGTAGGTGACTCAAGGGCATATGTGATAAATGATAATATAAATCAGATAACACAGGACCAGACATTTATTGCTCGCGAAATAGCACTTGGAAATATGACACCTGAACAAGCTAAAACAGACAGAAGACGAAATGTTCTTTTGCAGTGTGTTGGTGCATCAGATAAGGTTTATCCTGATGTTTTTTATTTAAAATCAGATAAAAACACAGTATATATGTTATGTTCAGATGGTTTTCGACATGAAATAACTCAAGAAGAAATATATGAAAAATTAAAGCCAGAATTATTGATTAGTAGTGATATTATGATGCAAAGTTCTAAAGACCTTATTAAACTTAATAAGGATAGAATGGAGAATGATAATATTTCTGTTGTACTAATCAGAACATTTTGATTTAAAATTAGGGCAGCACCGCATAAATATTACAGAGATTTATATATATTTTTGCAGTGGTGCCTTAGTTAGTTTATTTTTGAGGGATGATTTATGTTAGAAATAGGGTCAATTATAGATGGAAAATATAAAATTCTGAACAAGGTAGGACAAGGCGGTATGAGCATTGTATACCTTGCTATGAATGAAAAGGCAAATAAGCAGTGGGCTATTAAGGAAGTCAGAAAAGATGGCGTAAAAGACTTTGAACTTATAAAACAGGGGCTCATTGTTGAAACAGATATGCTTAAAAAATTAAGTCATCCAAGCTTACCAAGTATTGTTGATGTTATAGAAGATGACGATACATTTCTTATAGTTATGGATTACATACAAGGTAATCCATTGAGCAAAACTCTGGAAGAATATGGGGCACAATCTCAGGAGAATGTTGTTGAATGGGCAAAGCAATTATGCGATGTTTTGGGATATCTTCATTCGAGAAAACCCCCGATAATATATAGGGATATGAAACCTGCAAATGTTATGCTTAAACCAGATGGAAGTATCACATTAATAGATTTTGGTACAGCAAGAGAATATAAGTCTAAAAATATAGCTGATACGACCTGTCTTGGAACAATAGGCTATGCTGCACCAGAGCAATTTGGTGGAATGGGACAAACAGATGCAAGAACGGATATTTATTGCTTAGGTGCAACCCTCTATCATTTGGTTACGGGAATGAACCCATGCGAACCGCCTTATGAAATAAGACCTATCCGCCAAATAAACCCCGCACTTTCGAGCGGTCTTGAAAAAATTATTATAAAATGCACACAGCGCGACCCTAATGCAAGATATCAGTCTTGTGCGGAGCTTATGTATGACCTTGAGCATTTCGATGAGATGGATAATACTTATAGACGAAAGATGAAATTTCATTTGGGAATATTCATTACAAGTGTTATACTTACTATAGGTTTTGGTTGTGTGGCTATATGGGGTAACTCATCAGCCGAAAATATTAAAAGTAAGAACTACTCTTATATACTTTCTAATGCTAAGTCTTTAATTATTATGAGGCAATTTTAACTGACCCATCAAAAACAGATGCTTATTTTGAGCTTGTTAATTATCTAAGAACAGATACACTGACAAAAGAAGAAGCAGATGGGCTTAATCAGCTTCAGGCTGGGCTTGATAGAAAAAATTCTAATGGATATTCAGAAACAGTAAATGTCCTTGAAAAACTTAAGGAAAATAATTATGATGGCTACCTTGATGTATGTTATGAATTCGGAAATGCCTTCCTTTTTTCATCGGATACAACAAATGACAGGGAAAGATATGTGAACGCTGCAAAATGGTTTTCTGAGGCAAAAGATAAGTATGAGATGGCTTCTATATTCTGTGATATTGCCTCTTGTCTTCAGCTTATTGACCAAAATCATCAGTCTACAATAGTACAGAAGGGTAAGGAACTTCAGGAATATAAAAACTTATGGGATAAGCTTACTAAACTTGAATCTAAGGTTGATGGACTGGGAAAAAGTCCGGAAGAAAGCGATACTAAGATAAATGTTATAAATAGCATAACAAATATAATCTATAATAATGCCAATGGTTTTGTAGATGCTATAAAAAATAATGGATTGAGCTATAAGAAAATTGATGCACTTCTGAGCGATATGAATTCAAAGCTTGCGGATATTGATGACTCTATATATAAGGAACAAAAACAGCAGGTTAGTGCTATGATTTCTGATACTATAGAGAAATATAAAATAACAAGTGCAGAAAAAGGAAGTGGCAATGAATGACATATGAAATATATCAATATATCTTCTATGGTTCGCTTATAATGTGCATAGTTATGTTGATTTTATCGGTTATACTTTTTTTTGCCTTTAAAATTCCTAAAGTAATTGAATTTTTAAGTGGTGCTACGGCAAGAAAGGCAATCAAAACTATAAATGAACATACAGAGCAATCTATGAGTCAAAGACTTAAACAGAAAAATGGCAATGCACACAATATTGATTTTTCGTCTTCTGGTAAGCTTATGAAAAAAACAAATGTATCAATGGATTCAGATTCACCGATAACTGAAAAGTTTAAAACAGAATCATTGATACCCGGTAATAATACTACGGTACTTAATCAGAGGAATAATGAAACTAAAGTTTTATCGCAGACAAGTTCATTAGAGGAAACAAGTGTTCTCAATAATTCCAATGAAGCTAATATTGATGATGGTTTAGTACCAAAAGAATTTGCGGTTATATATGATATTACATATATATGGACAAATGAAACTATAAAGTAGGAGGTTACCTAAATGAAGAATGAGAATAGTAAGGGAAGTTTTTTTCTTTTATTATCAATGATTTCATTTTTTATAATGTCGGCTACATTTTTAGTAATGCCGCTTATACAGACAGATATTGATAGCGGGAATAATGCTTATAGTATTATTATTGGTATTACTTTTTGGCTTACTTTAGTCTTTGGTATTATAAGCTTATTTTTAGCTCGAAAAAATATTCAAGGAATAGAAAATATAAAAAAAGGAATAGGGCTTATAAAATTTTTTCAAAATAAAATTGCTGCTATTTTTGATATTTTGTTGATAATCAGTATTATAGGGCTTATAATTTTGACGATTATAACCGATGGTACATTATATATATGTTACATATTTTTTAGTGCAGTTACTTTTTCATTTATTATGCACTGCATATTGAATGGAAATATATTTAACTGTTTAATTATAAATAAAAAGAGGAGTGAAGTTTAAAATGGCAGAGAGTAATATTAAATTTAGGGATAGAGTCGTTTCTGCTATCCTGGCATTACTTATTCCAATACTTGGACTTAATATGGGAAATTCATTTAATATAGCAGAGGCTACATCATATAATGATGAAACTCAAAATAATATAAGTTCTGTTCAGAATAATAAAAAAGAAAATCAAACACAAAAAAGAATGCTGACGGTGAATACAGTTTTTGAAACATATGATGATACTAAAGCACCAGATAAAGTACTGGTTAAAGTACCGAATACGGTCTTCAAATATAGAATATATTCTGACGAAGAAAAAAAGAATCCTATTTCTGATGAGAAAACGGCTTGTTCTGGCGATGATGGTCAGACGATAATTGAATTAGATGATGGAGATACGGTATATGTTGAAATAATATCGGCTAATGCTTATGGATATTTTTTAAGGAAATCTAAAACAGTGGAAGTGGCAGATAAAGTTAAAGTCTATAATGTTGAGCTTAGCAAGGAGGCTTCGCATTATTATTCAATTTCTTTAAAGACTATAGATAGTAAAAGCGGAATTGCTATAGATGCCATAGATTCATCTAAGGCATCTGCGAATCAAATAAAAATTAGTACAGCATAGTAAATGAAGAAGGAATTACTGTTACTAAAGATGCTAATAAGACTATGAGGTATAATAGCAAACTTAATAAATATGTAACTACACTTTATGAAAATGAAATTTATGATTTTATATATACATCTAATGAATACCAAAACAAAACAATAAGAGCTAAAGGTTTGAATCCTAATGAGAAGGATGGTAATAATACTTTCTTAACAGGACAGATAGATAAAATTAACAACAATGATGTTTATGATATGGAACCGATAATTGTTGAAAAATTGCTTGAAGATAAAAGTCTGAAATTTGTAGATGGTTCAGATAAAGAATTTTCTGAGCTTAATATGATTTATGGTGATAACCTGAATATAAGTGTAAAATCAGATAACATTGCTGATGAATATTTAGATCAGATAACAGCAAATTCTTCTGATGAAAATATAGTTTCTGTTATTAAGGATGGTTCCTCTATTAAGCTTAAAGCAAATAAAACTGGAGAGGCTACTATTAATGTAACTGTGCCTTCTGATGGAAAATATAAGAAAAGTGAATTGAGTTTTAAAGTTACAGTAGAAGCAAAGGAATTAGGTGATGAAATAGAATTTTTAGGCGTTCCTCAAAATCCTAAGGTAAATAGCAAAAGTAATCAACTTAAAGTAACAAATATTTCTGAAGACGCTGGAGAAGTTGAGATAACATATTATATATCAAAGGTTACTCGTCTTGATGGTAGCAATGTTAATACGAAGCAATATAGTGATTATGTTGAGATTGACTCTGAAGGTAAGTTAAGTTTTCATAAGGCTTGTAGATTTAAAGTAAAAGCAGATATAAAAAGTTCAAATTTAAATTATAAGATTAAAACAATCGAAACAAAAGAAATTCTTGTAGATAAAGATATAGTAAGACCAAAATTTGAAGAAGAAAATATAAGTCTTAAATATGGAAAAAGCGCTACAAATAAATTAAAAAATTTTGTTGAAGAATATGGCGTTTTAACATACTCCTCAAGTGATAGTAAAATTGCATCTGTTGATGAAGAGACAGGTCTTGTAAGTGGAAAAGATATAGGAAATGCAGTTATTACGGCTACACTTGATAGCGAATCATATACATTTGGATATATAGATGGCAAAGAAGTTAATAATATTTCTTATTCAGTAAACGTAGAAAAAGCAGACCAGGATGTTTCCTTTTCGGACAAAATGATTAAAAACATTACTTATGGTGACGAAATAGAGAGTAGCTCTGATTGGTTTGCTGGAATCCAAGAAAATGCTGAATTATTAAGTGCCGATATTGAAGAAAATGATTATGCAAAATTAGATGGAAATAAAATAATAGTCAAAAATGCTGATGATAATGCAAAATTTAGAATTAGGTTTAATTTTGCTGAGACAGCTCATTATAAGGCTTTTACTACTGATTATGCTATTATATATGTTGAGCGTGCCGATAGAAATATTGATATTTTTGCTGGTAGTGAGA
Organism: Pseudoruminococcus sp.; assembly: GCF_047012705.1. Lineage (NCBI taxonomy): Bacteria > Bacillati > Bacillota > Clostridia > Eubacteriales > Acutalibacteraceae > Pseudoruminococcus > Pseudoruminococcus sp. The sequence continues at coordinate 30,420 of NZ_JBKXNW010000013.1, read as the reverse complement.
AAATTACCGGCAAGACGCTTGAACTTAATTATGGTGAACAAAAACAATATCAGCTTTCATATTCTCTGCCAACCGATGAAGAAGTAAATGTTAGTTTTAATATTTATAAGCTTCATAATGGTGTTTATGAGGAAATGACTGGCGAAGGAAAAACTTCCATAGACAATACAGGGCTTATAAAATTTGCGGATAAAGATACTGGAAAATATAAGGTAACTGTTAAAAACGTACAGGGTAAGTGTTATAATGAATCCAACGCAGAGGCATATATCAATCTTGACCTTGCAAAGTCTGATTCTTTGAATTGCACTTATTCTCAAACAGAGTATAATGATTGGTATAACACAACAAATGGCATCACCATTACTCCTCCTGATGGATATAAAATTAGCGATGATATGAGTTTTAATGATGATAACTGGAAAGATACATATTCATATGTGGGAAATGGAAAAAATCAGCATATTGAATTTTATGTCAGAGATAATCTGAATGGAAAAATTTATAAAATAGAAAAAGAAAACATAAATATTGATAATACCGACCCTTATAATCTTGATATTTCATATAACAGTGAAAAAAATGTATATAATACCATTCTTAATTATATTACATTCGGACTTGTAGGAAGTGGAGATACAAATATTGAAGTAACCTTGAGTGCTTATGAGGATATTTCCGGTATAGAGAGTTTTTCTTATACACTGATACCGGAAGATAGCAGAGAACTGAACTCCGAAAATGCGGTTAATGAAAATGTTATACTTGATAATGTAGAAACAGCCATAGATGAAAATGGAAAGACTTATTATAAAGCTTCATTTAAGATTGAAGCCGAGTTCAGAGGCGATATTAAATTTACTGCAAAAAGTAAGGCAGGACTTCAAACAGAATACGATAAAAATGCTAAGGTTATAGTTGATAATAGAAAACCTGATGTTGATATTAAGCTTGACTCTGAGGCTGTGGCAACTAATGGACAATATTACAATAAATCTGTTGTAGCTAATATCAGCATTTCTGAAAGCAATTTTGATGCGGACAAGGTTGATATTCTTATCAATGGTCAGAAGCTTTCTGAGAGCGGATATAAGCTTGAAAATGATGAATGGGCTAAGAGCGGTAATACAGAAAAAATAACATGGACAAACTCAATTAAGTTTAGTGAAGATGGAGTTTATAACATTTCTGTTATTGCAAGTGATGAGCTTGGACAGACTTCTGATGAAAAAACAACAAGCTTTATTATTGATAAAACAAAACCGATAATCTCTGTTGAATATTCTTCTGATTCTCCGGCTGTGAACGAAAAATTCTATACAACAAAAATCAGAGCAAAGGTATCGGTTAATGAAGCGAATTTTAGAGCTGATGATATTATATTTGAGCTTAAAGCACAAGATGTTACACTTAATAATATAAACGATTATGAAACAGTTCTTAAAGAACTGAATGACACACTTCATAATGGAGAATGGATTTCTAACGGAAGTAATCATTATATTGAAATTGAGTTTAACAAAGATGCGAACTATGGCTTTACATTAAATTATACAGATCTCGCAGGAAACGATGCTGAGGAAAAATATAATTCACCTGATTTTGCGATTGACCAAACACCACCTACAAATCTTAGTGCTAAATATTCTGAAGAAAAGAACTTCTTTGAAGAAATTATTGATAACATTATATTCAATACCTATTATTATAAGGATAATGTAACAATTACATTTAGTGCAGAGGATATGACTTCTGGTATTGATTCGATTGATTGGGTATATCAAAGACAAAATGGCTCAAGTGATTCATCTGTTGCTGATGTAAGTAAGCATTTTAACAAAGAAGATATTACATTCTCTGAAGATGTAAAAACTGGTAAAGTAATAGTCGAATTGTCAGCAGAGGAAAGCAAACAGTATCGTGGAACGATTTCGTTTACGGTTACTGATATGGCAGGAAAAACAGCAACTTGTCCGGTAGAAAATAAAGATGAGAGAGTAATTGTTGTTGATAATATTTCACCGACAAGAAGCGTTGAATATCAAACAAACAACTTTGTAAAGGCAATATATGCAGATAGCTTTAAAAATGCTACATATGATATGAAGTCTGACACGAATAATTACAGACTTTATTATAAAAATAATGCTACTCTCAAATTTACAGTTAAAGAAGCTAATTTCTTTGGCGAGGATATTAATCTATATGATAATGGTAAGTCTATAGACTTTAGCGAAAATTGGCAACAAAATGGTGATGAGTATACAAATACGCTTACCCTAAGTGATGAGGGAGAGCATATTATTAAAATGACATATACGGACCGTTCAACTAATGAAATGAAGTCGTATGAGTCTAATACTATAATTATTGATAGAACCAAGCCGGTTATAGATGTTCAATATTCTCCAGAAAATAAAATTTCTGATGCAAATAAAAATGTTTACTGCAATAAACAGCAGACAGCAACGATTAAAATTACTGAGCGTAATTTCCGTGCAGATGATGTTGCAGTAACAGTTAGTGCTAAAGATGCAGGCGGAAATGACATCAAAGTGACTGACTATGCAGCATATCTTTCATCAAGAGATAGCTGGAAAAAGAATGGAGATACATATACAGCAACAATAAAGTATTCTATAAATGCAAATTATACTTTTGATATTTCTTATTCCGATTTGGCTTCTCACTCTGCTGATAACTATAAGCAGGATAAATTTACAGTTGATGAGTATGCTCCATCAACCTCAAAGATGAAAATTTCATATAGCAAAGAACTTAATTTCTGGGAAAGTGTATTAAATGGAATTACTTTTGGTTATTACGCATATCAGAAAGATGTTACAGTTACTTTGACAGCGGTTGATGATATTTCAGGCGTTGACAGTATGAAATGGACATATACAAGAGAGAATGGCGCAAGCACCACTAAAAATCTGAAAAGTGATAGCGGAAATATTAAAAATGTGATAATTTCTTCAGATGGTAAAACAGCAACCGCAAAATTTACTCTTACAGCCGACCAATCAAAACAGTATAGAGGAAAAATTTCCTTTACTGCAACTGATAGGTCTGGAAATACAAGTAGTGTAAAGAATGATAATAAAAATAGTATTGTTATAGTCGATACTATATCGCCTACAAGAAGTGTTGAATTTAGCAAGGCTGATAGGGTTGTTACTGCATATGATATGAATGATGTAAGTAATTATAACTATGGTACAGAAGGAAATTCATATAAGCTATACTATAAGGATAGTGCAACTGCTACTATTAAGATTACTGAGGCAAACTTCTATCCGGAAGATGTTAATATAGCGGTCAATGGTTCAAAGCAAAAGGTGAATAACTGGAAACAGAGTGGCGATACTTGGACAGGCAATCTTAAACTCTCAAAAGAGGGAGAGTATGTTATAACGATTAATTATATTGATAGGTCAAATAATAAAATGAAAACTTATACATCGAATGAGATTATTGTTGACCATACTAATCCTGTAATCAATGTCGCATATTCTCCAAATAAGGTTGTAAATACTGCTAATGGAATTAAATATTATAATTCTGCACAGATAGCTACTATTAGCGTTGCTGAGCGTAATTTCAGAGCAGATGAGATTGTTGCAAGCATTACTGCAGTTGATGTTAATGGAAAAGCTGTTGGTGTTGAGAATTATGCTCAATACCTTAGCAAGAGAAGCAACTGGATAAAAAATGGCGATGTATACACAGCGAATATTAAATATTCGGCTGATGCTAATTATACTTTTAAGATAGAGTATGAGGACTTAGCAGGAAGAAAAGTACAGAACAATGTTGAGGATAAGTTTACAGTTGATAAGACTGCACCTAAAAACTTGAAAATATCCTATAGCCAGAATGTTTTCCAAAGTGTGCTTAATTCTATAACATTTGGTTATTACAATGCACCTGTTACGGTTACTATTTCCGCAGAAGATGATACCACAGCTATTGGAAAATTTGTATATAGCTATTTGAAAGATAATAATTCAAGTAATGTTAATGCACAGTTGCTTAATGAAGCAATCAGCAAGGCTGATATAAAGAGAAACGGTAATGTTAATACTGCAACATTCAGAATTCCAAAATCAGTTCTTGACGCTCAGCATCAGTATAATGGTACTGTTAAATTTACAGCATATGATATGTCACAAAATGATAGTGATAAATCAGATACTAAGAAGATAATAGTTGACAATATCAAACCTGAAATAGATGTAACCCTTAATAAACCAATATCAACATCAGATGGAACAGCTTATTATGATGGTAAAATAGACGCTACACTGAAAATAAATGAGGCTAATTTCTATTCTGAAGATGTCAGAGTTATGGTTTATGATATAAATGGAGAGCGTACATTGAATCCTTCAGTAAACTGGACGGATAATAATTCAGACCTACATATAGGTACTTTCTCGATTAATAAGGACGGAAAATATCGTATAGAGGTTGAATATACAGACCGTTCAAATAATAAGATGAACAACTATGCTTCGGATTATTTGATTATTGATACTAAAAAACCAAGCTTAAAGGTTACTAATATTAAAAATAATACTGCTAACAAAGATAAGACCTACGGCTTTACTATCGATGCAAGCGATACTAATATTGATTTTAAGAGCTTTAAACCAGTTCTTGAAGCACTTATGATGACAAGCTCGGGACAATTCAAAAAAGAAAACATTGACCTTAGCAAGTATCTTAGAAAAAATAGCAGTACATCATATTCATATGTTGTTGATAATCTTAGCGATGATGCGGTATATACACTTAGCTGTTCTGTTGCAGATATGTCTGGTAATAAGACAGAAAAGATTCTTCTTGATGATGGCAAAACATATGATAATGCAGAATTCTCTATAAACCGAAATGGTTCGACATTTAAGATTGATGAGAATACACAAAAGCTTTTAGATAACTATTATGTTTCAAGTGTTGATAATGATATAGTTATTCAAGAGATAAATGTTGACCCGATAGAAAATTATGTAGTTAAGCTTAATGGAACAGCTCTTAAAGAAAATGAGGACTATACAACATCTGAAACTACAGATACTTCTAAGTGGTGTGAGAGAAAGTATGTTATAAATTCATCATTATTTGAAAATGAGAGTGACTACGATATTAAAATCGAATCAACTGATAAGGCTGGTTCTGTGGCTTATAGTGATTTGAAGGGACTTGAAGTTAAGTTTGTAGTTGATAAGACTCCACCGACACTTATAGTCAGTGGTATAGAAGATAATGGTCGTTATCAGGTACAGGAACAGAAAGTTACAGTTATTCCTTCAGATAATGGAGGAAAATTGGGAAGTCTGAAAATAGTTATTCTTGATTCTAATGGCAAAGAAATAAAGGTTTTGTTTAATAAATCTGGAGAAGATTTATTAAAGTATCTGAGCAGCAATAATGGCAAGGTTGAATTTAATATTCCAGAAGGTTTTGAAAACCAAGTCGTATTTTACTGCGATGATTGTTCGGTAGGTTCAAATGGACAGTTTAATGAAAATAAGAAAATTATTTCAAATATAACTGTTTCACCGAATAATTTCGTTATTTTCTATGCTAATAAGCCAATGTTCTATAGTGTAACTATTGGTGGTTCTGTTTTGATTATCGGTATTATTGTAGCGATTGTTCTTATTGTTCGTAGAAAAATGAGAAAATATATATTACAATAATGTTGGCTTTATAAAATAACACCCTGTTTATCATATAATTTATGATAAACAGGGTGTTGATATTTTGGAGGAGCTTATGAAGAAATGGTTGTTTTTTGATGTCGGTTCTACACTTGTAGATGAAACAGAATGTGAAAAGCAAAGAATTATTGATACTATCAATGGAAGTTCCGTTAGCTATGATGAATTTTATCATAAGATGGAATATTATGCTTGTTGTAATATGAATTGCTATAAGTGTACTTTAGAAAGATATGGGCTAAAGAAAGCAGATTGGAAAAGTGAGCTTGAAATTATATATCCAAAGGCAGATTATATTTTAAATTCTTTAAGCGTAAAATATAATCTTGGAATTATTGCAAATCAAAATAAAGATTTGGCAGAAAGATTAAGACAGTTTAAAATATATGATTATTTTAATGTGATTATTTCTTCATCTGATGTTGGTTTTGCAAAGCCTGATGAACGAATTTTTGCATTTGCATTGAAGCAGGCAAATTGTTCTGCACAAAATGCTTATATGATAGGGGATAGGCTTGATAATGATATTATCCCTGCACAGCATATAGGAATGAGAACAGTATGGATAAAGCAAGGATTTGGAGGATTGGGAAATCCTGATAAGCTTTCAACATTTCCAGACCATATTGTTGAAAACTTATCGGAACTCTTAAATCTACAATTTTGAGTTTACAAAAAAGTGGTTACAAGCTTATTAGGCCTGCAACCACTTTTAGTTTATTATTTTACAGCGAACTGCGATTGAATATAGACATTATAGAAATCTGAGAAGAAGTTTTCTCCGAGAGAAATTTCTGTTTTCTCACCAGTTTCCATATTTTTGAGCTGTGCTTTGCCACTTTCAATCTCACTATCGCCGAGAACTACACTGAACTTTGCTCCGATTTTATCAGCATACTTCATCTGTGCTTTAAGGCTTCTGCCTACAATATCACATTCGGCAGAAAGTGATGATGAACGAACTGTTTTTACAAGCTCAAAGGATTTAAGCTGTGCTTTTTCGCCTAAGCCTGCAATATAAATATCACAGGTTGGTGCGGCTGGAATTTCAATGCCCTGAGCTTCAAGCAAGAGGAGAAGTCGCTCAATACCGATTGCATATCCGAGAGATGGTGTGTGTTGACCACCAAGCTCTTCGATAAGGCCATCATAGCGACCACCGCCACAAACTGTACCCTGTGCACCAATAGATGAGGAAACAAACTCAAAAACAGTGCGTGTATAGTAATCAAGTCCACGAACTATAGTTGGGTTTACAGTATATTCTATACCAACGGCATCAAGACACTTTTTTACACCCTCAAAGTGCTCTCTACAATCATCACAAATATAGTCAAGGACAGTTGGAGCTTTTTCTGCAATTTTAGAGCAGATAGGACTTTTGCAGTCAAGTATTCTCATTGGGTTTTTCTCAAGTCGGGAAAGGCAGGTTTCGCAAAGTTCTGATGTGTGTCCTGCAAAATATTCTTTAAGTGCCTTGTGATAATTTGCACGACACTTTGGACAACCGATAGAGTTAATTTCAAGGTTTAATCCCTTAACTCCAAGACGCTTAAATATGGAATCTGCTGCACAGATAACTTCAGCGTCAGCAAAATATGAAGCTGCACCGTATACTTCCATACCAAACTGGTGAAATTCACGAAGTCTGCCCTTTTGCGGCTTTTCGTAACGGTAGCAAGATGTGAAATAGTAAGCCTTGATAGGATAGCCGTCATTATATACACCGTGTTCGAGGATAGCTCTTGCTGAACCAGCTGTACCCTCTGGACGGAGTGTAATTGAATCTTCGCCCTTTGTATTAAATGTATACATTTCTTTTTGAACAACATCTGTTGTATCACCAACTGAACGCTGGAAAAGTTCTGTATGTTCAAAAACAGGTGTACGAATTTCTTTGAAAGAGTGAGCCTGAGCTTCTTCTCTCATTATTTTTTCGATAAACTGCCATTTATAGCTTTCTTTTGGCAGTACATCTTGAGTTCCTTTTACGCTTTTAGTAATTAAATCCATTTTATATCTTCCTTCATTTTAAAAGTTGTTTATTTGACTTTTATATAATATAGTCAGTACGTAGAATATTGGTGGTAAGCGGTTTTTCCGAAAATCGTGTTAAAAAGTAAAGAGTGATAATTTCAGTCAACATAATGACAAACCGAATAAATTTGCTGTATGTAACCATGTTATTACAACCCTTACTTAGGGAGAAACGCCTACTGTATGTGCAAATATCATCATAATGATAAGTATACACAATGTAATAAAAATTGTCAATTATGCCTTTATATTAAAAATAACTGCGTATCCTTATCTTGAGGAAACGCAGTTATTTTGGTTTGTAGATATACGTTATACTTATTATTGCAGAATTTCCTAATAATGCGTATATTAACAGAATATTTGTTGATTGGTTTAATTAGGACTTTATGATATTACGCCAATCAAGGTCACCACGCTCAAGGCCATGAATAAGAACTTCACCGGTAGCAATATTGGTTGCAACTGGGATATTGTGCATATCGCAAAGACGAAGAAGGTTTATATCGTTTGGTTCGTGCGGCTTAGGATTTTGTGGGTCACGCAGGAAGATAAGCATATCAACTTCGTTGAATGCTATTCTTGCGGCGATTTGTTGGTCGCCACCCTGAGCGCCGCCGAGAAAACGCTGAATCTCAAGACCGGTTGCTTCAGCTACGAGTTTGCCTGTTACACCTGTTGCACATAGGGTATGTCTGCTGAGGATACCACAATATGCGATACAGAATTGAACCATAAGTTCCTTTTTTGAATCGTGTGCAATAAGAGCTATATTCATTAAAAATTACCTCCTGAGAGTTTAAGTTACAATTTCGTATATAGGGCTTATTTTATTCCGAGAGGAACATTCTCTCCGTCCGCCCTTGCGGCAAATCGGTTGAAAGCGTAGACGGCATCAGAATTTCCCTCAATAGGTTTGCCTTGTTGAGAAAGCGCTGATGCAGTGAAATCTTCAGGAATTACAGCAATAAGTCTTGCGCCTGCTTCGTCAATGACTGCATCTAAATCTTCGTAGAGATTGGCTTTTCTGAATTTTTTTTCGGAAAATTTGTTGATTACAAGTCTTATGTTTGTTATTCCTGCCGATTGAAGGTTTTCTCTGACCATAGAACAGCCACGAGCCGAGAGCGGATCTGCATTACAGACGAGGAACGCTCTATCCGCAGGAGCGATAGCAGCCTCAAAACCTGAGCCGATACCTGCGGGGCAGTCGATAATTATATGGTCGTAATATTTACGAAGGATATTTGTAAGCTGTCGCATAAGATAGGGGCTAAGCTCATCGTGAACGCTCTGCGGAGCAGGCAGCACATAAAGCTCTGCCATATTTTTGCAAGGATAGATAGCACTCGCAGGCGGACAGCTTCCGTTAATAACATCTGCTATATCAAAGACAAGGTCGCTGCTTACACCAAGCATAAGGTCGATGCCGCGCATACCAGCGTCACAATCTATAAGCAGAACTCTATTTCCGCGACGAACAAGTGCCGCCGCTAAGCCTACGGAAACCGTAGATTTTCCTGTTCCTCCTTTACCGGAGGTTATAACTGTTACCATTCCCATTTTGCAATACCTCTCCTAACATTTTAGCACAATCTCACGCAAAAGTCAAAGATTTTTTGTAAATTTTGTAGGTGCAGAGATAAATTTTCTTTAATGTCAATATACATAGTTACTAATATATATATTATTTTGTTATAAGATAAACCCCGCCTGCTCCGAAAATAAATCCTGCTATACAGGCAACTATAATATAATTATTGGGTATTCCCGGAAAAATTTCGATTACACAAACAAGCATAAGACCGATTATTATAAGGTGCGTTGGAGCGGGAAAACGCTTGATTGTGAAACTAAGAATTTTTGCAGTAAGCAGACAGCCTATAAAAAATCCGAGAAAAATTAAAAATAAATTTAACAAATCAAAGTTAATAATTGATGAAAGTATGGAATTATACATTCCAATAAAATATAAGCTATGGGAAAGATTTATTCCCGGAATAAGTATAGCTATTGCCGATATTATACCGCTTATAAACAACATTACATAGTTTTGAAAATCTGTTGGGTTGCTTATAAAATGATTTTTAGGCAGAAAATTAAGAGCATAGGCAAGGCCTCCGCCGAGAATTACCCATAAAAAATAGAGAGGATTGAATTTTTTGATTTTTCCTCGGCGATAAATTGACGGCAGAGAGCCTATTATTACACCCATGAAAAGGTACATCATAGGATATTCAAATTTTTGCATTAAATCTAATATCATTTGTGAAAACAGAAATATTCCGGAGATAATACCCGTTGCAATTTGCAAAAGAAGTAGAAAATTATAATTAAAGTTTTTGAATAGCTTGCCTATTGAGCGTATAAGTTTATCATAAAGATTTAAGGCATTTGCCATTGCGCCGCAATTTATACCGCCAACAAATATTGTTGAACCAATTATAATTCCACCGAAGATATTTTCGACAATTTCTTTAATATAAAACCGTGGTCGTTTATGAGTATTCTTTTTTGTGGTGAAATTTTGAACTGCCCTATCAGGCATTTTTTGTGGTATTCTATTACCTTGTGCCATAGGTTCAGCTCCTAATAGTTTATTGTTGATATATTAAAATTGGCTTTTGTATAAGAGTAGTTTCTTGGCGGACGAACACAGTTCGACCCTACATTATTGAGAAAATTTGATTATTTATTAAGTGATATTTCAATTCCGACAACGCCGTATTGTTTTTGTTTTTCGGGAGTGTAATATTCGTTCATATCGTCAGGATTCGCAATTTCGTTATCTTCATAACCCATAGCAGATTTATCAAAATGCTTATAGAGTGCTGCGAAGCTTTCGTATTTATGTAGTGCCAAAACTGTGACGCTTATTGTTTCGCCATCTTCAAGATTTTCAAATATGATTTCATCACCAATATTTAGTTTTCTGCGTTTTTCGTCATAAAGTCTAAGCTCAATATTTTTTCTGCCGTTTTTAATCATTGTGAACGGCTTATTGTTTAGTTTCATTCTATGTATGTCCACTAAACTCACCACCATAAATTATTTTACCACTTTATTGGAAAATCTTCAACATCTGTGATATTTTCAAGTTTTAAAAGGAATTTGAGTTTATCTATTCCTCCGCCGTAACCTCTGATAATACCTTTTGCCCCGACCACTCTATGGCAAGGAATAACTATTACAATAGGATTTTTGTTATTAGCCATTCCTACGGCTCTCGCCGCACAAGGTTGATGTATTTTATTGGCAATGGTTTTATAGCTTGCTGTTTTACCATAAGGGATTTCTATTAACGCTTTCCAAACTGAAAGCTGAAATACTGTTCCTGATGGCTTTAGTGGGAGATTAAATTCTTTGCGTTCACCGTTGAAATATTCTGAAAGCTGTTGCTTGGTTTGGCTTAAAAGTTCGGTTTCGTTTTCGCAAGAATCTTCAAATTTGCTTTCGCCATAGGCAATATTAGTTATATAGTTGTTTTCCTCAGCAAGAGTCATTTTACCGAGGGGAGTTTCGATGAATATATAGTTTTTCATATTTATACACCTTTTTCGTCAATGTATTTTTGAATTTCGGCAAGGAACATTGAGCCGTAGCGTTTTAGCTTATTATCGCCAACACCATTTACTGATAAAAATTCTTTTTCGGTTCTTGGTTTAGTGCCTGACATTTCTCGCAGCGTTGCATCTGAAAATACAACATAAGCAGGAACGCTCTGTCGCATAGCGATATTTTTTCGCAAAACCTTTAAACGCTCGAAAAGTTCCTTATCAGGAATGACTTCTTCTTTAGTATAGCTTTCAGTTTTGCGAATTGGTTTGATAATTTCGGAATAGTCATCGTTTGTATAACCCTCGCATACACTGCAATTATTGCAATGTTGGGGTGCATATTCGCCAAAATAATTAAGCATACGCTTTCTAAGACAAACTGTTTTTGAGGTGGAATAAAAGGTCATCATTTTTAGCTTTTCAAGCTCTTCTTTTAGAAAGGCTTGTCTTTCTTCTGGTGTAAGACTTTCGTTTTCTTCACTGCCCTTGTTAATCATAAATTTATTAAGAGAAACATCTGAAGCGCTATAGAGTAAGATACATTCAGCTTTTTCGCCGTCACGACCTGCACGACCTGCTTCCTGATAATATTGCTCAATATTTCTTGGCATATGATAGTGTATTACAAAGCGTACATTTGGTTTGTTTATTCCCATACCAAATGCGGAGGTTGCAACAATAATTTTAACTCGGTCATATATGAAATCGTCCTGATTTTTGGTTCGGAGTTCGTCGGACATTCCTGCGTGATAGGGAAGAGTATCTATGCCGTTTTCAGAAAGTGTTTCACATAATCTTTCGACGATTTTTCTTGATGAACAGTAGATTATGCCCGATTCATCGGGATTTCTTTCAAGATAATTTAATATCCAGCTTTCTTTAGATAGTGGTTTATAAACAGCGAAATGCAGATTTGGTCTATCAAAGCCCGTGGTAAGCTCAAATGGCGAATTGAGCTTTAATTTTTCGGTAATATCTTGCTTGACAAGGTTTGTCGCTGTTGCAGTAAAGGCGGCAACTATTGGGCGATAAGGAAGAAGCTCTATAAAATCTGAAATTTTCGTATAGCTTGGTCGAAATTCGTGTCCCCATTGAGAGATACAATGAGCCTCGTCTATCGCAAGAAGTGATATATTTGCATTTTTGGCAAAATCAATAAAATTCTTGGTGAGAAGTCTTTCCGGAGCAACATATATTATTTTATACATGCCGGATTTTGCGCGTTCTGTGGCAAGGGCGATTTGTCTTGGTGTAAGCGAGCTATTTAGATATGCTCCCCTTATACCCATTTCTATTAGCGAACGGACTTGGTCCTGCATAAGTGAAATTAGCGGTGAAACGACTATTGTTATTCCGTCAAGTGCAAGGGCGGGAACCTGATAGCATACAGATTTACCCGCCCCGGTTGGCATAATCGCAAGAACATCACGATTAGCAAGTATTGAATTTATGATTTCTTCCTGACCTGTGCGGAACGAATGATAGCCGAAATATTCTCTTAAAATATTATGAATATCAGCCATTATTGTCCAGTATCCTCCAAAAGCACAACTGATACGCTAAAGCTCTTAGCTTTGCTATCAGAACTGTAATTTTTAAGCCTGAAAAGTTTGATAGTTATTCTATCGCCAGGTTTATTTTCATCTATTGCATCAAACATAGACGAAAGGTTTTTGACGGTTTTGCCGCCGATTTCTGTGATTATATCGCCTGCTTGAACATCTGTGCCTGAAAATACATTTTCTGATGATAGGGATTCAATTTTTACGCCAATAGGAGTATCGTTCTTTTTGGCGGCATAGGTTGACCATTCGGATGCAGTAATGCCAAGATAGGCTCTGCCCTTGACATAGCCGTTTCGGATAATATTATTTACTATACTTATTACTGTATTACTTGGAATGGCAAAGCCCATACCTTCATATTCTTCAGAAACAAGCTTAGATGTATTTATTCCGATAATCTGACCATATGGGTTTATTAAAGCACCACCTGAATTTCCTGGGTTGATGGCGGCATCAGTCTGAATATATTTTACGGCACTATTTGAACTTATAGTTCTGTTTATTGCAGAAATTGTGCCTTTTGTAAGAGAATTTGAAAATTGTAATCCGCCGGGATTGCCGATAGCATAGGCGTTTTGTCCGATAGTAACACTATTGGAATCTGCGAATTCTGCGGCGGGAAGATTCTTTGCGTCAATTTTTACGACGGCAAGGTCAGTACGCTTATCAAATCCTACAACTGCACCAATATATTCTTCGTTGGTGCTTAGTTTGACGAGGACTCCCGTATCCTTCGAATCATTTATAACATGGCTATTTGTAGCTATGTAGCCGTCGCTACTGATGATAATTCCCGAACCTTCATTTGATTCTGTTATTGTATAATCGGTTCCGGCCGGATAGGCTACTATTCCAACTATGCTTGGCGAAACCTTATTATAGACTGAAATTGCCTCGTTATCACCACTTGTTTCAGGAGTCGAGGCAGTTTCAATCTGCGGTCCGTTTGGATTCGCGGAGACATCAGGAATTTTTGATGTTTGAATCCACGAATTTTCGGGAACATAATAGGAATATTCGCCTGATGAATCATATTTTATGCTATCGTCTTCTTTGAAAGTATTTATTCTAAGTGTAGCAACGGTAACACCTATTGCTGCACTTGGGACTATAATGGCAAGGCAGATTGCAAGAGCCTTCATAAATTTTTTTGTTCTACGCTTTCTATTAGATAATGGTAGAGGTGGAGTATATGGTGTAGAATATTGCGATTGATATGGTTGGCTTTGCTGACCGTAGTTGTTATAATACGGTTGATTTTCAAAAGAATTTGACTGTTCAGGGTAATTTTCGGTTATTGCGGGAGTTTTATATGATTGGTTGGAATAGCTATTATATTGTTGATGATATGGTTTAGTGCTATTTGAGGCTGATGATGGCTGATAGCTGTATCCATTGTCAGCGTTATATTGAGTTTGTGGAGAATTAAAGCCTTCCTTCATATCATTATAATTTTTGTCCTGTGGAAGTCTTTGTTCTTCCTGCGGTGCGGACGATTCGGAGCCTGGCTGTTTATACTGCCAAGAGTTTTGGTTGAAATCGTCCTCTCTGCGTTCATCGCTCATTTTGCTGATTCTCCTTTTTTGAAGGGAAGTTTAGAGTTTTTATTTTCAAGCTTTGAAATTTTGTTTTCATGTCGTGATTTCTTAGGTGTTTTGCGTGGAATATAGAAATCAAAGCGACAATATTTATTAACTTCACTTGAAACAGTGATTTTACCGCCGTGAAGTCCGATAATTGTTTTTACAAGGTAAAGTCCTAAGCCCATACCCTTTTTATCAATACTCCTGGACTTATCTGTTTTATAGAATTTATCAAAGACAAGTGCAAGGTCGTTTTTATCAATTCCGTGACCGCTGTTTATAATGGCAAATTCTGTTTTATCGGGCAAATCATTTATGACAAACTGAATATATCCATTTTCATTGACAAATTTCACAGCGTTCTCTATAAGGTTATAGACTACCTGATGAATAAGATCTGCGTCACCGTCGATATAAACGCTTTGCATATCTTCAAGTCCACGAATTTCTATATTTTTACGGTCTATTTCTGCTTCAAAGGTTACGAGAGCAGAAATAAGTGTAGAAACAAGGTCGAAATTTTGATAGTTCAGCTTTAGCTCGCCACTGTCAATTTTAGAAAGGTCGAGCATAGAACGGACAAGGCGTGAAAGTCTGCGAACTTCATCGCTTACTATTTTGAGGTAGTAAGTTTGCTTTTCTTGTGGAATAGTGCCGTCAAGGATGCCGTCTATAAATCCGGCTATGGTTGTCATAGGGGTTTTAAGTTCGTGTGAAACATTGGCTATAAAGCTACGGCGAATATTTTCAGAGGAGCTCAGAGATTCCGCCATACTGTTGAATTCATCAGCAAGCTGACCGATTTCATCTCGCGATTTAACCTTGACCCTTGTACTGAAATCGCCCTGACCAAATTTATGTGCGGCAAAAGCAATCTGACGCAGAGGCTTAACCATATAATATGTGTAGATACCTATAGCTATGATTGCGATTGCAAAAGTGATAAGTGCAGAAACAAGGAATATATTAAGCATAAGTGAGGTGAATTGGTAGTATTCTGATGTATCTGCGGTTGTGAAGGCTATGCAGACAAGCTGGTCGCCGATATAAACAGGCAGACCATAGATATAATGATTTTGCTTGAATACTCCGCCGAGGTCGGTTTCTTTATAATATTTGCTGTTAATAATAGTATCCTTTACCACTTCATAATCTATGAATTTTCCTTCGGTAGCGTACTCTGCGTTACTATTGGAAACAATTATTTTTCCGTTGGCATTAACGAAGAATACTTCGCCGCCTATATTGCTTGAAACGGTTTCCATAATATCTTGAAGCGCAACGCTTTCATCAAAGAAATAATCCTGCTTTATGGAATCTTTTAATCTTATGTATCTTGTGCAGAGTGAGGCGAGAGACGAGGTATTTTTGCTCATCGTTTCCATTTTGGTGTTTGTCCAATACTGTGTTAAAACAGTCATAAGTATAAAACCTAAAATTAAGAAACTAAGGAGTATAATGACAAAGCTTATTGCAAGATATTTATGAAAAAGTGTACTTTGTCCGTTGAGTCGAAATTTAATCTTTAACTTCAAATTTATATCCAACTCCCCATACTGTCTTTAACGCCCATTTATCTGAAACACCTTCTAACTTTTCTCTAAGACGTTTTACATGGACATCAACTGTTCGTGAATCACCATAGTAATCAAATCCCCATACTTCATCAAGGAGTTGGTCGCGGGTGAAGACTCTGTTTGGATTGCTTGCAAGTTGATAGATAAGTTCAAGCTCCTTTGGAGGAGTGTCAATCTGAACACCATTGACTTTAAGCTCATAGTTGGTGAGGTTTATAGAAAGTTTATCATATTTGACAAGCTTGATTTCTTCTTCGACTTTGTCGCCACCTGTTCTTCTAAGAACAGCCTTTATTCTTGCTATGATTTCCTTAGCTTCAAACGGTTTTACTACATAGTCATCTGCACCAAGCTCAAGACCGAGAACCTTATCGAAAACTTCACCTTTTGCGGTGAGCATAATAATAGGCACTTGCGAGGTCTTTCTGATTTCTCGGCAGACATAAAGTCCGTCGTGGATAGGAAGCATTATATCGAGCATAATGAGATCCGGCTGTACTTCTTTAAATTTTGTAAGTGCCTCCTGACCGTCATTCGCAATTTCTATATCATAGCCCTCTTTTTCGATATAAAGTCTGAGAAGTTCACAGATATTTTTATCATCATCTACTACTAATATTTTTCCTTTTGTCATAGGTTGTAATCCCCCTCATATTTGGAACGGCAGAGTATTAATTCTGCTGATGTTTTGTATTTATAAATTGACAGCTGAATATAGTAATTCTACTGTTTTATATACAAAATAAATTATAGCATAAATTTAAATAAATTTCACTAAATTTTATGAATTTTATTTTAATAATCATTTTGGGATAAAATAAAATGAGTTTAATATTATAGAAATTTGGTGACGAAAATTACTTTTTTTCGACGAGAGAGAGGTATTATACTTTATTTTTGAAAGATGATTTTCGGGCTTTACCTAAGGTTTATATAGATTTAATGGTCATTTTTCATAAATTATACAAAAAATTATTAAAATGAGCTAATAAGACTTGAAAATTATCCAAAAAATTGGTATGATATACATATAATAAGCAAATGGAATACCAAACTATATCGTTTTTGAAACAACCGCAGAAAATTTTAGTAACTCTTTTCTACGCTTGTATATTTTTAAATAAAATAAGGTCAAAATCGGTTCGTTTTGGCATTACTCAAAGAGCAGGAGGAATATATATGATTCTCGAAAATAAAGAAAACCTCGAAATGTCCCCTATTGAATCGTTCCACAACGGTGAGAATTATACAGCCTATAATTTCCTTGGCGTACATAAGGTAAAGACTGGTAAGGGAACATCTTTTGTGTTTCGTACTTGGGCGCCTAATGCAAAGACTGTTTCAGTTGTCGGTACTTTCAATGACTGGGATAGAGAGAAAAATCCGATGCAGCGAATTAGTGATGGCGGAATCTGGGAATGCTATATTGATGAGGGTATAGAAAACTTTACTATATATAAATATAGTATAGAAACTTTTGATGATGTTTGTATTCTCAAATCTGACCCATACGCTTATCACTATGAAACACGCCCTAATAACGCATCTGTTTATTTTGATATTGACGGTTTTAAATGGACTGATGACAAATGGTATCAGCATAAGAAAAATACCTCTCATTATTCAAGTCCTGTAAATATTTATGAACTCCATGTTGGTTCATGGAGAAAGTATGCGGACGGAAATACTTTCTCTTATACAAAGCTTGCGGACGAGCTTATTCCTTATGTTAAGGATATGGGCTATACACATATTGAACTTATGCCTTTGACAGAATATCCTTTCGATGCTTCTTGGGGATATCAGGTTACAGGATATTTTGCTCCGACTGCACGATATGGCACACCTTTCGATTTTATGACGTTTATAGATAAATGCCATGAGGCAGGACTTTATGTTATTATGGACTGGGTTCCTGCTCATTTCCCAAGAGACTCTTATGGTCTTGCAAAATTTGATGGCACTCCTTGCTATGAATATGCTGACCCAAGAAAGGGCGAACACAAGGATTGGGGAACCCTTGTATTCGACTATGGCAAAAATGAGGTTGTAAGTTTCCTTATTTCGAGTGCTATATTCTGGATGGATTATTATCATATTGACGGAATCAGAGTTGACGCTGTTGCTTCTATGCTCTATCTTGATTATTCAAGGCGTGACGGCGAATGGGTTCCAAATAAATTTGGCGGTAAGGAAAATCTTGAGGCGGTTGCCTTCCTTAGAAGACTTAATGAGGCGGCTTTCCAATATTTCCCTGAGGTTATGATGATTGCAGAAGAATCAACCTCTTGGCCAATGGTTTCTCGCCCTACATATTCGGGCGGTTTGGGCTTTAACTATAAGTGGAATATGGGCTGGATGAACGATATGCTCCACTATATTTCGCTTGACCCGCTCTATAGACCATTTAATCACGATAATCTTACATTCTCATTCTATTATGCTTTCTCTGAGAACTTTGTTCTTCCGATTTCTCACGATGAGGTTGTTCATGGAAAGGCTTCTCTTATCAATAAGATGCCGGGCAGTTACGAGCAGAAGTTTGCAGGAGTTCGTACTTTTATGGCGTATATGATGGCTCACCCAGGTAAAAAGCTTGTTTTTATGGGTACTGAATTTGGTCAGTTTAAGGAATGGGATTATGCAACAGAGCTTGACTGGATGTTGACAAGCTATCCTGCACATAATCAGCTCAAGGAATATTTTAAGGCTATTAACCACTTCTACCTTGAAAATAGTCCTCTCTGGGAGATTGACTTCTCTTGGGAAGGTTTTAACTGGATTTCTAATGATGACTATACGCAAAGCTGTATAAGCTTTAGAAGAATAGATAAGAGCGGTAAGGAAATTATTGTTGTGTGCAACTTCCAGCCGGTTCTTAGAGAAAATTATTCTATTGGTGTTCCTTTTGATGGCACATATGCAGAAATATTCAATACAGAGGCAACTGAATTCGGCGGTTGCGGAATATCAAACGGCAAGGCGATTCGTTCAGATGGTGCTCCGATGCACGGATTTGAACAGTCTATTACATTGACTTTGCCACCACTTTCTGTAATGTTCTTTAAGCTTGTAAGAAAGCGTGCAAAGAAAAAGGTTATTGACGCTGAGGTTACAGAGAAAAAGCCTAAGGCAAAAGCAAAAGCAAAGGCAAAACCAGTTTCTACAGACGCAAAGAGTGAAAAGAAAACTAAGACCACCAAGGCTAAGGCAAAATCAAAATCTAAACTTATAGATGTTGAAGCTGTTGATGTCAAGGTTGAGCCTGCTGAAGTTAAGACAGAGCCAAAGACTAAGGCTAAGAAAGAAACTAAGGCGGAAGTCAAGGTTGAGCCTGCTGAAGTTAAGACAGAGCCAAAGACTAAGGCTAAGAAAGAAACTAAGGCGGAAGTCAAGGTTGAGCC
>NZ_JBKXNW010000013.1:0-10868 GCF_047012705.1 Pseudoruminococcus sp. | reverse complement strand
AGAAAGAAACTAAGGCGGAAGTCAAGGTTGAGCCTGCTGAAGTTAAGTCAGAGCCCAAAACCGAGGTTAAGAAAGAAATTAAAAAACCAAGAAATAGCAAGAAAAAATAATATATAAGATGTTTACAAGATATTGAATATATAAAATCGGATAACAAAGGGTTATTCTAAGGAGGAGTACAGATGTATCCAAAGCAAGAGGTCGTAGCAATGCTGCTTGCAGGTGGTCAGGGAAGCAGATTGGGCGTACTGACACAGAAAATCGCAAAGCCAGCAGTTCCGTATGGCGGTAAGTATCGTATAATTGATTTCCCACTCTCTAACTGTGTGAACTCAGGCATTGAGGCTGTCGGCGTTTTAACGCAATATCAGCCTTTAGTTCTTAATGAATATATAGGTAACGGTCAGCCTTGGGATTTGGACGGTATGAATGTTGGCGTTCAGGTTCTTTCACCATATGAGAAAAAGGGTGGTGCGGACTGGTATTCCGGTACAGCAAATGCTATATACCAAAATATAAACTACATAGATAGATATAATCCTGAGTATGTTGTAATTCTTTCAGGCGACCATATTTATAAGATGGATTATTCTAAAATGGTTGCTTATCATAAGGAACATAATGCAGACTGTACTATTGCAGTTATTGATGTTCCGCTCGCAGAGGCTTCACGCTTTGGCATTCTGAACACCAATCCTGATGGTTCTATCTACGAATTTGATGAAAAGCCGGCTCACCCAAAGAGTACAAATGCTTCTATGGGTATTTATGTATTCAGTTGGGATAAGCTCAGAAAGTATCTTATTGAGGATGAAGCTAATCCGGATTCTTCTAACGATTTTGGTAAGGATATTCTTCCCAAAATGCTTGCAGATGGTCAGAGAATGTTCGCTTATGAATTCTCAGGATATTGGAAAGATGTCGGAACTATCGAAAGTCTTTGGGAGTCTAATATGGACTTGCTCGACCCGAATGTTACTCTCGACCTTGCAGATGAAAATTGGAAAATTTATTCACGAAATCCTGTTGTTGCCCCACATTATGTCAGTCCGACAGGCGTTGTGCAAAATTCACTCATCTCTGATGGCTGTATAATTGAGGGAAATGTTGATTTCTCAGTTCTTTTCTCTAATGTTACTGTTGCTCCGGGTGCAGTTGTAAACGATTCAATACTTATGCCTGGTGTTGTGGTTGAGGAAGGCGCTGTAATTCAATATGCTATCGTATCTGAAAATGCAGTTATCAAGAAGAATGCAGTTGTTGGTGCAAGACCTGAGGATATAGAAAACAAGGAAGATTGGGGAGTTGCCGTTGTTGGCGATAACCGTACAATAGGTGAGGGTGCTGTCGTTGCCCCGAAAGAAATGGTCTATGAAGATAAAGAGGGGGTAAACTGATATGCGTGGAAATAATGTTATAGGCTTGATTTTCACAAACCTTCACGGAGAGCTTATAAGCGAGCTTACTGATAAGAGAACTATGGGTTCCGTTCCTTTTGGCGGAAAGTACAGACTTATAGACTTCCCTCTTTCTAATATGGTAAATTCAGGAATCAACAAGGTCGGTGTTATTACAAAGAATAACTATCAATCACTTATGGATCACCTCGGAACAGGTAAGGCTTGGGATTTATCAAGAAAGCGTGACGGACTCTTTATTCTCCCTCCTTTTAACAATAGTGAGGAGGAATACAGAAATAGAATAAGCATTCTTAATTCCATTAAGAAATTCCTTATTAACTCTAAAGAGGAATATGTACTTATTTCCGATTGCGATACTGTTTGCAACATAGATTATCAGAATGTTCTTGAAAAGCATATTTCTAATGACGCTGATATTACTGTTGTATATAAAAGAGGTCAGTTACCAGAGCATCAGGACGAACCAACGGTATTTTCTCTTGATTCTACTGGCAGAGTTAAAGATGTCCTCATTAACCCAATTATTGAAGGTCCTTGTAGTTTTTACCTTAATAAGATTCTTATGAAGCGTGAGCTTTTGATTTCTCTTGTAAGCGAATGTGTAAGCAAGAATAAGAATAACTTTAAGAGGGATATTATTCAGGGACAATTTGATAAACTTAAAATTTATGGCTATGAATTTGAGGGCTTCTGTGCAGTTATGGATTCTATGAGCAGCTATTTCAATGCAAATATGCAGCTAATGGATTTGAATATAAGAAACGATCTTTTCAACTCTGCAAGACCGATATATACAAAGGTTCGTGACGATATGCCAACAAGATATGGTCTTGGCTCTAATGTTAAGAATACGCTTATCGGAAACGGCTGCGTTATTGAAGGCGAAGTTGAAAACTGTGTACTCTTTAAGGGTGTTCATATCGGTAAGGGGGCAAAGGTCAGCAACTGCGTTATAATGCAGGATACAGTCATTGGTGCAGGCTCTAACCTTAGCTATGTTATAGCTGATAAAGATGTTATTATAAAGGATAATCGCTCTCTGATGGGTTTCCTTACATATCCTGTTTATATTAACAAGGCAAGCAAAGTCTGATTTTAAAGCTTAAATAACTCTCTTAATGAGAGCGGTTATATGCCGATGCTGTGTATGGGCTTTCATACTATCGACATATATATAATAAAAATATTCTTTACAATGCTTTTTGGATTGTAGTTTAAGGAGGTATAAACCTTGAAGGTTTTATTTGTAACAAGTGAAGCTCAGCCGTTTGCAGCATCAGGCGGTCTGGCAGATGTTTCCGGTTCGTTGCCGCAGGCTCTTCGCAGAAGGTTGATAGGCACAAGAATTGTTATGCCACTTTATGATGAAATACCACAAAATCTAAAAGACGAAATGCGTTTTATTACAAGTCTTTCTGTGCCTGTTGCGTGGAGAAGACAGTATTGCGGTGTTTTTGAGGCTCGCTGGGGCGGAGTAATTTATTATTTCCTCGATAACCAGTATTACTTTAAGCGTTCAGGTCTTTATGGCCATTATGATGATGCAGAGCGGTTCGCTTTCTTCTCAAGAGCGGTTCTCGAAATGCTTCCATTTATCGACTTTAAGCCTGATATTATTCATTGTAACGATTGGCAAACGGCTCTCGTACCTACATACTATTCACTTTTCTATGGGCAAAATCAGTGGTACCAGGGTATTAAGACTATCTTTACTATTCATAATATCCAGTATCAAGGTAAGTATGGTACGGAGCTTTATGAAGAGGTTGTTGGTATTCCACCACATCAGCGTTCAGTCCTCGATTGGGACGGTTGCATTAACTTTATGAAGGGTGCTATCGAAACAGCTAACAGAGTAACAACAGTTAGTCCAAGTTATGCTTGGGAAATTCGTGACCCATGGTTCTCACATGGTCTTGACCCGATTCTTAATGCCCGTTCATGGAAGCTTTGCGGTATTCTGAATGGTATTGATACTGACTCTTATAATCCTGAAACGGATATTCAGATTTATAATAACTTTAGTGTTGATGACCTCAGCGGTAAGGCTGAAAATAAGCGTAAACTTCAGGAACGTCTCGCACTTGAGCAAAATCCTGATGTGCCGATTATTGCTATGGTTACAAGACTTGTATCTCATAAGGGGCTTGACCTTGTTAAGGCAGCTCTTGACCAAATGATGCGTGAGGAGTATATCCAGTTCGTAATACTTGGTTCGGGCGATTGGGAATATGAAAGCTTTTTCCAGTCTATGCAGGATAGATATCCAGGCAGACTTTGTGCTTGCCATGGCTTTATTCCTGAGCTTTCAAGAAAGATTTATGCAGGTGCGGATATGTTCCTGATGCCTTCTAAGGCAGAGCCTTGCGGACTTTCTCAGATGATTGCTCTCCGCTATGGTACTATTCCGATTGTTCGTGAGGTTGGCGGTCTTCGTGACTCTATTCAGGATAGCGAAAACGGTGAAGGTAACGGCTTTACTTTCAAGAATTACGATGCAATGGATATGCTTGGTGCTGTAAGAAGAGCTATTGCAGGATATTGGCAGCGTGATGGCTGGAATGTTCTTGTTAAGCGTGCTATGACATGGGATTTGAGCTGGAACAGAAGTGCCGGCGATTATATCAATCTTTATAAGACTGTTATTAACGAATGATTTTGTTAATGATTGAACTAAAATTGAATAGCTAATAATAAAGACGAGTGATGGCTTAGGCTGTCACTCGTCTTTTTCTTTTTGAGATATAAATAACAGAAATTTTCATATATAATCTTGTGTAACAGATTTGTAAGTTGATTTAGAGCATAAATCATATTATTCTTAATTATGGATAATATAATGTGCATTTGATAAAAATTAAAAGTTTCGCTCAAGTCTTTTCAAAGACTCGTAGGTCAAGGACAACGCCCTTGTCGCCGTCCGCAGAAGGCGAAACACTTTATGCTCCTCAAAATGTGGGAGTGTAGAAAAACCTCGCAGAGGTTCCCTGAAAGATAAACATTTATGAAAATGTTGAATTTTAAAGTTATTATCGAACTTATGTGTTAATATAGATAGATTTTGGCAAGGAGAATTTCTATGCGTTTTGTGAAAATGTTTTTAGCCGGCTTTTTGGTGCTTAGTCTTATATCTTTTATGTATGGCTGTTCTGATGATGGGGTAAAATCAGAACTGACTATAAAATATAATATCGAAAGTGAGCCTATTACACTTGACCCACAGGTTGCAAACGATAGTTCATCAAGACTTGTAATTCTTAATATTTTTGAGGGGCTTATGAAGCTTGATGAAAATGACAGAGCCATTCTTGGAGCGGCAGAAAGCTATGAGGCAAATAATGACTATACACATTTTATATTTACTTTGCGTGATGGTTTAAAATGGAATGATGGTACTGCTCTTACGGCAAATGATTTTAGGTACGGAATTGTGAGGGCATTATCGCCTGAAACTGATTCTGAAACAGTTGAGGACCTTTATTGCGTGAAAAATGCGGAAAAATTTCATAAAGGTAATGCTAAAGAATCAGAACTTGGAATAAGTGTCGATGAAAATAAAATAATCTTTGATTTGGAATATTCGGACGAGGCTTTTCCTAAGGTTTTGACCTTTCCGCCAACTATGCCTTGCAATGAAAAATTCTTT
This sequence comes from Pseudoruminococcus sp., assembly GCF_047012705.1. NCBI lineage: Bacteria > Bacillati > Bacillota > Clostridia > Eubacteriales > Acutalibacteraceae > Pseudoruminococcus > Pseudoruminococcus sp. The sequence goes on along the minus strand of NZ_JBKXNW010000013.1, from coordinate 5,801 downwards.
CTGTCAACCAAAGGACAGTATGGCAGAGATGACGAGTTTATTTTATCAAATGGGGCTTTCTATATTAAAAGCTATGGTTGGTCTCATAACAATAGTATAAGTCTTATAAATAACAAAAATTATGTTGGCGATAAAAAGGCTATTCCTACGGGAGTTGATATTTCAATAGGAAATATAGACAATGGTTATCAGGCTATTGTTGATGGAAAAGTAGATTGTTACGCCATTTCGGGCAGTGATTTAGAAAGTGCAAAAAATTCTGGAATGACAATTAAGGAATATGATGATACAACATGGGGTATTTGCTTTAATATGCAAAATAAAACTATGCAGAATAGTAATATAAGAAAGGGTTTGCTAAAGGCTCTTAATAGGGAAAATATTGAAAAAGCTGTGCCTGAACATTATAACATTACAAGAGGAATTGTGCCGAAATCTGTGGAAGTCGGTTCGCAGAATTATCGTACAAAAGCTGGCGAGATGTATCTTAAACACGATAAAAATGCAAGACAGTTTGTTTATGATGGTATGCAGGAGCTTGAATTAACAAGGCTTACTGATATTGAGATTCTTTGTCCCGATGATGAAAAACTTCAACCGCTTATCAATGAAATACTTGAGGATTGGAACAAAAGTACAGGATATTATTTTAATAAAAATCCTGTTTCCCAATCTGAACTTGAATATGCTGTTTCTGTTGGCAATTATACAGCGGCATTTTTGCCTATTCAGAGCGACGGAGATTCTCCGTTTGATACACTAAAAAAATTTCGTACAGATGAAAATGGTAATGTATCAGGTTTAAGCTCAAAGGACTACGATTCTTATATCGAAAAAATAGAAAATTCTTCAGATTATGAGAGTTTAGATACAATTATTAAAGCTGAAAAATATCTTTGCGATAATGCGATATTTTATCCGATTTGTACTGAAACAAGATATTATGCAAGTACAGAGGGGATAGTGGGAGTAATGTTTCATCAGTTTGGTGCTGAAGCAGATTTTCGATATGCTTCAGCGGTTGAAAAACAGTGATATAAATAAAAGGGGCGAATACAATTCGTCCCTTTATTTTTGCGAAATTTATAGTTATTAAGCGAGAAGTAAGCAAAAATCTTCTACGCTTAATCCTTTATGCAAGGCACAATTTAAAGACATTCCAACAAGACGGGAAGCTCTTTCGATTAAAAGGTCTATCTCTCTTGGGGTTACTATCATTTGTTCTCCACGAGGAGATACCAGACCTTTTTGCTGATATGAGAGTTTTGCTTCAGGTATAAGCTCTAATGCAAGAGTTTGTGCGTCAACTACGGTTGGAACGCCTATGCCTATGACGGGTATTCCCATTGTTTCTTTATTAAGGCTAAGACGATGATTTCCAACGCCTGAACCCGGAGAAATTCCTGCGTCTGAAATCTGTATTGTACAGCCAAGCCTTGAAAGACTTCTTGAGGCAAGAGCGTCAATGGCTATTACCGCCGAGGGTTTTATACTCTCGACAACGCTCTTGATGAGTTCGCCTGTTTCTATTCCTGTCTGACCGAGAACTCCCGGTGCAAGAACAGCAACTGAACGAAGTCCGGAAAGCCCTAATGAACGCTTTAATTCGCCTGTTATATGTCGTGTTGCAAGAATATTATCCGCACTTTTTGGGCCGAGTGCGTCGGGAGTTATAGTTTCATTGCCTATTCCTGCGATAAGAATTGTGCCGTCTTTTGGGAGCAGAGGTTCAATAAGTTTACCGATATATTCGGCTTTGGAATCGCCATCACGAAGATTGTCTGTGAGTGGGGCAAGCTCGGCGGTTATATATGTTCCGATTGGTTTATTCATCTTTTCGGCGGCTTTTTGGTTGAGAATTTTAATTTCAGAAATTTTAATTCCGTCCTGTTCTTCTTCTTTGACAACAACACCTTCTTCTTTTTCGTCGACAAATTCTTTTGCTTCAAGTGCAAGGTCTGTTCGCATCTGCATAAAAGTTCCTCCTGACAACAAATTTATTGTTAATAGCTTGCCCTAAAGAAAGCAAATATTACATTTTTCATATTTTGAGGAAATTTTGCATAAGATATATGGAAATAATTGCGGGGTGATATTGTGCTTAATCAGAAATATCTCTATGCACCTAATGACGAACAGAATAGAAATTTTCTTATAGGGGAGCTTTTTTCTAAGTATCCCTTTCTTAAAAAAGAGTGTATCGGTATAAGCCATTGTGGACGAGAAATTCCTATGATTAGCTTTGGTACAGGAAAAAAAGTTTTATTTGCGTGTGCTTTTCATGGTATGGAGTGGTTGACGACACTTGTTATTTTTAGATTTCTCGACGAACTATTGGAAAGTATAAGCAAAAGAAATTTTTTTTGTGGAGTAAAAACAGAAAGTGCTTTTCATAAGCGTACACTTTGCATCGTCCCTTGTGTAAATCCTGATGGAGTTGAAATTTCCATTAATGGTGCAGAAAGTGCCGGTGAATATTGCAGCAGCGTTGAGGCAATAGGTCTTGAAAAGCGTTGGCAGGCCAATGCCGCAGGAGTTGATATAAACCATAATTTTAATGCGGGTTGGAAAGCTTTAAAAGCACTTGAAATAAAAAACGGAATTAATGCTCCGGCGCCTACAAGATTTGGCGGAATTTTTCCTGAAAGTGAGCCTGAAAGCAGAGCAATGGCAAGACTTTGCAGAAATAATGATTTTATTCGTGCTTTTGCATTTCATAGTCAAGGGGAGGAAATTTACTGGAGCTTTGGAGAATATATGCCCGAAAATGCAAGGCTTCAGGGAGAGTTGCTTGCCGAATTAAGCGGGTATGTTTTGAGTGAGCCTGACGGTCTTGCAGTTGGTGGAGGATTTAAGGATTGGTTTGTGGAAACCTTTCATACTCCTGCATTTACGATAGAGATGGGAAAAGGTGAAAATCCACTCCCGATTTCTGACCTTGACGGCATTTATGAAAGATTAAAACAAATGCTTTTGATTTCTATTGTGATGTGATGATTTTATAGGATTGCTATATTAATTTGGTAATTGCTGAATATACGAAAATAAGTCACTATATAATATTGAACAATTATGTTGTCTTTGTTATGGTGTGGCAGCTGTTTTAGAGGATTTTTAGTTGAGTTGACCGCACTTGAAAAATAAGGGGAATTGTGATAGTATAGGGTTACGATTGTATGGGCTTTGTTTTTGAAAGGAAAGGATAATTATGAAAAAAAGTTATAGATTTATCGCTGTTCTTAGTTCCCTTATTATCTGTGCGGCAGCCTTTAGTGCTTGCAGTGGCGGTAATGGTGAAGGTGGCAGTAGCAATAACAGTAGTATAAGCAATTCATCTGCACAAAGTTCTTCTGATGAAATTTCAGAAAAGAAAACTTCAAGCGCTGACGAATCTAAGAATGATGAATCAAGTGTAAGTTCTGAAACCCAAAGCGAAGAAGAAAGTTCGGAAACAACTGAAAGTTCTAAGGAAAGTTCCGAAGCTGAAAGCAGTATAAATAGTGAGCAAAATTCTAAAAATGCGAGTGAGGCTCAGAAGCCTTCTGAAAGTTCAAAATCTACAGGTAATAAGGATTTTGATGATGCATTTAAGGATAATAAGCTTGATATTTCATTATCAGACGATATGAAAAAAGCAGATACAACGGAGGCTATGACTGAAACCTTGGCAAAGTATGAAAAACTTTGGCTGGCTGAGGCTGAAAATGCAAATAATAAGCTTCAGGCTTCATCTCTTTCCGATGAAGAGAAAAAGGCTATTCAAAGCGATTATGATGCTTGGATAGGTGAATTTGAGGCTAAGAAAAAAGAAATCGTAAAAGAAGAAAAGTCTAAGTGGAACAATGGCTCTATTTATATAGTTAATGCGGCTGAAAAGGTTAAGGATTATTGCAGAGATTATGCTATGTATCTTTATGAAAAGCTTTATAAGATTGATGGTAGCTTTGAGCTTGCTTATAAATGATTTTATCGAAAGGGAGTGCCATTGAATGACACGGACTGTTGGACTCTTTAAGAGGTCGTTTAGTTTATTGCTTTTGGCAGGAATGATGTTTGTTTTGTCGGCTTGTTCATCTGCTGAGGCAAGTAAGCAGAATGATGAATATTATGAGCAACTAAGCAAATGTACTGATACTCTTCTTATGAAAAACAGAGAGCTTACAGAAATAAGCAATTCTTGGAATTATAAGGATAAGGCTTCTACAGAAAAGTATATAAATAAACTAACTGAAATAGAAGAAATTACCGCAAAAACTAAGAATATTGATGCAAGTCAAAATTTTATTGAATTTGATAAGGAAAATGTTGAAAAACCTTGCGATAAGGTTCTTGAAACAGTTGCAATAACAAAGGCTTTAGTTCAGGCAGCCTATGATGATGGCGATGATTCCGATTTTCAAAAGGTTAACGGAGAAAACTCTGAAGTATATAATGAAGCATATAACGATGTAATATCTTCGGTGGCTACTCTAAGGGCAAGAATCAGATGAGAACTTAGCTTGCATATATTTACAGAAAATTTCATATAAATTACCACTAAACCATAGGAGGGTAATTATGTGAAAGGCTTTGTAGAACAGAGGGCAGTTGAACTTGGAGAATATATTATCCAAAGTAAAGCTACTGTAAGAAAGACAGCCAAAAAGTTTGGAATAAGTAAAAGCACTGTTCATAAAGATGTTAGCGAAAGGCTGAAAAAAGTTAATCCACAGCTTTATCGTGAGGTGAAGAGTGTTTTAGAAATAAATAAGGCACAGCGTCATATCCGTGGAGGTATGGCTACAAGAAGAAAATATAAGGGAGATTGCTGAAAGGAATTTTAATTATGAGGAAAGTTAAAGTTGCTGCTGTTCAGATGTCTATGAGCAGTTCTCGTGAAGAAAATATTGCAAAGGCAGAAAGGTTGGTAAGAGAGGCTGCGGCAGAGGGTGCTAATATTGTGCTTCTACCTGAACTTTTTGAAACGCCGTATTTTTGCCAAGAGAGAAATTACGATTATTATTCTCTCGCTTTTGAAACAAAAAAAGATCCTGCTGTTATGAAAATGACAGAGCTTTCTCGAGAACTTAATCTTGTTATCCCTGTAAGTTTTTTTGAAAGGGCAAAGTATCTCAGATATAATAGTGTTGCTGTTCTTGATTGCGGAAATCTTCTTGGGATATATAGAAAGACTCATATTCCTGATGACCATTTTTATCAAGAAAAGTTCTATTTTTCGCCAGGGGATACAGGCTTTAGAGTATTTAAAACATCTTTTGGAAAAATCGGTGTGGGAATTTGCTGGGACCAGTGGTTTCCTGAAGCAGCAAGATGTATGGCATTAAAGGGTGCGGAGCTTTTATTTTATCCTACGGCGATTGGTTCCGAACCTATTCTTGAAGTTGATAGTATGCCACACTGGAGGCGTTGCATGCAGGGACATTCAGCGGCAAATATCGTTCCTGTAATTGCCGCAAACAGAATCGGTGTTGAAAGTGTTGAACCATCATATGAAAATAATCATCAAAAATCTTCCTTGAAGTTTTATGGTTCATCATTTATTACTGATGAGTTGGGTGAAATAAGAGCCTCTGCGGATAGAGAATCCGAAACCGTTATAACCGCAGAATTCGATCTCCACGAGATTGAGGAGGAAAGATTAAGCTGGGGAATTTTCAGAGATAGACGACCTGAACAGTATGGAATAATTGCAGGTATTAAAGACTGAAAATTTATAAATATAAAAGCTACTCTTACTGATTTTTAGTTTGATATGTACCCTCTTTGCTGGACAAAACCAGTAAGGAGGGTTATTTTTATGC
>NZ_JBKXNW010000012.1:44354-103156 GCF_047012705.1 Pseudoruminococcus sp. | reverse complement strand
TTGTTTATAATATCATACCCCAACCCAAATGTCAACACTTTTTTCGAAATTTTTTAAAATTTATTTTCGCACACTACATATAGATTTTACAGAGCAGATTTCCCCTACCTATATATGTAAGCTTTCTATATCAGCAAACTTCATTATAAATTATCTGCTCACCTCATAAACAGCATGAAACACAAAATACCGCCCTGCTATTCACAAGGCGGTAAAAACATCAGAATTTTCTGATTATTATATCTCCATTAAGTTCGGTTCTAATTTCAAGGCTGTTATTCTTTATAAGCTTTTTTATATTGCTTCGTGAAACTTTCAAAAGCTCACTCGCAATTTTATCAGGGCGAATCTTAACACCATTGGGATTTCTGATAATAAAAATATCTTCTGTCCCCTTATTAACACATTTCAATTCATACTCTGCTGTATCAAAATCAATCTCCGCTCTATTTCTTACAAAGAAAGCTTTATCAACGCCATATTCTCTTGAAAGCTCTATATCATTTGCCAGAAATCTCTTATAATTTTCGCCTATCTCGTTTGGCGAAACTCTCTCGAGCACAGTAAGATTAAGCGTATGGCGGCATTTTTCACATTGGTAAATCAGCCATATGTCAATCTTATTGCCGTTTGCATTTACTCTGAATTTGTTTGTGTTAACAAATCTCGATTTAGAACCGCATTTTGCACAGCCACGAATTATAGCGTAGCTGTCTTTCGGTATAATAACATATTCTGTTGTATTTGAATAGCTCATTTTGCATCTCCATCGTAAAATAATCTTTGGATTTGCAAAGGCTATTACATTACTATTTAGTTTTTATTTGCAATAGCCTCTGCTATGCAAAGTATGCAGGTGTAAGCATTAAGCAAGCCTCCTTTTAGTTTATTTTTTAAAAATATATCACAATAATATTATACTGTCAATAATAAATATCAAGCATCTCCTAAGTCATAAACTTAAAAGCCCTTACTTTATATCAATTATCATCGCACTACATCTTCATAATCTGAATATTTGCTTGCGGAATATGTTTTTACTTCTGGTTGTTCAAAAGAAATGTCAGTAGTTTTTATATATGAAGATGGTTCTCCGTTTTCATCATATCCTTGAAGTTCCAAAAGAATACCTGTTTCCTTATCAACAATCATCTCAAAAGTAGCTGTATTAAATTTCTTGCCATAATCTTCGGCAGTGCCTTTTATCACAACCGCATCTCTGCCGAGATATTCTGTATCTCCACTAATCTCCCACATATCTTGATTTGAAAGATAGCCAAATGTCAAACCCTGTGGAAATAATGAATATGAAGCTGAAACACATAAATTTGTTGAATTTAACCTATTCAAATAATGTATATCGCCATTTTCATCAACTGTTACTCTCTTATCATCTGCAAATTTTTCATGTAATCCTATTCTTGCTTGCTCAATATCATCTTCTGTTTGCAAAACAGAATTATTATAGTCTGCCAATTCACTAACCTTAGTAAAATATATCGGAGATTTTTCTTTAGACCTACTTACATTATCTATATGCATTATATCCCCACTGCCGACATAAACTTCCGAATCATTGTCTTTATTAATCATATGCTCATAGCACTTATTATTTATCATATCAACCTGATATGATACAACTGTTTCCTCTTGTAAGTCATCATTTAAATAATTTGTAGTAAAAGAACCTCTTACAGTGTTGTAATAATCGATTGCATTAAGCATTTTATGATAGTAGTCTTGTTTTGTTTCGGGTGTTAATTGCTCTACCGGAATTTCTTTTATCATAATTTTCTTAACTTGCTTAGACTTTGAAACTTCGCTTAGAGCTTGTGTATAATTAAAATCATTTGTTTTCGAGGTTTCTACCTGCGAAACTATGGAAGTATCTTTTGTTGCTCTTTCATTATATGTACTATTTTTATCATTTGCAGCCGATATAGTTATAATTCCCGTTGATGCTACTACCGAAACTAAAAGAACTGCAAATAATGCTCTAACTCTTTTTCTCATAAAAATCCTCCTCATCAAATGTGTTGTTTTATTCATATTCTTTTATAAAATTAAAATATCCATCAACAAATACCAATAAATATTTTACTCAAATACTAAATCATCGAACAGAGAATGTCAATAATCATTTTATAAGAATTTAAGCTTTTCTTACTGTTAAATTTGCTTTATATCACAAAACATACTTTAAGCCTATAACTCCTTATAAATATATATGCTATCAAAAAATATACGCCCTCTGCAAAAATACATTATAAAAACTTGAAAAGTATAAAAGTATATTACAGTTAGTTATATAAAACCACTTTTGCTTTAACATTTTTTCAAAAACATCGCAATCTCTATACCTCAATTTTCAACAAAATGCTTGCTTATTTTCTATAAAATGTTATAATAAAACCGTATGCAACATACAATTATCATCTGAAAGGAGTAACGCATATGAATTATTCACATGAAGTTGAAAACATGTGTATCGTAACAAAAGGACCTCACCATGGTCCTGCCCCAATCCCTGAAGAAGGCAAGTGGGTTAAGTCCACACAAATTACCGACATCTCCGGTCTTTCACACGGTATCGGCTGGTGTGCACCTCAGCAGGGTGCCTGTAAGCTTACCCTCAATGTAAAAGAGGGTATCGTAGAAGAAGCTCTTGTAGAAACAATCGGCTGCTCCGGTATGACTCATTCTGCTGCTATGGCTGCTGAAATTCTCCCAGGCAAGACTCTTCTCGAATGTCTTAACACAGACCTCGTTTGTGACGCTATCAACACTGCTATGAAGAACATCTTCGAGCAGCTCGTATACGGCAGAAGCCAGACAGCTTTCTCCGAAAATGGTCTTCCAATCGGTGCAGGTCTTGAGGACCTCGGTAAAGGTCTCCGCTCACAGGTTGGTACTATGTATAGCACAAAGGCTAAGGGCGTTCGTTATATGGAAATGGCAGAAGGCTATGTTCTTAAGACTGCTCTTGATGAGAATAACGAGGTTATCGGCTATCAATTCGTTAAGCTCGGCAAAATGCTCGAAGATATCAGACACGGCGTATCCCCTGATGAAGCATACAAGAACAACATCGGTCAATACGGTCGTTTTGATGGTGCTGCTAAGTATATCGACCCACGTGAAGAATAATCAAGACTAAGGAGGACAGGCTTTTATGGCAAACGATGTAAAATTTGAAGGCAAGGAAAGAAGAATTGCCAAAATAGAAAAATGTCTCGCTGAGTATGGCATTGCTAGTCTTGAAGAGGCTCGTGAGCTATGTCTTAGCAAAGGTGTTGACGCCTACTCTATCGTTAAGGGCGTTCAGCCAATCGCTTTTGAAAACGCAGGCTGGGCTTATACTCTCGGCTGTGCTGTTGCTATTAAGAAGGGTGTTAAGTCCGCTTCTGAAGCTGCTGCAGCTATCGGTATCGGTCTTGAAGCTTTCTGTATCCCTGGCTCTGTTGCAGAACAGAGAAAAGTTGGCTTAGGCCACGGTAATCTTGGCGCTATGCTCCTCGAAGATAAGACAAAGTGCTTCGCATTCCTTGCAGGTCACGAATCTTTCGCTGCTGCTGAGGGTGCTATCGGTATTGCAAGAACAGCTAACAAGGCTCGTAAAGAACCTCTTAAGGTTATCCTTAACGGTCTTGGTAAGGACGCTGCGTATATCATTTCCAGAATCAACGGCTTTACATATGTAAAGACTCAGTATGACTACTTCACAGGCGAGCTTAATATCGTTGAAGAGAGAGCTTTCTCTGAGGGCGAAAGAGCTGCTGTTCGTTGCTACGGTGCAGACGATGTTCGTGAAGGTGTTGCAATCATGGCTCACGAGGGCGTTGATGTTTCTATCACAGGCAACTCAACTAACCCAACTCGTTTCCAGCATCTTGTTGCAGGTACATATAAGAAGTGGGCTCTTGAAAATGGCAAGAAGTATTTCTCCGTTGCATCAGGCGGCGGCACAGGTCGTACACTTCACCCAGATAACATGGGTGCAGGTCCTGCTTCCTATGGTCTTACAGACTCTATGGGTCGTATGCACGGTGATGCTCAGTTTGCCGGTTCTTCATCAGTTCCTGCTCACGTTGAGATGATGGGACTTATCGGCATGGGCAATAACCCAATGGTTGGTGCTACTGTTGCTTGTGCTGTTGCTGTTTACGAAGGACTTAACTAAGCGGTTTTTGGCTCTTTTACTGCAATAAATTAAATAGACAAACATTAGTAAATTAGACACATCATATTTAGGTAAAAACCTGATGATGTGTCTATTCTTTTTTGTGCGACATAAGTATAAAAACAAAGCAAATAAGCACATTTTTCTATTTTTTTAACATCAAAAAATTTAATGATGTGTCTAACATTTAGGAGGTGTAATATTGCAAAGGTTAAAAATGGGTAATCAAAATCTAACATTTGGTGAATGTTGTAAAATGTATATACAAGACTGCAAAATGCGAAATCTAAGACCAGCAACCATTAATCATTACAAGAGTAGTTACAAGCAAATGTTTAATTATTTATCGCCTGATATGCCTATTAACGAATTTACAGTCGATACATTTAATCAATATGTGTTGTATCTAAAAGGGCATTTATCAAATGATATGAGTATTAATGAATATTTAAGAGATTTAATTACTACCCTCCATTATTTAATGGATAATGAGTATATGCATACTTTAAAAAGCATAAAAATTGATAAACCCGCAAAAGAAGCTTATAGCAACGATGAATTAAAGATACTTTTAAAAAACAAATATAAACAAATGTAGTTTTGCAGAGTTTGAGTCGTGGGTTATTACTTGTTTGCTGTTTACAACCGGTATAAGACAACACAGCTTGATGGAGCTAAAAATTAAAGATGTGGACTTTACTAATGCACTATTAAATGTGAGAGTAACCAAAACCCGCAAGCCGTTATTAATACCTCTCAACGATACAATATTGTGTATACTAAAAGACTTTTTAAAATATCTGCAGCATAAAAATATTGATGATTGGCTATTTTGTAATGTATACGGCAAAAAATTAACAAAGTCTACATCTTATCATATGCTTTATGAGTATAACCATAGGCGAGGAGTATTAACTACAGGACTGCACCGATATAGGCACACTTTTGCTAAGCAATGGATATTAAATGGGGGCAGTGTTGTAGTCTTATCAAAGTTGTTAGGACATAGCAACCTTAGCACAACACAAAACTATATTAATCTATTAGTTAGTGATGTGGCTAAACAAGTTGATGAAATTGATTTATTAAATCAGTTTTTAGATAAAAAATTTTTAAAAATGAGGGGCAAAAAATAATGAATGACATAAGCAACAGTTTTTAAAACCGCTTAAAATTATTATGCACCTAAGCACACTTAATCTAACTGATAACGAGATAGTTAATACAAAAGAGTTTAAACAAGTTGTTTTACAGCTTAAAAATATTGATAAACAAGGACATAAAAGGCAATTAATTTTGTTTTGTAATTTAATATTAAATTAATACATAGTGCAACGATTATTATTGCCGTTGTATAAAATTATGGTTTTATTGATAATTATATGTTTGTAACTTACCAAAGTAGGAGTGTTTATAAAATAATTGTCAAATGCAAATAGCCATTAAAGTAACAATATTTTATTTTCACATTTTAATGGCTATTGTATATACAATATTTATATAAGAATCTAACTAAATATTTTATATATGATTAAGGAGATGCAGTTACTTAACATTATGAGTCAATCTCCTAATTTTTAAATTTTTAAAACTGAATCAGAAAAATACTTGACAATATAAAAAGTGTGTGCTATGCTATTTTCTCATATAGTAAATGAATTACAGTTAAATATCTAACCATAAAAACTAATAATTGGAGTTTTTTAAATGGCATTAGCAAATGAATGTACTATCTTACAAAAATGATATTAAAAAATCAAAACTGTGAAGGAGTGATTCAATGTATTATCAAGATAAATTTCATTTAACGCCCGAGCAAAGTTTATTTCTCGCAAAAAAGAAATGGGATGAAAATGTTTATTGCGGAATGAAGATGGAGAACAGAGCTGTAACATTTCCGCAGACTAAAACTATTTTGAATGGTGTTAATGTTCCAAATGTCCAGCTTGACGATATACAAGCGATTTTAAATATGCGTGATGCTTGGAAATTTCTTTTAAACACTATCAACGAGCCATTAACATTTGATTATTGGTGCAAACTAAATGAATATATCGCAAGAAATGAAGCTCTTGAATGGGGCAGGCTGCGAACCGGCACCGTAGGAATATCTGGAACGGATTATGAACCGCCTATTCCGGAGCGTGAGAAAGTTATCCGAGAGTTTGAAGCAATCATTTATAATCTGGATGCATCGGCTACAGATAAAGCGTTAGAGGCTTTTTCATGGGGGGCAAGGGGTCAATTCTTTTGGGATGGTAACAAGCGTACAAGTTTAACGCTTGCAAATAAAATATTAATTTCTGCCGGAGCTGGTATTCTCACTATTACCGATAAACACATGGAACAATTCAATGTGCTATTATTAGATTTCTATAATACTGGTAATAATAAAACCCTGAAGAAGTTCTTATATGAAAACGCCATCCAGGGCATGATGATATAAAATAACTTAAAAATAATAAAGTTAAAATCTATATTTTAGAAAAAAGAAGGATTGGTACTTTGAACGAAAGTAAAGATATTCTCATGCTCAATGAGTTGTGGAATAATACAGATAGTAATACAATTACAAATAATGTTATACAACTATTAGAAAATAATGGTTGTCAAAGTTTTAGTGAACGATGGCAAAAGTTATCTGAAATTACAGGTTCAACCAAACATGCAGTTTATGCTTGGCTGAATCATGGAAGAAGTAATGTTAAAATTCCTTTCTTAAAGCTTTGCATAATTGCAGAGGTTTATGGAATTGAAATATCTAAATTATTAACTGGAGGTAATTATCACATGGAAAGAAAGTATGCAATTACAAGAACTATTGATAACAATGAAGTTGTTTTAAAGTCCTTTGATGAAAATTGCAAAGACGAAGCTATTGCTTATGGTGCTGAGGTTGCAAAAACCAATACCCAGGGTGTCATTAGTTGTGTTTTTGCATTATTTAATGATGAGGGCAAAATGAATAATCATAATGTTCGTGTGTTCGAGGTATGGAAGTAATGGATAAGAAAATTAAAATGCATGTATAGATTGGCATGGTGAAGGAACTGATGATTATTATGATGAGTCAATGATTATATTGAGTCTCATGATGATGCATCTGAATTTGAGGAATTTACCAGAGAACTTTTAAGCCAAATCACATTTGATTAACTTTTCCCCATTTATGGTGGTTTATAAATATATCTTGAAGATAAAATAATGGTTTTATTGACAATTATATGTTTGTAACTTACCAAAGTAGGAATTTTTATAAAATAAGACTCTTATATAATATATGATTAAGGAGATACAGTTACTTAACATTATGAGTCAATCTCCTAATTTTTTAATTTTTAACTAAATCAAGAAAACACTTGACAGACCAAATTATTTGTGTTACTCCTAATATTTTGTCGCAAAAGTCCGTAGTGAGTTGAAAAATCAACGAACACTTAAATAAAACAATCTTTACCGCTTTTAGCGGAGCAATTTCCTAAATTTTGGCAATAGGCTATGCTGATTGGATATATCAATTAAAAGCTTACTTTAAGGTAGGCTTTAGTTGTTGTATCCAATTTGCATAGCTTTTTTATTTTCTATTTACAGAAAGTAAGGTGATATCTATATTTAAGGTGTTCAATCAAAGATTAGCAGGATTTTTAATGCTAAAAGGTTTTAAATTATTGACAGTTGAGCCAAACAAAAACATTAAAGACTTTAACATATTTACATTTGAGAAGTCAGATAAACTAAATCGTGCAATTAAACAATATGAGGAAATCAAAAAATTTATAATCTAAGGAGTTTAAATCAAATGAAAAGTAAAAAAGAAACAAAAGATAAAAAATTATTAGAAACAAAGCAAGCATTAAATTTATCTAATAAGCAATTTGATAAAGTAAAAGAAAAAAATTTATCAATACAAGAATTATTATTAATATGCAAAAAAATAAAAGAGGATATTATAAAATTCCTTCGTTTAAAACCGCACTAAAGGATGATGTAAAAATGATTTATGGATACGCAAGGATATCTAAGCCAACGCAAAACATTGATAGACAAATACGGAGCATTAAAAATTATGACGGTACAGCAACGATTTTTAAGGAGGCTTATACGGGAACAAAACAAGACCGCCCAGAATGGATTAAGCTAAACAAAAGGCTTAAAAGTGGTGATACAGTTATATTTGATAGTGTGTCAAGGATGAGCCGTAATGCAATAGATGGTTTTAGCGAATACGAAGTTTTATATCAAAAAGGTATTAATTTAATTTTTATAAAAGAGCCACACATAAATACCTTAACATATAAAAATGCTTTAAATCAACAAATTGCAGCAACAGGCAATGAAATAGCAGACACATATATAGAAGCAACAAATAAAGTATTAATGATACTTGCTAAGCAGCAAATAAAACTTGCTTTTGAACAAGCACAAAAAGAAGTTGACGATTTACACAAAAGGACAGCAGAGGGTATGCAAACGGCAAAATTAAACGGTAAACAAATAGGTCGAAAAAAAGGAACAACTGTTGTAACAAAAAAGAGTATTAAGGCAAAAAAAATAATACAAAAACATTCTATTGATTTTGGCGGTTCGCTAACCGATAAAGAAGTGATGCTTATGATTGGCAAAATAACAAGAAACACCTACTATAAATACAAAAAAGAGTTAAAAAATACTTAAATCATCGTTGACAATTAAGTTTAATAATGATAAACTTATAATGTGTTTAAATTGCATTTATTTTGTGTTGGTTTTGTCTATTTAATTGAAATGATGGGACTTATCGGCATGGGCAATAACCCAATGGTTGGTGCTACTGTTGCTTGTGCTGTTGCTGTTTACGAAGGACTTAATAAGTAATATAAATCATGTTTTCAACGATTCATCTATAATATTGCTTTTAAACTTATGATAAAATCCCTTGCAGTGCTTAACGCATTTGCAAGGGATTTTTTATATTGTAAAAATGAATTGCTTTACATCATCGGCATTTGCGTGTTATAATAAATAAGTATAGCTTACTAAGCATAAAATCCTTACGAAAGGAATGTTATATAAATGGCTTTCGATAGAAGCAAAATTCGTAATTTCAGTATAATAGCACACATAGACCACGGAAAAAGTACACTTGCCGATAGAATACTTGAACAGACTCAATCCGTTGCAATTCGTGATATGGAAGACCAGCTCCTCGATAATATGGAGCTTGAGCGCGAAAGAGGAATTACTATCAAGGCTCGTGCTGTTACTCTACTCTATAAAGCTGATGACGGAGAAGAATATATTTTCAACCTTATTGACACTCCAGGTCATGTTGACTTTAACTATGAAGTTTCACGCTCATTGGCAGCTTGTGAGGGAGCGGTTCTTGTAGTTGACGCATCACAGGGTATCGAGGCACAAACTCTTGCAAATACCTATCTTGCAGTTGATGCCGGACTTGAAATAGTTCCGGTTATAAATAAAATTGACCTGCCAAGTGCAGACCCTGACAGAGTATGCAAGGAAATTGAAGATGTTATTGGTATTCCAGCCGAAGACGCTCCAAGAATTTCTGCTAAAGCTGGCATAAACATTCATGAGGTTATGGAGAGAATAGTTTCAGATGTTCCTGCTCCATCAGGCGACAACAACGCTCCACTTAAAGCCTTAATTTTTGATTCATACTATGATAGCTATAAGGGTGTTATTATATATGTAAGGCTTATGGACGGTCAGGTTAAAGTCGGCGATACCATAAAGATGATGAGTACAGGTTCAGAATTTACTGTTGTTGAATGTGGATTTATGAGAGCCACAAATCTTGAAGCTGTTGGCACTTTATATGCAGGTGAGGTTGGATATATCGCTGCATCAATCAAAACAGTAAGTGATGCTTGTGTAGGCGATACGGTTACTACAAAAGAAAATCCTGCAAAGGAAGCTCTTCCAGGATACAGAGCAGTTCAACCAATGGTTTTCTGTGGTATTTATCCTGCTGATGGTGCAAAATATGGCGATTTGCGTGACGCTCTTGAAAAACTTGAGCTTAATGACGCCGCTCTCTCATTTGAACCTGAAACATCTGTTGCACTTGGTTTTGGTTTCCGCTGTGGTTTCCTCGGACTTCTTCATATGGAAATCATTCAAGAGCGTTTAGAGCGTGAATATAATCTCGACCTCGTCACAACTGCACCAAGCGTTATTTATAGAATAACTATGAATGATGGTACTGTTCATATGATAGACAATCCTACAAATTATCCTGACCCATCACTCATAGCAAAAGCTGAAGAACCTATCGCAAACGCTCATATTTATGCTCCATCAGAATATGTTGGAAATATTATGGAGCTTTGTCAGGATAGGAGAGGCGTATTTAAAGATATGAAATATCTCGACGATGACAGAGTTGATATTCACTATGAGCTTCCTCTCGCAGAAATTATCTATGACTTTTTCGATACATTAAAATCTCGTACAAGAGGTTATGCTTCTTTCGATTATGAATTAAAAGGCTATGCTGAATCTCAGCTTGTCAAGCTTGATATTATGCTTAATGGTGATGTAGTTGACGCGCTTTCATTTATAATACATGCAGATAAAGCATATAACAGAGCAAGAAAAATGGCGGAAAAGCTCAAGGAAAAAATTCCACGCCAACTTTTTGAAATACCAATTCAGGCTTGTATAGGCGGAAAAATTATTGCAAGAGAAACTGTCAAAGCTATGCGTAAAGATGTTCTTGCCAAATGCTACGGCGGAGATATTACCAGAAAGAAAAAGCTTCTTGAAAAACAAAAAGAAGGTAAAAAGCGTATGCGTCAGCTTGGAAGCGTAGAAGTTCCACAAGATGCATTTATGGCAGTTCTAAAACTTGATAGTGAATAATCTTAAATAAAGAATAAACTAATATAATCCCCTTAGAGCAGGCACTTGAAATCATAAAAGTTTCAAGGCTGCACTAAGGGGATTATGTAATAATTTGGGTTTAGAGATTTATCTCATAACCCATTTTTTATTTAGAATATAATTGAGGGGAACTGTTATGCAAAGATTTATAAGTGGTGCGATAACTTCGGATATTCCTAATATATCAACAAAAAGATACAATAACAATGTTCCTATAATAAGATTTGTGCCATAGGCTATATATGTTTTTATAAGCGTCTTTTTTCTTTCAGTAGTTTTCTTAAAAACAAATTTACTGTTTAAAATATATGAATTAAATACACTCACAACAAATCCGACTGCATTTCCAATAATATATAAATCACGACTAATCAATATAAAAATATAGTATACTCCAAGCGAGATTATTGTATTACTAACGCCTACAAGACAAAATTTTATAAAACGGCTTATCCCAAGCCATTTTTCGTCCGTAAGTTCTATGCCAAAAATACGCAGTATCGACATTATCAGTTTTCTTAGAATATTTTCAAAAAACTTATAAAGCTTACCCATATTTTATCACCATGATTTCCACGGTGCTTTATTTTCGTCCCAAAGTTTTTCAAGATAAAACATATCTCTCTGAGTATCCATACATTGCCAAAAACCGTCATGTCTGTATGCCATAAGCTTTTTATCTCTTACAAGACCTTCAAGAGTAGATTTTTCAAATACAGTTTCATCGCCATCAATATAATCAAAAACCTCCGGCTCAAGAACCATATACCCACCGTTGATAACGCTACTGTCATCATCATGTTTTTCACGGAACGATTCTATGCAATTATGGTCGTCTATCGCCATAACACCAAATCTTTGCTGAACATTTATTGCTGTAATGGTAGCGGACTTACCATGTGAACGGTGAAACTCTAAAAGTTTATTAATATCAATATCACAGACTCCGTCGCCATATGTCATCATAAAGGTTTCGTCTCCTATATACTTCTGAATACGCTTAATTCTTCCGCCTGTCATAGTATTCAAGCCTGTATCGACAATGGTTACCTTCCAAGGCTCTGCAACATTATTATGTACAATCATTTTATTCTCAGCACTAAAATCAAAAGTAATATCACTTCTATAGAGATAATAGTCTGCAAAATATTCTTTAATCATATGTTGTTTATAGCCCGCACAGATTATAAATTCATTAAAGCCATAATGCGAATATTCTTTCATAATATGCCACAAAATAGGCATTCCACCTATTTCTATCATCGGCTTTGGTCTTAGATGACTTTCTTCTGAGATTCGTGTTCCAAGACCTCCCGCAAGAATTACAACTTTCATAAACAGCCTATCCTTTTCTATAATATTCTTTGCACCAATCTATAGTTGTTCTTATCCCCTCATCAAAAGTATGTTTGGGAATAAAACCTGTATCTTTAGTAAGCTGTGAAATATCAGCACAAAGATACATCAACGAATTTTCATTATATGGTATATCGCCAAAACCAAGTTTTGATTCAGAACCTATATAATCTTTTATTTTTTCAATATAATTCTTTAATGGAATAGCATTTCCACTGCCTACGCAATAAATTTTTCCGTCAATTCCGTTTTTAGCAGACAAAAAAAGTGCTTCTGCTGCATCGTCACTATAAAGATAATCCCACATCTGTTCGCCTTTAGTATACGAAATACTCTCTCCCTCAAGCATTTTGATTATGCTTGACATAATCATAGTATATTCGGCGTCATATGGACCATAAACGCTAAGAATTCTACACCATATATGTTTGATTCCATATTGACCGCATAAGATTCTTGTTAATCTTCCTGCACATAGCTTTGCAATCCCATACCCATTAATAGGGTTTTCGCTCATATCTGATGTGAGTTTCTGGGATTTCAAGCCATACTCTGCCTGAGAACCTGCTCCAAGAAAAATCTTACAACCAAGCTTATTGGCAGCCTCAACAGCATTAACCGCAAACTTTATATTATCAGCTTGAATGTTTACGGCATTTCTTATATTTCCAAATGTTCCAGCCCACGCAAGATGAAAAAATATATCGCATTTTTCATTTATAATTCCGGGTAATTTATCAATATTTTCGAGATTACATTCTATTATACTTACATCCGGACTACTTGGAATATTATCAATTCGTTTTGAATTTTTATGTGCAACCGCATAAATCGCATAACCTTCATTAAGAAGCTTATTTATGAGCGATATTCCTATAGCACCCGTACAGCCTGTCACAATCGCTTTAGGTTTTTTCGTCCTTATCGTCTTCTTCGTTGTCGTTATCAAAGTTAATTCTCCGTTCTTCAATTACGAGCGGTCTTTTCATAACACGCTGATTTATACTTAATATGTATTCTCCGAGAATACCTGTAAACATAAGCTGTAACCCACCAAGCACAAAAATGCCTATCAGTGTCGGAGCATTTCCGAGTGGGAATCCATACCAATTAACCAGCTTAATAATAAGATATACCAATGCTACAAGAAGACTTATTGCAGAAACAAAAAATCCGAGAATTGTTGCTACTCTCATTCCTACTTTTGTATAAGATGTAAAGCTGAGCATTGCCGCGTCATAGAGAGTATAGAAATTATTATGAGTTTTTCCTGCTCTGCGCTTTTGCTGTTCATAGTATATATCTTTACGTTTAAAACCAAGTTCTGCAACTATTCCGCGCAAATAAGGGGTTGGGTCATCAAGATTTTTCAACACCTCTATAAAAGCCTTATCATAAAGTCCTGTTCCGGTAAAGTGTTCAATCTGCTCTACATCAGACAATTTTTTCCATATTTTATAATATATAGTTCTGAGCATACGGATAAATAGGTTTTCCTTGCTGGTATTTTTAATAGCACAAACTATTTTATATCCTTTTTCCCATTCGTTTACAAATCTTGGTATAAGTTCAACAGGGTCCTGAAAATCACAGCACATAGTTATTGTGCAGTCACCAGTTGTCTGACACATACCATAGAAAGGAGAATTAAATTGTCCGAAATTCTTTGCATTAAAAATAGCTTTTATATGTTTATTATTTTTGCAAAGCTCGACTAATTTTTCTCTTGTTGTATCTTTGGAATCGTTATCTATAAATACTATCTCATAATCGTAATTACTCAGATATAGCTTAAACTGCTCTATAATAGCTTCGCTTATCGGCACAACATTTTCTTCTTCATTATAACATGGAATAAGAACGGAAATCTTCTTCATTTTATACACCTACCTATTTACCGCTGATATAATGACCTTACACATATAAGCGAGCTGTTCGTCTGACATTCCGGGATATACGCCAATCCAGAAAGAAGAATTCATTATCTTATCCGTATTTTCAAGAGAGCCGACAATCCTATACATATCCTTGTTATCTCTTATTATATCAAAGCAAGGGTGTTTTGTGATATTTCCTGCAAAAAGCATTCTTGTCTGAACTCCCATGCTTTCAATATATCTTACAATATTTCCTCTGTCTAAACCATCACGACAAGTCATAAGGAAACCAAACCAACATGGGTCTGAATTAGGACAGGCTTCCGGCAAAATAAGTTTATCTGAAACGGCTTCGAGACCTTTTCTCAAGAAAGCAAAATTTTCTCTTCTTTTCTTTGCAAACGATGGCATTTTTTTAAGTTGAGCACAACCAACCGCAGCCTGCATATCAGTAGCTTTAAGGTTATATCCAAAATGAGAGTATACATATTTATGGTCATAACCAAGCGGAAGCTCTCCATATTGTCTATCAAAACGATGACCGCACATATTGTCACAGCCAGATTTACAAATACAGTCACGTCCCCAATCACGCAGAGATTTTAATATTTTGGCAAGTAAAGCATTGCTTGTATATACTGCGCCGCCCTCTCCCATAGTCATATGATGTGGAGGATAAAAGCTTGATGTACCTATATCTCCAAAAGTTCCAGTAAATTTCTGAGTATCACCAATTTTATAAAGCGAACCAAGTGCGTCGCAATTATCCTCTATAAGCCATAGGTTATGCTTGTCACAAAATTCTTTAACAGCTTTTATATCAAATGGATTTCCAAGTGTATGTGCAAGTATAATAGCCTTTGTTTTATCCGAAAGCGCCGATTCAAGTATATTCACATCAATATTATACTGAGGAATCGTTACATCAACAAAAACAGGCACCGCCCCAAATTGTACAATCGGAGAAATAGTTGTCGGAAATCCTGCTGCAACTGTAATTATTTCATCTCCACGATTTATTGCACGATTACCAAGCAAAGGTGAAGTTAATGCCATAAAAGCCAATAAATTTGCACTTGAACCTGAATTTACTACAAAACAATATTTTGTTCCAATATATTCCGCAAAATTTTTCTCAAATTCCTCGGTAAATCTTCCTGAAGTAAGCCAAAATTCAAGCGAACTGTCAACTAAATTTACCATTTCTTCAGCATCATACACTCTTGACGCATATGGTATTCTATCCCCTTCTTTGAAATCCTTCTTTTTTGCATGATATTTTTGGTAATACTGAGCAGTAAGCTCAAGAATTTTTTCTCTTGCTTGCTGTTCTGACATATTTTCAAACATCTTATTTTGCCTCTCTTTTTATATTATCAAAGTATTCTTCTATTTGCTTATTCATAACGCTCATACATTCCGATGGGTCTGAAAAAAATGTTAAGTACCATAATGTCGTTTTTCTTACAGCTGTATCAATATCCCATTGCGGTTCAATACCAAGTCGTGTTTTTATTCTGGAGCAATCCAATTTAAGTAAACCTGCCTCATGTGGTGCATTTTCAGTCTTATTACTACACCATGAAGCTTGCCAATATTTACAGAAAAGGTTTACAAGCTCGCCTGTACTAACATAACTTTCATTATTGGGACCTACGTTATAATTTCCTGCGAGAGATTTATCTTCATACTGCCGACGAGCAATCTCAAGATACGCATAAAGCGGTTCAATAACATGCTGATACGGTCTGACAGAGTATGGATTTCTTACAATTATAGGTTTTCCGCAAGATGCTGCACGAAAACAATCAGGAATTATGCGGTTTTCTGCAAAATCACCGCCACCTATGACATTTCCTGCTCTGGCTGTAGAAACCGGAATAGAATTTTCATCAAAGAAGCTTCTTATATAGCAAGCTGTAACCATTTCAGAACACGACTTACTATTTGAATATGGGTCATATCCGCCTAACTCATCATTTTCACGATAGCCCCATTCCCATTCATTATTTTTATATACTTTGTCCGTTGTAACATTTACCAATGAACCTATACCACTCAGCCTTGCACATTCAAGAATATTTACTGTACCCATAACATTCGTCTCATATGTATAAGCAGGATTTTTATAACCTTCAAGCACTAACGGTTGAGCTGCAAGATGAAAAACAATATCCGGCTTTGCCTCATCGAAAGCTTTCTTTAAGGAATCAAAGTCACGAATATCGCCGTATATAGCATTTATATCCTTTTCTACTTGGCTAAGAGAAAACAATTTATTTTCTTCAGAGGGAGGAAGTGCATATCCGGTAACATTAGCACCTAAAAGCAGCAACATTCTGCATAGCCATGAACCTTTAAAACCAGTATTTCCGGTAACAAAAACATTTTTTCCTTTATAAAAATTATATATCATTTAATTTCTCCTGAATTTCAATCTATACTATATGTAATTATCAAATGTTAAACATTCTGTTCTTAAAACTAAAATACATTCATTTATACTACAATTTTATTTATGATAAACATTAAAAATTAAAATAATTCTACAAAAATCTACTTAATACCAATTAAATTATACATCATAAACATTTAATTATCAACAAATACCTAAAACATTTAGCTTATAGTATATATCGACTATATGCAATAATTTTTGATTTTTTATTAATATTTTGGGGAAAAATTCAAATAATTCAGAAAGTGCGGCCGCAAATATAAAATAGCTTTTTTATATAAAGTAAAAATTTGTATCAGGGTCATAAAGATAATTTTTATTATGTAAACAAATTGATATTTATTAATTTGTATGATATAATAAATTCGAAATAGTAATTTTTATATAATTTATATAATATTAAAAGCTATTTAAAATTTTATCTGGAGGCTCAATAAAGTGACGTTACACTATAAGAACATAAAACTTTCAGCAATGATTTATGCAGGCATACCTATCATAATATTTATGCTTGGATGGCTAAATATTATTTATGGCATTTTATTTTCTGCGGTATTTATAGCCGGTATTATATTTTTAATCAAAAAATCAAAAGATGATGACGGAGAAATTAAAACCCTTAATTTATCTAAAAAGAAGTTTTTGATTATTATAGCTATCGCTTTTGCCTGGTGTATATTGGCGGGGCAAGGTGGTTTTGTTCATCAGACTTCCGACCATACAATAAGAAACGCTATATTCTACGACCTTATTATTAAGCCTTGGCCTGTAACATACAATAATGGAGAAGCTCTTTTATCTTATTACATAGCTCATTGGATGGTTCCTTCAGTCTTTGGAAAGATTGTATTTTTTATTTCCGGTTCATATTTTGCAGCATATTTAGTAGGAAATATTGCGTTGTTGCTTTGGAGTAGTTTTGGTGTGGCTCTTGTTCTGCTACTATTTTCTATGATGGCAAATATAGGGAAGAAAACATATCCTATAATCGCCGTAATCTGTTTTGTATTTTTCAGTGGATTGGATATAGTAGGCTCAAATATTCTGAATGGTGGTGTTTTCTCACTACATATCGAATGGTGGGCAACCTATTTTCAGTATAGCTCAAACTCCACTTGTCTTTTTTGGGTATATAATCAAACAATAGTCACATGGCTTATGACGCTTATCATAATCAATGAAAAGAAGCTCAAGGATCTCGCTGTTGCGGGAATTTTAATTTTCCCATATGGGCCATTCCCATTTGTTGGAGCATTTATTATATGTCTGATAAAAGTTATAGAAAGATTTGTTGAAGAATTTAAAAAGCATAAGTTTGCTCAAGTAATTAAGGAAACATTTTCACCGCAAAATATTATGGTTGCACTAAGCGTGGCAATCGTATTTATTATCTATTTTATGTCGAACCAAATAGTAGCAAATGAAACAAATTCCGGTATAGATACAGGCTTAAGATTACATAGCGATTTAATATATGGATTTTTAGGCTTTAGCCCATTGTGGAACTTCATTTATAGATATATTTCATTTATTATTTTTGAGTTTGGTTTATTTGTATTTATTATGAGGAAAGGCCATAAGAATGATTTACTTTTTTGGGGAATAACTGCTTCTTTAGTTGTAATTCCTCTTATCCAAATGGGAACATCAAATGATTTTTCAATGCGTGTATCAATTCCCGGACTTGTATATATATGCCTTATGTTCTTAAGGTATATATTTGAAAAAATGTCCACGTTACCCAAAAAGATAGATTCAAAGTCAATAAAAAGTCAAATTGGTGTCATTGCGGCTGTTTTAGCACTTTTTATAGGTGCTATAACTCCGACTTTTGAATTTTATCGTGAAACTTCATTGACCATTCAACAGGGTATAGATTATGGCAATCAATATTCATCTCAGGAATCTCTTGAGAATATGAATTATGGTGATAACTTTACTAATGAACATTATAAAGACTCTGCTTTTTATAAAATAAGCAGACATTAAAAAGGAGAATTTAAATTGAAACAAAGACTTGCAGACTATGTGGCAGATTTTTTAGTTGCTCATGGCGTTACAGATTGTTTTAGCGTTGTTGGCGGAGGTGCTATGCACCTAAATGACGCTTTAGGGCATAAAGAGGGGCTGAAGGTAACTTATAATCATCACGAGCAGGCATGTGCCATGGCAGCAGAGGCATATGCTCGCATAGATAATAGAATTGCTGCGGTTTGTGTAACAACAGGTCCTGGTGGCACTAATGCCCTTACCGGTGTTTTAGGTGGTTGGCTTGATTCTATACCTATGTTTATTATCAGTGGTCAGGTTCGTTATGATACTACCGCACGATATGCTTTGCAATTTACAGAAACGCCTCTTCGAGCAATGGGCGACCAAGAATATGATATTGTTAAATCAGTTAAGCCTATGACCAAATACGCAGTTATGATAGAAAAACCTGAACAGATACGCTATGCTCTTGAAAAAGCTTGGTATCTTGCAACAAATGGCCGTCCGGGGCCTGTATGGATAGATATACCAGTAAACTATCAGGGTTGTACTATTGAAACTGATGAATTAGATGGATATAATCCCGATGAAGATGCCGCTATGCTTCCGTCACCTGTTTCTGAAGATATAATTCAAAAGGTTATTGAAAAGATAAGAAATGCAAAGCGTCCAGTGTTTCATGCAGGATACGGAATAAGACTTTCAGGAGCTTATGATGTATTTCGCTCTGTTGCCAAAAAACTGAATATTCCTATTGTAACTTATTTAAACTCAGTTGATTTAATAGAAGATGAAAACCCTCTTTATTGCGGCAGAGCAGGAAATACTGGTGACCGTGCAGGAAACTGGGCAATACAAAATTCAGATTTGATACTTGCAGTCGGAACACGAATTTCTATTCGTCAGGTTGGTTATAACTGGAAAACATGGGCAAGAGCTGCCGAAGTAATTATGGTTGACATTGACCAAGCGGAAATGAAAAAACCAACACTACATGTTGAAATGCCTATTTGGGCTGACGCTAAAGATTTTCTGACAAAACTTAATGAATCAGCAGACGATATAGTTAATAATTCTAAAGAATGGCTTGAAACTTGTCAGGGTTGGAAAAAAGAGTATCCAGTTGTTCTTCCTAAGCATTGGGAGGAGAATGGAACTACTGCAAATGTTTATGCTTTTATTCATTATCTAAGCAGTCGATTACCAGAAAATAGTCTCACTGCCTCTTCTAATGGTGCTTGTTGTGTTGTGGGGAATCAGGCATATGTAATACAAAAAGGTAGCCGTTTGACTAATAATAGTGCAGTTGCAAGTATGGGGTATGGACTTCCTGCTGCAATCGGAACTTGCATCGGTGGCGGTAGAAGAAATACCATATGTCTTGAGGGCGATGGAAGTATTATGATGAATTTGCAGGAACTTCAAACTGTAATTACGAATAAACTGCCTATAAAAATATTTGTAGTCAACAATCAGGGTTACCATTCTATCCGTATTACACAAACAAATCTTTTTAGTCAACATACAAAGGTTGGCATTGGTGTAGAATCCGGTGACCTTTCTTTCCCTGAATTTGAAAAACTTGCGAAAGCATTTGGATATACATATTATAGTGCAAGAAGTAATGCAGAGATGAAAAATGTAGTTGATGAAGTCCTTGAAAAAGATGGTCCGATTTTCTGCGAAATATTTACTGATACTAAGCAGGTATGGGAACCTAAAAGCAGTACAAAAAGATTAGAAGATGGAACCCTTGTGAGTCCTCCGCTTGAAGATTTGGCACCATTCTTACCACGTGAGGAGCTTAAAAAGATTATGTTTATTCCGATGATTGAGGAGTAAGACTATATGAAAAAAGTATCTTTACTTGATTGTACATTGAGAGATGGTGGCTATGTTAATGACTGGAAATTTGGACATAGTCACCTTATAAGTATTTTTGAGCGTCTGATTGATTCTAATGTAGATATTATCGAAATCGGTTTCTTAGATAAAAGAAGACCATTTGATATTGATAGAAGCATTATGCCCGATACAAAGTGTGCTGATAAAATCTATGAAAAATTAGAGCGAAAAAAAACAATGCTTGTTGGAATGATTGATTATGGAACATGTAGTATCGAAAATTTACAACCATGTGAAAATAGCTGTTTAGATGGAATTCGTGTTATCTTTAAAAAACATCTTATGAATCAGGCCATGGAGTTTTGTCGTAAAGTCAAAGCACTTGGATATAAGGTATTTTCACAATTAGTTTCTATAACAAGCTATAATGATGAAGAACTGATGGAACTTATCAATTTAGTAAATGAGGTAAAGCCATATTGTGTATCTATTGTAGATACATATGGTTTACTTTATCCCGAAGATGTACTACATTATTATGAAATATTAGATAATAATGTAGAAAAAGATATACGCATAGGTTTTCATGCACATAATAATTTTCAATTGGGATATGCAAACTCATTAGCTTTTATAGATAAAAAAACGAATCACGATATTGTAGTTGACGGAACACTTTATGGTATGGGGAAAAGTGCAGGTAATGCACCTATTGAATTAATTGCTATGAGATTGAATAATAAATTTAATAAGAATTATAATATTTCACCTATGCTTGAAGCTATCGAAGAAAGTATTATGGAATTCTACTCAAAATCTCCTTGGGGATATAAAATGCTTTTTTATATTTGTGCAAAAAATCGATGTCATCCAAATTACTTTACATATTATGAAAGTAAAAGAAATCTCTCAATATCAAAAATAGACCATATAATGTCAAAGATAGAACCAGAAGAAAAAAAGCTTTTATATGATAATAAAGTTGCAGATGAACTTTATAAAAGCTTTATTGAAGGTGAGTATTCTGACTATAAAGATAGATTAAAATTCGTAAAAGAAATTGCGAGAAAAAGGTTACTTATTCTTGGGCCTGGCAAAAATATACAAATACAAAAAGATAAGGTTAACAGCTTTATTGAAGAATATGCCCCATATATTATTGCAATTAACTATATACCAGATGGTTTTAAAATTGATTGTGTTTTTGTTACTAATGGAAAAAGATATCATGATATGACGCTCAAACTGAAAAATAGCAGTAATATTAAATTTCTTGCTACTACAAATGTTGAATGTAGAAATGGTTCATTTGATTTTGTAATTAATAGAGCGCCTCTTTTAGAAGACAAAGAGAGTATTATTGATAATTCTTTTCTGATGTTACTTAAATTTTTTAAAAGCATAGATATTGATGAATTATATTGTGCTGGCTTTGATGGGTATTCAGATAAAGAAGATAATTATTGCAATCCAACAATGGAATACTTTTTTGTCAAGCAAAAAGCTTCCCACTTAAATTTTCATATGAAAAATGCCATTGCCGATTTTAGAAAAACAATGAATATTAAATTTATTACATATTCAGCGTATGATGAAGTGGAAGATATTAATGGTGCATCAATATAAAATTCTTGTGTTTTGTTATTAAAAAGTCAAATAAAAAAACTTTATAATGCTTATAAAGTATATAGATACATAATAGCCCTACGTAAAATGTGAGGTTTGCAAAACTATTCCATAGGGGCAATATACCCGCATATAAAGGTGCAGAAATGTCTGAGGAATCATCATCGAAATCTTTATAATCCTTAAAGCTTAAACTAATTCATTATATCTTCTATTTCTTGATTTCGGATGTATTCTTGCACTATCTTTTTATTTGCTCTTACTGTACTTACATAATATCCTTTTGCCCAAAATACTCGCCTGTCATACTTATACTTCTATAATTCCCACACGCTTAAAACCACACAATCTTCTCAGTACCTTTCCTACATCACTACTCAATTTCTTATGTATTACTTTTCTCATCCCTATTTCTATTGAACCACAAGCTTAGCTTGTGGTTTTCTTAATACAAAAAAATCTCAGTCATATAAAAGCTAATCTGACTAAGATTTTTATTTTTCTTTGATTTTTCGCTGGCTCGCCGTCTCAGAATCGCATAATTGATTTTGCAGGAGAAGTTTATTGATTCAATTAAGGAAACTAACTACTAAAATGGCGTACTCCGTCCGCTGTTAGAGCAAAAGAGGATTTTAAGGTTTTTCTCTTAAAACCCATTAGGGACTCCGTCCCTCACCCCTGTAGGCTTTTTCAAAAGCTTAAGCAAAACTTTTAAGTATCTTAGGGTAGTTTGTTAGATAAGCGGTAGTTACTTCAACCACATAAAAAAACTTACCTTGCAAATGTTGAGCGAGACTTGCCAGACAATTCTGCGTCTTATCCTGTGCAATCACACCACACGACTTCGCCGTGGATAGGCGCCTAATTATTTTCCTTTGATTTTTCGCCAATATTCCGCAAAAGCTTGCTCGTTTTTATTTTCAGCGGGAATATAATATATAGCGTCCTTTATTGCATCAGGCAAATATTGTTGTTCAATCCAATGGTTTTTAAAATCGTGCGGATAATTATAAAACTGCCCTTTGACCTTTGCGTCTGCCCCGTCATAATGTTTATTTTGTAGTTGCCTTGGAATAGCACCTGTTTTTCCGGCTTTTATATCCTCCACTGCTGAATTTATAGCCATATATGCCGAATTGGATTTCGGTGCAGAGCATACTAAAATCACTGCGTCTGCAAGCGGAATTCTTGCCTCCGGCAAGCCTACCTGCAAGGCTGAATCAACCGCCGCCTTGACTATTGGAATTATCATCGGATATGCCAAACCCACATCTTCACAGGCACAAACAATAAGTCTTCTGCAAACTGACGGCAAATCTCCTGCTTCTAAAAGTCTGCCGAGATAATGCACCGCCGCATTAGGGTCAGAACCTCTCATAGATTTCTGAAAAGCTGAAAGTAAATCGTAATGCTCATCACCTTCTCGGTCATACTTTGCAGCACTCATTTGAGTAAGTGATTTTACAGTTTCGAGTGTAATATGTTTTATGCCGCCCGTTGCACAGGTTGAGAGAACAGAAAGCTCAACCGCATTAACCGCCTTGCGGACATCTCCGCCACAGCCATAGGCTATATGTTCGGCAACTCCATCTTCAAGCTCAATTTTTTCTTCGGACTCTTCACGAAGTATATTATAGGCTCTCTCTACTGTATTAAGAACATCATTCTTTTCAACCCGTTTAAATTCAAAGACGGTCGAACGGCTCAAAATAGCACCGTAAACATAGAAATATGGATTCTCCGTAGTAGATGCAATAAGCGTAATACTACCATTCTCAATAAATTCAAGAAGTGTCTGTTGTTGCTTTTTATTGAAGTATTGAATCTCATCAAGATAGAGCAAAATTCCATTTAAGCCAGAAAAACCTGAAAGTTCAGAAACAATATCCTTTATATCTGCTGTTGATGCAGTAGTACCATTCAACTTACGGAGTGTCATATTTGTACGCTTAGCAATAATTGAGGCAAGTGTGGTCTTTCCGACGCCCGATGGTCCGTAAAAAATCATATTAGGAATTTTGCCCGATTCAATAATATTTCTAAGCGGCATATTTTTGCCAATAAGGTGCTTTTGTCCTGAAATTTCGTCAAGCGTTTGTGGACGGATTCTGTCTGCTAACGGTCTGTTCATAAACCTCAATCTCCAATATCATTTCTGTATGCGAAAACAGCCACAGTATGAAATCTGTGGCTGTTTATTAAATTAATTTTTATTCAGTAATTATAAGCCTAATTTTGTTTCCATATCCTTGCCAAGCTTATCGCAAAGAGCAAGGGATTCTTCTCTTGTCTTACCAACAGAAGTAAGGTAAAGCTTAATCTTAGGCTCTGTGCCTGATGGACGAACAATAACAGCTCCGCCATCTGCAAGTGAATATGAAAGAACATTTGACTTTGGAAGATTGATAACTTCCTCTGTGCCTGCCTTCAAGTCCTTAGCAACTGAAAGCTTATAATCGGCTGTTGCAACAACTTCGATACCTGAAACTTCAGCAGGAGGATTATCGCGAAGACCACTCATAATATTAGCCATTTTCTCCATACCTGATGCACCGTCAAATTCGAAGCTGAGAGTTCTGTTGATATAGTAGCCATATTCTTCATAAACGCTGTTCATAACTTCATAAAGGCTCTTGCCTTTCTTTCTGTAATATGCAGCCATCTCGCAGATAAGCATAGATGCAACAACAGCGTCCTTATCTCTTACATATGTGCCGGCAAGGTAGCCGTAGCTTTCCTCAAATCCGAATACATATCTTGATTCTTCGCCATTCTTTTCAAGTCCAAGAATCTGCTCGCCGATATACTTAAAGCCTGTGAGAACATTTCTGAGTTCACAGCCATACTTTTCGCAAATTCTTTCAACAAGCTTAGATGTAACGATTGTTTTAACTGCAACCGGCTTTTCAGGAAGTGTACCGTTAGCTTTTCTGCAAGAAAGAACATAATCCATAAGAAGGATACCTGTTTCGTTACCTGTGAGAAGTCTGTAACCGTCCTCTGTCTTAACTGCAATACCTACACGGTCGCTATCAGGGTCGGTAGCGAGAAGTAAATCTGCTCCAACCTTTTCAGAAAGCTTTAAGCCGAGGTCGAGTGCTTCTCTGATTTCCGGGTTAGGATATGGGCAAGTTGTGAAATTGCCATCCGGATTTTCCTGTTCAGGAACTACTGTAATATCTTCAACACCGATTCTTGCAAGAATCTTGCGAACAAGCTTATTACCTGCGCCGTTAAGTGGAGTATAAACTACTTTGAGTCCTGCGTTCTTGCAAATATCTTTATTGACTGTCTGAGCCTGAACATTATCAAGATAAGTTTCATAAACGTTCTCATCAACCCACTCGATAAGACCGCTCTTAATGCCCTCTTCAAAATCAACAAGCTTAACACCATTGAAGATGTCAACCTTTTGAATTTCATCATAAACTGTGCCAGCGTTTACATCTGTCATCTGACAGCCATCTTCGCCATAGCACTTATAGCCGTTATACTTTGCAGGGTTATGGCTTGCTGTAACCATAATACCTGCCTTACATTTAAGCTCTCTTACGAGGAATGAGAGAACCGGTGTTGGCTGAAGTTCTCTTGAAATATAAGCCTTAATGCCATTTGCTGCGAGAACTCTTGCAGCCTCTTTTGCAAAATAATCCGCCTTGATTCTTGAATCATAAGAAATAGCAACAGCAGCTTCGCCATACTTTTTTTTGAGGAAGTTTGCCAAGCCCTGAGTTGTACGGCGGACAACATAGATATTCATTCTGTTTGTACCGGCACCGATAACACCTCTCAGACCTGCTGTGCCGAATTCGAGTTCACGATAAAATCTTTCGTAAACTTCATTTTCATCATCTGCAACTGACTTTAATTCTGCGATAAGGTCAGAATCGTCAACGGCATTTTCAAGCCAAAGATTAAATTTATTTTTTACATTTATTTCGCCCATAAATAACATCTCCCATGAGTATATTCTTGTTCAAAACTTTCCCATAATAGTATATACTTTCATATTCTCAATTATATCACGAAATCTTTTTTCTTTCAACATCAGCTTTAGAAAATTATTACATTTCTATCAACTGTAACATTGTTTTTTCTCACTGTAATAATAAATCAGTAAATATTCACTATTTTCACCAATGAATTTGTGTAAATATAATAATATGCGTTTGAATCGTAGATTAAATAAAATTAAAAGTTTCGCGCAAGCCTTTTCAAAGGCTTGCGGACTCCAAAGGCAGAGCCTTTGGTGGGTCTTAAGGGCGAAGCCCTTAACTTGTTTTTTTCTAAGTGCGAATTTTGTTCGCACTTTAATTACTAATGTTGATAATAAGAGAAAATTAAGCGGTGGACTTCGTCCACCGCTTTAGGAGCAAAGAATGTTAAGGGCGTTGCCCTTAAAACCCATGAGGGACTCCGTTCCTCAACCCTACAAGCTTTTGAAAAAGTTTGAGCAAAACTTTTATCTGTCTTAAGAAAGATGGTTAACTAAGGGGTAATAATATCAAGGAAATTTTAAATTCACACTAAACAAACAGCTTGAATATACTATTAAGAGTATTATTTCAGGAGGTAGGATTTTTATGAATAAGGCAAATACCCCACCAAAAATAAGCAATGTTGCAAGGCGTTATCTTGACACATTTTCCGTTATCCTTGATACTATGATTCGCTGTATGACAGAATTTAAACTTACAGACAGCATTTCCTGTAACTTCATAAAGCAAATGATTCCACACCATCGAGCCGCAATAGATATGTCATTAAACATACTTAGATACACTACCGACATAGAAGTACAGAACATAGCGCTTAACATAATTGCAGAACAAACTAAGAGCATAGACGATATGGTTTCAATTGAGGTTTGTTGTCGTGCCAAGACTAATTCGCCTATTCAGCTCAAGCCATATATGAGAACATATAACGAAATTACACAAAAGATGTTCAGTGAAATGAAATCCTCGCCACAAACTAATAATGTAAACTATAATTTTCTTTGCGAAATGATTCCACATCATATGGGTGCTGTAAGAATGAGCGAAAATGCTATGAGGTATTCCATTTGTCAGGAACTTCGACCAATTATCAGCGCCATTATACGCTCTCAAAAGGAAGGTATAGCAAAAATGCAAGTATTGGCACGGCATTATCAATCGACATAAACATATAACTAAACAAAAAAGCCTTCTGCATGATGCAGAAGGCTTTTTGGTGGGAGAGGGTGGATTCGAACCACCGAAGCCGAAACAACAGATTTACAGTCTGCCCCATTTGACCGCTCTGGAACTCTCCCATATGTAAGGGCTGTCTTTTGAACAGCCCTCTTTTTAGTCTGGAGCTGGTGGACGGATTCGAACCCCCGACCTGCTGATTACAAATCAGCAACGATAAAAATAAGATGATGATATATAATCGCAAAACACATCAATAGATATATTCATTTTAGTTTCTTTTAGGTGTGTGTATATTGACAAAGTAGTAGAAACATCTGAATGTCCCAATAATTTCTGTGCAGATAAAACATCTACACCAGAAGAATAAAGTAGTGTAGCATATGTATGTCTAAGCATATGAGGAGTTATTTTATCTACTTTCTTTTTTATTCCCTTTGGATTGTATATACTTTGGCTTGCCTGTTTAATTGTTGCATAATTATGGCTAAGTTGATTGTTATATGATTCCCACAATCTTTTCCAAGATGACGGTGTATGCATATCCCCCTCAGTATTACAGCAAACAAATCTGGAATTTGATTTGGTTTGATATTCTTTAAGTTCTTCTAATATTTCATTTGGCACTGGAATAATTCGTGGCTTACCATTCTTTGTTCCACTCTTGATACTATACTTATTAGAAGATACTCGTTCTACTGATTTAATTATAGATAAAGAAGATTTTTCAAAATCTATATCAGTCCATTGCAAAGGGATTAATTCTCCTGTACGCAATCCGCAAAATGTCATTATCAGTGCTGGTAATCTTGCTCTATGAGATGTACTAACAATCCACCCTATCTCACTATCATTCAATGCTCTACGAGTGGTTTTAGGTGCATTTCGAGGTATTTGAATTTTTCTTGCAGGATTCTTATCATAATTAGAATTATCAGCAGCATATTCAAAAATTTTAATAGCTACATTTTTGATGTCCTTTAATAGCTTTTTTGAAGAGGGTTTATGAGTTTTTGGATTTTCAAACGCTAAATTTGAAATTAGTTCATCAAAGTGCATTGGTTTAATTAAATTAATTGCAGTATCACTAAAAAAATCTATTAGATAATTCACTTGACTATCAATAGTTCTTTTATAAGTTGCAGATAAACCAATAAGCTTTTGTTTCTTCCATTTCTTTGCCCACTCGCTGAATGATGAATTTTCATCTAAGATTATTAGTTCCATATTTAAAACCTACTTTCTGTTGCAACAGAATTGATTATAAATATTTTATAATTGTCTGTCAACATTTATAAAATATTTCTATTCTATAAATATTTATATTAAACAAGTTGAACAAAAAGTATTTATTTTTAGGTTATAAGTATTTGATATTAAGCCGATTACAAATGTACTCGGCTTTTTATTATATAAAAAATTATTGCGATTAAGGAGAATGCGACTATGAAAACAAAGAAACCAAAGAAACCAATTATCATTGCTATTGCAAATCAAAAAGGTGGAGTAGCAAAAACCACAACCGCCATCAACATCGGTGTCGGGCTTGTTATGCACAATAAAAAGGTGCTTCTTGTTGATACAGATAATCAAAGTCACCTCAGCCGTTGGCTTGGTTATGCTCAAGATGGAAAACCAACTATTTCAGAGCTTATCTGGCAAACGGTTTCAAAAAATAAACAGCTTATTTCAGAAGCAATCAGACATTCTGAGATTGAAAATATAGATTATATACCATCAAACTTTATGCTCGCAGGCATAATCTCAATCTTAGGCACAGACAGTGATAGCACTGGTGTATTTTCAAGATTATTTGCTGATGAAACTTTTGAAGATTATGACTATATAATCATTGATTGTCCTCCAACACTCGATTTGCTTGTATCAAATGCACTGAAAGCGTGTGATAAGGTGCTTATTCCAGTACAATCTGATTACTGGGCATATGAGGGCGTAGACCAACTGCTCGCAACATTACAGCGTGTAAAGCAGACAACTAATGTTGAGAAGTTTGTGCTTGGTATGTTGGTTACAATGTTTAATAATCGTACAAACTCCGCAAAGGCTATTGTAGAAGCTCTAAAAGATAGCTATGGTAACTTTGTATTTGACACTGCAATCTCATATCGAGATGAGGTCAAGGTTGCATCAATTACTCACAAAAGCCTTGTCGGAAGAAAGAGCAGTGTAACAGGGCAACAATATATGGCAGTAGTTGATGAAATTATAAGCAAGGAGGATAACATCAATGGCTAAACCAAAGCTCAATATACAAAAACAAGGATTTCCAAGTGTTGCGGACGCATACAATGATATTCTTGGTATAAAAAGTGATAACCAGTATGTAAATCTTCCACTTTCTTCGCTTGAGGAAATAGATAATCAGCCATTTCCAATAAATGAATCAAAAATAGAACAGATAGCTGATAGCATTGAAAATGTTGGTGTTATCGAACCTATTATAGTCGTTAAAGACGGCGAAAAATACAAAATTTTGTCGGGAAGACATCGTTTTAGAGCTTGCAAAAAGCTTGGTAAAGATGATATTCCTTGTTATATAAAAAATGTACAAGCTGATGATGATATTGCGAGATATATCATTATTGCAACTAATACGGACCGCAATAATGAATATAAACCGAGCGTATATGCAAAAGCTTATGCAGAGCAGCTGTCATTAATGAAAAAACTTGGTAAGAAATCAACTGTATCAGCAATAGCGGAGCAGAATGGTCTGAGCCGTAAACAGATATATCGCTATATAAGGCTTACAAATCTCATTCTGGAAATGCAAGGCTTAGTTGATGATGGAATTATAAGTATTGAAACAGCAGTTGAATTTTCTTTTCTTTCGATAGAAAAACAGTCCTCACTATATAACTACATAGGTGGTTTTGAAAAATCTTATATATCAAGTTTATTAAACCTATCCATTGCTAAATATATTCGAGGATTGGAATTAAGCGATAATGAGTTTGATGAACATATTCAAGATATTGTTACTGGCAGATTTAATAAGCCAGTTGAGCAAATTACTGTTGAGCCTGAACAGTTATATTCAGATAAATCTGAAATAGATAGCTCTGATGAAGATACTATTCAGGATATAGAAGTTAAAAAATCGGATGCACCTAAAATATCAGAAACAAGCATTTCTGAAAAAAGCTTTGAAAATGAAATAACAGATAATTACGAAGATACTGTTTCTGATGAAACAGATACAGAAACTCAGTCTGATTACCAAGAAGAGCATAAAACCATAGATATTACAGCAGATATGTACAAAAGAAGTCCTGAAGAAATAAATGATATGTGTGATTCGGGAATGTTCAACGAAATAATAGAGGGTTATATTCTTCTTGCCTGTGATGAAGCTGGTAAGGAACTTGGTATAAATCTTAGTAATCTCTTGAGTATATACTCTGCTCAAGACGCACGAAATAGATATATGAGGTAATATATTATGGAATATTTCTGGATTTCTTTTGCATTACAAATAATTATACTTCCTTTGGCATTATCAAAATCAGCTGTTAATCTTGATATATTAAATACAGCTTTATGTATGTTAATCGCAGGAATACTTGTTATTGTTTCATCATTAAGTATAGGTACTTCCTCACTTTTGGAACTTTTCTCTTTAGTATTTTGTTTCTTGGGGACATTGAATGAAGTTGATAATATGCGTTTTGGAAATATAAAAAAAGCAAGGCTTCATATATTACTTTGGATTTTAATTGGAATCATAATTTTAAATATTATAACTTTTTTTGTATAATACTTTTAAGCCCTTCATAAAAAGATTTATCATATTTTTCCTGAATATTTGCAGGTATATATTCATTTCGGCTAAGAACACGTTGTATATAGTCAAATTTTATCGCTCTTTTTAATTCATTTTGCTTTATTAGAAGAATAATAAGAGCACCGGATAAAAATATCGATGAAAACAATATTCCAATGTTATTTTCAATAATGACTTCTACTACCAATATAACTGATAAAAGTAAAATGATAAATACTATAATCCAAATCATCATCCAATTATTTAACTTTATTCCAAAATAACTAACATTACCTAATTTTATATTTATATTTTCAAAACAATCTATATCTTTTTCTATATCTTTATTTTTCCTTATGAATTTCTTGTATGTTTTATTTTTACTTCCCTCTTTATTCAAACAATCAGCAATTTTAGCATTACAGATAATCATAGCTTGACGAGTAGCATTAAATTTTTCACTATCTTGTATATTATTGCGGTCTAATAACTTAAAAGCTAATGTATCCAAATCATTGCTTAATCTAATTATCTTATTTATATACTTAGATTCTTTAAGAAAATCTAAATCCTGTATTAGCTTAATTCGTCTTTGATTCAATTCAATTACATCTCGAATGTTCTCCAAGGAAAAAATATAATTATACTCAATATCTGATAGCTCTGAAATATTCAAGCTTATCACCCTTTCTATTTTGATAATATATTGTATCAAAAATCATCAAATAAATAAACACAAATCCGTTCTGATATTCAGGACGGATTTTTAATTATTTCGATTATGGAGGTTGCGAAAAATGACAAAATCAAGAACATCAAATTCATCAGTTTGCAGAGTACATAAGAATGCAAACTATACTGTAATGAGTAATTATCATCTACAATCCCGCAATTTATCATTAAAAGCTATTGGATTGCTCAGCAAAGTATTTTCTCTTCCTGATGACTGGGATTATTCCATTGCTGGCTTGACTTGCATTTGCAAAGAAAACGAAACAGCTATTAAATCTGCCCTTAATGAGCTGAAAGAATGGGGATATTTAACTGTCACAAAGCTCATGCCAAGTGAAACAAAAAGTGGACGCATTGAGTATGTGTATGACTTCTATGAGTATTCAGATAAAGATACACATTCACGAGAAGGTACACCGGTAAAGAAAGCTCATATAAAAAAACAAGAAGTAGAAAATCCACCCCTTGAAACATCTGAAATTACTTCTATGAAACAAGAAGTAGAAAAACAAGAGGTAGAAAATCTACCCCTTGAAATTCTACAGGTAGAATTTCTACCGACAGAAAATCAAGGACAATTAAATACTAAAGAATCAATTACTAAAAAACAAAGTACTAATTATCTTATCAATCAATCTCTTACTGATGATGAGATTGATAAGATGAAGTGTGAAATAGAAAATCGTATAGGATATAAACGACTTGTCAGTAACTATGGCGATATTGTTGATGGCATTGTTGACATTATGCTTGATGTATATTCATCCACTGGTACAGTGCAGATATGCAATCAAGCAAAGCCTATCAAGCTTGTACAGCGTGTATTTGACAAACTTGATGAGGTAACAGTTGAGTATGTTTTAGATTGCTTCAAAGTAGCAAGTTCACGCAATCCAATCAGAAATATCAAGAAATACTTGCTGGCAGCCTTATACAACGCTCCAATGACCTCTGACGCATATTATAGTGCCGAGGTTAATTATGATTATGGAGGTACGGAAAATGACGATTATGGATATGAAGATTAGGTAAATATAAATCATGTTGATTAAATTTCTAATGGTTATCTTTGGTATTGTTTTGATTATATTAGTACATGACTACTATGAAAATCGAAAAAGTTCAAAATTAAGATATATGTTGTACTTGTTTTTAAAGATAGTATATATATATTATATTATATACTATCTTTTTGAATTTGTTATATTTAATTTATATAATATATTTTTAAAATTAAATATGAGTAAAATAATGCCAATAAATCCTATAATCAGCCTATGTTCCAATGTTTTATTTTATATAATTAATATACTTATTTTTACTATACTTACTATAATTCATTTTAATAAGAGTAACAAATCGAAACAATTATAAAATATTTAAAGCAGTTTTAAAAATCAGGACCGCTTTTCAATTATTGGAGGTACAGAAAATGACAATTACAGATATAGTAATTGAAACTGAAGAAGTACAAAATGCTAAACCCCAAAGAAGATTAGCTAAAGCTCGTATTGTCATTGATGGAAGCTTGAAAATCAATGATATACAGATTCTCAAAAACAATAAGCGAATGTTTGTTGAGTTTCCTTGCCCTCAAGGAAATTCCTCGAATCCATACATTATTCCTCTCAACCGTAACATAAGAGCTTACATTGAGAGAGAAATCATTGGAAAATATCTGAGCGAAAGGAAATGGCATAATGATATGTCCTGATTTTCAGCGAATGATGGAACAAATATTACAAGGAAATCATGAACTATATTTGATAATTAAATTTTTATATTGGTTTAATGCTTTATCAATTTTACCACATATCTTCATAGTTATTGATTTACTTCCAAAATTATTAAATGATATATTAAGTAATAATATAAAAAAATTATAATGTAACGGTAGGAGGAATCAGAATGTACTGTGATAAAAACTGTATAGCAAATCTTGATGGTAAGTGCTGCATTAGTGATTGCAAAGGTCAGTTTGTTGGATTCAGCTTTAGAAATACAGACAAGGAACAATGTACAAGGCTTTATGAAATGGCAAGAACTATTTTTACAAAGGAGAAGAACAAATGAAAAATGAAATTAAAATCAGAGTACGAGATTTAAGAAAGGCAAGAAATATAACACAGGTACAGCTTGCACGAACACTTTGTGTTTCAAAACAAAGCGTGTCAAATTGGGAAAATGATAATATTCTTCCCTCAGTTGAAACACCTGTAAGAATCACTAAGTATTTTTTGTACACATAGATTATTTACTTAGTTTAGATATTATTCAATTAAAAGATTGATATGGAAATTTACTCAATAGTTCCAATAAACTTATTATAGTGGCTAAAAATGTAGTTATTGTTGCTATAATAGATGTTATATTTTTTATCCATAAAACTGTATTAGAGAATTTATTATTAAATATCTTTGAAAAAAATTTGTCAGTTATGGATTTGATAAATTTAAATATATCTACAATCAAATTAATTAAAAATAAAATCGAGCCTAATAATAGCCAAAACATAAATATATACAATATCACATTACCTCTTCCTCCTAAATATACATATACCCAGAATACTAATGAAATAGCTGTTATTATTAACATCATTGCATAGATTGATATTTTATAAAAAATTTGTTCTCGCTTTTTTTCATTTAATGGAGTTAATATAAAACCAAAAGAAAAAGAGCATGATGATGCAAATAAACAAAACATATATAAATTAATATCAGATTCCCCACTTTTAATACCAATCATAGAAAAAATAACACCACAAATAAATAAAGAAAGTATTAATTTATATAAAAAGGATTTATTTTCAACTTTGTGTTTAATATGTATCTTTATTTCTTTTATCATAAGAGTAACACCTCTATTCATTAATTTTATAGGAGATATAAAAATGTATAATATTAATATTAACCTGGTAATGCTCATTATATTTGTAATAATTGCACTTCCATCTTTAGTTGTTTTATTACTTTTGTATAATAAGGAAGTTTATAAAAATTATTATAAGAATAAAAAGATAGCAATAAAAATAATTAAATCGTGCAAAAACATTCATACTTTTTATGAATTAAAAACTTTGTTGCCATATTCATCGGGTTTAACATATGAAGATATATTTGATATAAATTTCAATATTGTTAGTGATATTGAAGATGATACAGAAATAATAATTACACTATATTTTTCTGACAGCATTATCATAGAAAAATTGACAGAAAAATTAATTGAACCTGATTTAGTTAATCTAAAAATAGGTAGTATAAATAAATTATAACAAGAGGAATGACAAATGAAAAATAAATTTTCATCAGCTAGACTTAAAAAAATTATTGTAATTACAATTTCGGTGAGTGTCTTAATTGTTTCTATGGCTGCTTGCTCAAGTTTCAATAGAAAAATTAAAGACACAACATCAGACTTTGGAGGTGGGTTGAACAGAACAATTACAATTTATGATTATAATGGAAACATTATAAAAACATATGAAGGAAAATGTGATATCGAAGAAAGCGAAAATAAAGTGCTTTTTGATATAAATGGTAAGCGTACTATCATATATAATGCTATCGTTATCGCAGAAGAAAATTAAAATAGGAGAAAATTATATGGACTTTAACAATGCAGATTATTTGAATAAATTTTTTACAATATCTTTGATAATTCTTGCACCTTTTATTATATATGCTAAAGTTTCCAAAGTAACAGATTGCAAAAATAGATGGAAACTTGCTCAAGAAATATTGAATATCAGTAAAAAAAGTCAGAAAATTTCAGAATTAAAGGATTCATTATCTAAGATAACTTCATTGACTTATTTAGAATTATTTGACATAAATACTGATAATGATTTTGATGATAATGAAGAAATATCCATCTCTTTGTATTATAAAGATAAAACTATAAAATATAAAATATCAGAAAAATTAAATCACCCTTGGCTTTATTCTGATATAAAAATTGGCGAAATTAATTCAATGTAAATTATATCAGAATTATATCATAAAATATGAGAATTCACAACAAAATAATATAGTAAGGAGAAATGACAAATGAAAAATGAAATTAAAATCAGAGTACGAGATTTAAGAAAGGCAAGAAATATAACACAGGTACAGCTTGCAAAAACACTTTGTGTTTCAAAACAAAGTGTGTCAAATTGGGAAAATAATAATATTCTCCCTTCTGTCGAAATGCTTGTAAGAATCGCTAAGTATTTTTCGGTCAGTACAGATTATCTGCTTTATTTGGACGATAGAAAGTATGTAGAAACTACAAATCTCGACAAAAAACAAATAGCTCACTTCCAACAGCTTATGGATGATGTAGCGAAAAATAATATTTAAGAATGGAGCTGACTATATGAGTGCGGAATACTATGACAGCAGATTTCGAAAAAATCTTTTAGAACTGCTTTCAAGTTGCAGGAAAATGTTCCAACAGATAGAGCTGTCCTCAACAGATAAAGATTATAATTTTTTCATAACAGATACAATTAAAAAGGTTGACGAGGCTTATAAAATTGTAAGCCCTTCACCTTTTGATTTTCTATCTGAAAAAAAACTTGAGAAACTGCAATCAGATGAATTCTTAAAACAGAAAGCTGATGAACTTGACAAAAAACTTAAAAGTGTAAGAAAAGATGTTGCTGATGAGTTGCGTGAAAAAATCGAAAAGGAAATGTTGCAACAATATAAAGAAAAGCTAACCGAAGAAATTCAAGAACAAGTTATCAAGGATTATCGAAAACTGCTTACAGAAGAAATCAGAGCTGAGCTTACTCCTATAATCAAAGAAGAATGCAAGCAAGAGCGTAAACTTAAAAAAGCTCGTAAGAGAGCTAAAACGCTTGAACTTATACAAAATGAAATTTTAAGTATCTCTCAGGAAACTAAAGCTAAGGCTTCTAACGATAACGCAAATGAAAAAAAGTCGACACAAAATATTGAAAGCGATACTGACGAAGATGAGTTCGATGTTACTCCAGAGCCGGATATAGATAGCATTGGATAAGGAAAGGAAAATGTAATATGTTAAACAAAGTAATGTTACAGGGCAGACTAACAGACTACCCTGAACTAAAGCATACAAAATCAAACAAAGCTGTTGTTGATTTTTTCTTAGCAGTTGAAGAAAACCGAGCCGTCAATGGAGAAAGAAATTCAAATTTCTTTCGATGTGAAGCTTGGGGAAGTACCGCAGAATTTATCTGTAAATACTTTGAAAAGGGGCAGCAAATTATTGTTGATGGTAGGCTCTCATCAAATACATATACTGACAAGGATAATGTAAAACGCACAAATATATTCATAGTAGTTGAGGGTGTGAATTTTTGCGGAGCTAAAAGTTCAGAAGCTCAACAAAAAGAATTTGAAAATTCTTTTGATACTGATATGGATGTAATAAGTTAAAAATTTATTGAAAGGGAAAGATGATATGAGTAGATATGATGATAAAATAAAAAGTAATTTGGAGAAGATAGCAAAGCTGCAAGATGAGATTGAAAAAAGAAAAGCTAAGATTATTAACTTGCAGACTGAAAACAAACAGCTTCAAGCAGAAAAGGATAACGAATTTAGCCAAACTCTTCTCAAGAAACTTGCAGAGCTTGGAATAAATTCTCCAGAGGACAGAGTAGCACTTATGAGCAAACTTGAAGATTTTGCACTGGAGCAGGAAATTGCAAAATCCGAAGCAAAGGCACAAAGTGAAATTTCTTCATTATCTTCTGATTCAGAAACTTCACAGAAAACTGAAAAGTTTTCAACAACTGCTCAATCAAAAGAATATTAAAATCGTGAGATTGCCAGAATGACACTCTTACGATTTTTTTCATTTTTACAGTTTCTGAATTTGGAACAAATTTCAGAAATCTGTAAATTTGGTGAGCGAAAGCGATTTTAAAATTTTGCAAAATGCAAAATTTAGGGTTTTAGGGTTATCCCCTAACAAGCGATTTTGTACACCAAATGGTGTACAAAATCTCTGCTTGCGACCTTGAATTTTGCAAGCAAAATTCAATCTGTTTTTCCGCAGAAAAACAGACCGCCGGAGGCGGGGTCCGTTTCTGTTTCGTCCACCTTTTTAAAGGTGGCAGAGTTCAAGGGACAGCGTTCCTTGTCGAAACTGCTATGAAAGGAGTTGAAAATATATGTCAGAAGAAAAGAAAAGTTGCAGAGTATACTTAAGAGTTACTCCGTCGGAGTTAAATGAATTACAGAAAAAAGCTAAACAAGCACATATGAGTATTTCAAGCTATATCATTCATTTATCAGAAAACAAAAAAATAATCGTTTCTGAAAACATTCCTCGACTTCTTGTGGAGGTAACTCGTATTGGCACGAACATAAATCAGATTGCACATATTGGCAATTCACAGAAATATGTCAACAAACAGCAGCTTGACGAAATCGCAAATTTGCTTGAAGATGTAAAATCAATAATGCAAAAAATTCTATCTGAAATATATAATGAAGATGAACATACATTCAGAAGTCTGGAAAAAAAGATAGATAAACTTCTGGAAAAGGTTGATAAAGATGGCAATCTGTAAAGAGGTAGAAAAGAAAATCAAATCTCATCAATATGTTTACGATTCGATTGCCTATGCCCTATCGCCTGAAAATAGTGACGGTGATGAAAAATGTTTTCAAGCAACTTGTTTAAATTGTGATAACAATGGAGCAGATAGCTTATCTGAACAATTCTATGCTGTTAGAAAAATGTTTGATAAAGACAATAAAATTTTAACACATCATTATGTGCAAAGCT
This sequence comes from Pseudoruminococcus sp., assembly GCF_047012705.1. NCBI lineage: Bacteria > Bacillati > Bacillota > Clostridia > Eubacteriales > Acutalibacteraceae > Pseudoruminococcus > Pseudoruminococcus sp. The sequence continues at coordinate 64,473 of NZ_JBKXNW010000012.1, read as the reverse complement.
TTTCTCCAAATGAAAAAATCACTCTTGAGCTTGCACATAGAATTGGTGTAGAGCTTGCTCAAAAAATTGCTCCGGGATTTCAAGTTATTGTTTCAACTCATATTGATAAAGACCATATACATAATCACTTTTTAATCAATTCTGTAAATATTGATACGGGAATGAAATGGAAAGCTGATAAAGCTACAAGAAAGAATATGCGTAAAGTTAGCGATACAATTTGTAAACAATACGGACTAAGCACTATAAAAAACGAATCTGGACTGAGTGGTATTGACCAAGCGACCCAAAAACTTGCAGAACAGGGTAAGTCTTGGAAAGTAGAATTATGCATGGCTCTTGATGAAGCAACTCAGATATGCAACAGTAAAAAAGAATTTATTGAGTTTATGAAACACAAGAATTTCATTATAACCCGATATGAAAAAGATATAACATTTCAAAAGGTCGGTGAGAAAAAGAAAATCAGAGTTAGCAGGCTTGCAAGACAATTTGGAGATTGTTATACAAAAGAAAATCTTGAAAAGCTGATGGGATTTTATCATTTACCTAAGCAATCGGAGATTTCTAAACCATATGAAAAGAAAAAAATTCAGACAAATTTCAAAAGCGAATTTGAAAAATATGAGCAAAATTATTTCAGAAAAAATCCACCGCCTGCTAAAGTACAAGAATTGAAAACTTTGAAAAGACTGATTAAAAATTCTCGTAATCCTCTTTTAATGTTGCTCTTTATCATTATGATACTGCTTATAAGACAAAGGAAGCAACGAAACAGGCTCGATAGAAAATACAGTCTGCTTCATATATATAGCAGGCAAGCGAAATATAAAGTAAAGAAAATCTCGTTAGAGGAAAAACTTGATAAGATAGAAAAAATACAAACCACTGCCGGAAACATACCTTATAAAAATCTTATCGAATCACAAGGCGAAAATTATCGTGTCAGGCTTGCACTTTCTGCTGTGCCAAAGCTTTATGCTTATCCGTTTTTCTTTTCCGCAAAACTGTATAAAGATTATGCTCTTGTTACTATTAAAGAAAAAGACAAGAAGTTACTACAGACCGCACTTGAGGTCGAAGATATACAAGTTTTAGAAAAACATAATAAGCACTACACTCCGTTGAATGATTATTATGAGTTAAAAGCACGAGCTGAAAAATTTGGAGTCAAAGTAGAATTTTTGAATATTCAAAAGGAGCAGTTAAGCAAACTTGATGATGAAAAGGATAGATTTGTTGCGATTGAAACAAAAGAAGGAAAAATTCGTTTAGCATTTCTTCCGCAAAATAAAGATTATATATTACATACTCTTTATCCTGAAAAGTATAAAGATAGTAATTTATTTTCTGTTGTAAGAAATTCAAAGGTTAATACAAGACTTCGCAGTGAAGCATTGCTTGAAGGTCAAGAAATGCATTATCGTTTTTTGACAAAATCACAAGTTGAACAACTTGCAGCAAGTGGCAATGATGAACTTTTTGCAGTCTTTAATAAAAATGCAAAAGGTGAAAGCTTAGGCGAAAGTTATAATATTGCATTTAAGGAGAGTGACGAACAGAAAATTAATGAAGCATTAAATCATACAAATAAAAGAAAATTATAACAATAAACATCCGAAAAATTTCCCTGTGAAATGTTGACTTTTACACTTTAAAGTGATAAAATCTTAATTAAGAGGAGGATATTCAAGTGGCGATAAAATATCGTGAAGCAGTAGACTTGAGAATGTCTACAAGACAAGAGCTTACCTCATCACCTGAAAATTGGTTGAAGTTTTTAAGGACAGCTTCAAACACTTACAAATATAATTTTTTTGACCAGCTACTTATATTTGCACAGTTTCCTAATGCAAAAGCTGTTGCGGTATTTGATGTGTGGTCGAAAACATTTGGAAGAAAAATTCGTGAAGGCGAAAAAGGTATAGGCTTAATTGATGATAAAGGAGAATATCCAAGAATTAAATATGTTTTCGATATTTCTCAAAGTTCACCTATACAACCTAAAAAACAGCAGCCATATATATGGGAGCTTACAGAAGAAAATCATCAGGAAGTTGCTTTTCTTCTTTCTTCTGATAAAAACAAGTCTATTGAAAATGCTTTAGCAGATACAGTAGAAGATACTGTTAATGAGATGATTGATGATTATGTCAATAATTCACTTAATGAAGATAACTCTATTAAACCTGAAAAATTCCGTCAGCTTGTTTGTGATAGTGTCAAATATATGGTATTGCAACGCTGTGGACTTGATACATCTTCATATATTGATAGCGATATATTTAGTAGCCTGAATGAATTTTCAAATCCTGATGTTATAGATATACTTGGCGAATCAATAAGCAATATATCAGAACAAGCTTTAAGAAAAGTTGAACAAACAGTTAAAACTATTGAGAGGAGAAATCAGAATGAGCGAAACAATGCCCAAAACAAAAATGATAGATGGAGTAGAACATCTTCTGTGCGAGTCGAACATGACATATTATCCAACGACAACAGTGGACAAGACAACTGGTCTAAGCTACACACTCGACCCGGAAACATTCATATACCTTCCAGCTCTGAGCGTAGAGGAGGATACGAGGGACGTGGGTCGCTGGGGGCGACTTCGCCACAAGTATCTCAGAGAAAACAAGAGAAGAATATTGACAAAGCTAATCGACACACACAAACTGACAGACCACTTGATAGAAGTCAACGAAGCAGCGGAGAAACAGATGGAACAGCTCGAAGCGGAAATGATGGAAGCAGAGGGAGTAACAGAAGAACTCAAAGCAACAGACCAGATGAAGTGGGTACAAATGATGAACTCAATCAGAGCAAGAGCAGAGGAAATAGTTCTGAACAATCTGATATACGCATAACACAAGAAAATACAGTAACGCAAACGGCAGAGGATAATTCCCCTGCCGTTTTTTCATTTGAACAGATAGGCTTTTTTGATTTTAAAGTATCAGAACAGCAAAGCGAAATTGACAACTTTGTCAATGCTGTATTGATGAAAGGCACTGGAACTGAGGACGGCAAATTCAGGGTAAATGACTTTTTCTTAGAAAATCATACAGAAAAAGAAAAAATTGATTTTCTTAAAGAGGAATTTGGTTGGTATGGTCGCTACACTTCAAACGAAAGTCTTGAATCTCAACCAAGCAAGGGTTTAGCATTTACTCGCACAGATAAAGAAAATCCTGAAAACAACTTAAACATTCATCTCTCTTGGCAAGAAGTAGCTGAACATTTAGATAGTATGATTTCAGCCGAAACATATATTACAGAAAAGGATATTGCCGAAAGACAAAGACACGCTTTATATGTCCTTAAAAACTATTCCGGTGATAATCCTAACGATGTTTATGCTATACAAAAGGCAAAAGAAATTCTTGACAGTTATAATATTGACTACAATGATATTATTTCACCTGAGTTGCCTGAAAAATCAATTATTGATAGTTCTGTAGATTACTCAAAAGATTTATTTTTCTTGAATGAGAACAGCGAAATAGTAACTCTTTTACAATATAATCCCGACTCAAACTCAGGAGGTCAATTCGTATCAACAAATGTGCGTTATAGTCAAATACAAGAAGCTGCACAAAAGTTTGAAAACTCGGCGGAAGATTTTTTTGATTATATTGTTTCTGTTGGTCAACAATATATATCAGATATTGGAACAGATTTGTATGAAGCTGATTTAAGAAAATATACAAGCAGCACTCATAATTTCGAAGGATTTACACCTGAAATAATGACGCAGCTTGTTAGTATTACGAAAACGAAAAATGATGAACTTTATAAATCTGATACACATCCAACAATTACTTGTGAATGGAGCGAAAGCCCTGCATTTGAAGACGGCAAAACTTATTCTGTTGCCGAATTTGACAGCATAATGAAGCAAGCCGATGATGATTGGATTAAACAAAGGCAGTATGAAATTGATACTTATGGTGATGATATTGATAAAATCTATGAAGCATATGAAAAAGGTGAAATAAGCGGTATACATCAAGGATATGCTAAAACAAAGTTCAATGTGAATATGCCTGATGGAACGGTTCATACATTCCGACAAGATATTGGTGACGGTGATGGTGGAGTTATTGATTTTCTAAAGCAATATTCAGAATATTCTGAAGTTGTTAGGATACTTGAAACGGATATATATCTTGAAAATTATAGTGATGAGCTATTGAAGCCTACGCTTGCTTTTGATGAAGAAGTTGCAATAACAGATGAATTTTTCAATTTTGAAAAAGCATGGCATAATGTTGATTCTGGTATACCAGAAATTGCTGAAAGATATAGAAATGGCGAAGATATAAGCATTGACCTTGCAAAATATTTTACAAACCATTATGTAAATTTAAATAATTTCAATGATTATGGAAAATTTGAAATTCATTCTGATGATAACAAAGTGACAATTCAAAATGGAGAAATTTCTAAAAATTACTCTTTAAATGAATTAGGTGAATATTACCTTAGCTATCTGAAAAATACCTTTATCAACATACAAACCAAACGAGTTTTGGAATATCCTGAAATAAAAGATGAAGTAGAAAAACTTATTACAAGTGTTAAAGTAGAACAAAAGTCAGAAAATAAAACAGCAAAATCTAATGAAAAAACATTTGCTGAACAAGTTGATGAAGTTTTATCTGGTAAAATGCCTTTCTATTCAGCTCTAAAGGTTTGTAATACACCTAAAATTCTTCTTGATATAGGTTGTAAACAATTACCTATGTTATATACTCAAAAGCATTTAAAAAATGCTATCAAGGAAAAAACAAATAAGGAACATACTCATGGATTATCTGTTGAACAAATAAAGCAACTACCTGAACTCATAGAAAATCCATTGATGATTATGGATTCACTATCTAATAAAAACAGTATAGTTATAGTAACCTCTGAAACTGATTTAGATAATCTTCCTATTATGGTATCTGTTAAACCAAATGGTAAAGGTAGGTACGAACTTGAAGAATTAGACTCTAATTTTATAACAAGTGTTTATGGAAGAAATAATTTTGAAAATTTTTTTGAAAGAACAGTAAAATCAAATAATCTGCTTTATTGTAATAAAAAAAGCCAAAGTCTTTTTGAAAGATGGGGAGAACAATACTCCGAATTAACAAAAAGCTTTGGCTTTGATACTATTATACATCAAAGTCGCAACATTGTCAACGAAAATATTGTTGAGGAAAAATATACCTCTACTCAATCTGAAGAAAAAGAAACAATCCAAATTAAGCCTGAAAACTATCATATTTCAGACTTATCGCTCGGACAGAGAAAACCTCTCGAAAAATATCAGGATAATATAACAGCCATTAAAACCTTAAAACAGCTTGAAGCTGAAAACAGAAACGCAACTCCAGAGGAACAGGAAATACTTTCAAAGTATACCGGCTGGGGCGGTATGGCAAAAGTCTTTGAGCTTGGTAATAGTCACTATGACGAAGTTAAAGGATTGCTTACAAATGATGAGTATGCAGCTGCAAGAAAATCGGCTATGAGTGCCTTTTATACCTCCCCTGTTATCATTAAAGAAATATATTCCAAACTTTCTGATATGGGATTTTTAAAAGGGAAATTGCTTGAACCGAGCTGTGGAGTAGGTAATTTTATTGGTATGATTCCTCAAGATATGCAGGCAAAAATTACTGGCATAGAACTTGACAGTCTGACTGGAAGAATTGCTAAAAAGCTATATCCAGAAGCTCAGATACAAATATGTGGTTTTGAAAACTCAAATTTGAAAAGTGAAAGCTTTGATGTTGCAGTTGGTAATGTTCCTTTCGGCGATATAAGAGTTTATGATAAAAAATACAATAAGGAAAATCTGCTTATACACGATTACTTCTTCTCTAAGTCACTTGATATGGTAAAGCCTGGCGGTGTAGTTGCATTTATTACATCAAAAGGCACACTTGATAAACGCAATGACACAGCTCGTCGGTTACTTGCTGAAAAAGCGGAATTTTTAGGGGCTGTAAGGCTGCCTAACAACGCTTTTAAGGCTAATGCAGGTACAGAGGTTACCTCAGATATTATCTTCTTACAGAAGCGTACAGAGCCAATTAAGATAACATCAGAAGATGAGCCGTCATGGCTTAAAACCGAAGAGGACGAAAGTGGAATTGAAATGAATTCCTACTTTGTTCAAAATCCACAGCAGATATGCGGGCATATGGAAATGGTAAGCGGTCAATTTGGTATGGAAAGCACTTGTGTGCCAAACAGAGATACAAAGCTTTCTGAGCAAATACGAAACGCTATGGAAAATATACAAGGCAATATCTCTACAAAAGATACTAAGCTTGACAATGTAGATTTCGTAGATGAACAGGTTGAAATACCTGATTCACTCAGAACCGGAAGCTATTTTCTTTCTTCTGATAAGGTTTATTTCTTTGAGTATGGAACTGCAACAGAAGTAAAATTACCAAAATCGAACAGAAAACAAAATCTTGAGAGAATGGCAGGACTTATTGCCATTCGTGATACAGTAAGACAACTGCTTGAAATGCAGCTTGATGATAAAGTAACGGACGATGAAATTAAAGATGTTCAGTCTGTTCTATCTTCGCTCTATGATGATTTTGCAAGCAAATACGGAAGAATAAATGATGATGTAAACAAGTCAATCTTTAAAAACGATTCATCGTTGCCATTGCTCCGTTCACTTGAAAAGTTTGATAAAGATAAATATGTCGGTAAAGCTGATATATTTACCAAAAGAACGGTTAATGCATATAAAAGAATTACATCAGTACCGACCGCTGTTGACGCTCTTGCAGTATCTCTCAGCGATACTGCAAAGGTTAATCTTGAGTATATGTCTAAGCTTACCGGTTTGGACAAAGAAAAACTTATTGAAGATTTGCAAGGTTCTATTTATCGTATTCCAAATACTGATAAATATGTAACCTCAGATGAATATCTTTCCGGAAATATTCTTAAAAAGCTTGAAGAAGCACAAAATGCTTTTGATAAAGGCGATAGTAGTCTTGCAATCAATATACAAGCACTTGAAAAAGCTATGCCGGAAAAAATACAAGCAAGTGATATTGATGTAAGACTTGGTACAACTTGGATAAATCCTGAGTATATTAAAGATTTTGTTTATGAGCTTTTAGACACCAGTTATTATCATAAAAATCCTCTTTTTAAAAAGGAATTTATTGATGTTCAGTATTCAGAGCTTTCCGGAAAATGGTATATTACAAACAAATCATCTGATAAAAACAATGTTCACGCTACATTCACATATGGTACAAGTGATAGAACCGCATATGAACTGATAGAAGATATACTCAATCTGAAAGCTACTCAGGTTAAAAGTGCTCAGGTTGTCGATGGCAAAGAAAAGCTTGTTGTTGATAACAAAAAGACTGCACAGGTCAGAGCAAAACAGGAAATTATACAACAAAAATTTCAAGAATGGATTTTCTCGGATAAAACAAGGCGTGACGATATTGTAGATACATACAATAGAATATTTAATGTTAATCGACCGAGAGAATATGACGGTAAATATCTGAATTTTGTCGGAATGAACCCTGAAATACAGCTCAGACCACACCAGCTTAACGCTGTTGCTCGTTGTTTATATGGCGGTAACACGCTCCTTGCACACGAAGTTGGAGCCGGTAAAACATTTGAAATGATTGCCGCAGCAATGGAAGGTAAGCGTTTAGGCTTACACACCAAAAGTCTTATGTGTGTTCCTAATCATCTCACAGAGCAGATGGGAGAGGATTTCCTGAAGCTTTATCCAAATGCAAATATTCTTGTCGCTAAAAAGAAAGATTTTGTAGGTGATGCTCGCAGAGCTTTAATGGCTAAGATTGCTACAGGCAACTATGATGCAGTTATAATCGGTCATAGTCAGCTCGCTAAAATTCCACTGTCAGCCGAAAATCAAGAGCGTTTCATACAAAATCAGATTGATGAACTTATAAACAATATAGCGGAAATGAAAGCTCATAATGGGCAAAACTTTCAGGTTAAACAAGCTGAACGAACTAAGGCTAATCTTGAAGCAAGGCTGAAAAAGCTGCTTGATACAAAAAAAGATGATACAGTAACCTTCGAGGAGCTTGGAGTAGATAAACTATTTTTGGACGAAGCTCATTATTTTAAGAATCTTTTTCTTTCGACAAAAATGACGAATGTTTCAGGTATTGCAACATCAGATAATGTAGGAAAGACAGCAGACTTATATATGAAAACACAATATCTTGATGAAATAACAAATGGCAAAGGCTTAGTATTTGCAACAGGAACGCCAGTTTCCAATACTATTTGTGAGATATATAATATGATGAAATATTTGCAATCTGATTTGCTCAAAGAAAAGAATTTGTGGCACTTTGATTCTTGGGCAAGCACATTTGGCGAAAGTGTAACACAAATGGAACTTGCACCGGAGGGCAACACTTATCGTGCTAAAACTCGTTTTGCAAAATTTCATAATCTTCCTGAACTTATGAATTTGTTTAAGGAATGTGCTGATATTCAAACAGCAGATACTCTTAATTTACCAAATATACCGGATTGTGAGATACATAACGTATCTTGTGAACCTACAGAAATACAAAAGCAGCTTGTCGAAGCCTTAGCAAAAAGAGCTGTAAAGATACATAATCATGAGGTTGACCCACACGAAGATAATATGCCTAAGATAACAACTGATGGAAGAAAGATAGGTCTTGACCAAAGGCTTATAAACCCTGATTTGCCTGATGAACCGGGTACAAAGGTTAATGCTTGTGTTGACAATGTTTTTAGAATCTGGAATGAAACTAAGGAAGAAAAATCAACACAGCTTATCTTTTGCGATTATTCAACCCCGAAAAAGGACGGTTCATTTAATATTTATGACGATATTAAAAAGAAACTGCTTGCAAAAGGTGTGCCTCCTGATGAAATCGCTTTCATACACGATGCAACAACAGAAGCTGCAAAAGAAGAACTTTTTTCAAAGGTAAGAAGTGGTGAGGTTCGTGTACTTATAGGCTCAACTTCCAAAATGGGTGCTGGAACTAATGTACAGACAAAGCTTGTCGCAAGTCACGACTTAGACGCACCGTTCCGCCCAGCAGATATGGAACAAAGACGAGGTCGAATGGTTCGTCAAGGTAACGAAAACAAACAAGTACATCTTTACCGCTATTGTACAAAGGATACCTTTGACGCGTATTTATTTCAAATGCTTGAGCGTAAACAGAAATTTATAAGTCAGATAATGACCTCTAAATCTCCTCAACGCCGATGTGATGATGTTGATGAAGCGACCTTGTCATATGCCGAAGTAAAAGCTCTGTGTGTTGGTGACCCACGCATAAAAGAAAAAATGGAACTTGATAACGAGGTTGCAAAGTTAATACTTGAACGAAGTAGCTACCAGCAAGAGCAATATAGGCTGGAAGATATGGCTGCAAGTCTAACTAAGAAAATCTCAATTTTAGAGGATGTTATACCTAAGAATCAGAACGATTTTCTTTACTATCAAAAAAATCATTCTACTTCTGATGGAGATAAAAAGAAATTCGAGGGTATAACGATAAACGGTCAGCAATATAGCAAAAAAGATGAAGCTGCGGAAGCACTTAAACAAGCTTATATTAAAGCTTGCAGTGATGGAAATAATAAATACACTCCGATAGGTGAATATAAAGGTTTTGAAGTGGCAGTAATGTTTGATTGTTTTTCAAGAGAATACAAGGCATCTCTTACAAGAGAAGGTACTTATTATTTAGACTTGGGAACGGATAACTTCACAAGAATGGATAATGTTCTTGAAAAATTGGAGAATACCTGTAAGGAAAGAATAGGAAGACTTTCTGAACATAAGAAATCTTTAAAAGAAACTAATGAACAGATTGGTAAGCCTTTTTATAAAGAAAATGAATATCAATCTAAAACTGCAAAGCTCGCTAAGCTTAACGCAGAACTTGATGTTGATGGTAGAAAGGATAATATAGCTGATATTGAGGATACAAAAGAAGTAAGTCAGAATATTGTGCAAAAACGATAAGTGGGACTTGAAGTCCCACTTATCTAAAAATTTTATTACTCCAAAACAGAAAGGAATTTTATTATGTATATTCATACATCAAGCGTTTCACAAAATGGATTTGTGTTAGGTAATTCAGGAAATGGTCAAGGATTTCATCCATGGGACAATGATTATTGGAGTTGGGGAGTTAGAGATAAATCAGGCATTCTTTTGGAATCATATGTCAACAATACACAATTAGATATAAAAAGAGCTGAACTGTTTAAACGAATGATAATTGACTGCAAAGAAGATTTCAATCCGTCTATACATATTCTTACAGTTAAGAAATGGTCGGATGAGTTTGCTCTATATTTTCTCGGATATAGTGGATTAGGAGAAAATATATTTAATTGTTATTTTCTTAAAACAGTAGATGAATTACTTGCAGAAAGTAAGGAGGTAAGCGATTTAGAGTGCAATCGCATAATTGAACATTTCAGAACTGTTTATAAAATAAGACAATAGTATACTATCATTTATAAGATTTTACAGTAAGTGGGACTTAAAGTCCCACTTTTAAATTTAAGGAGGTAAATTTTATGACTGAAACACTCGAAAATATAGAACAAGCAGAAAACACCAAGGTAGAATTTACTGAAAATAATCAGGCGCAAACGGAATCAGTATCTATTGCTGATAAAAATGAATTTCTTCAGAATTTCATAAAAGATACGGACACTCAAAGCGTTGAAGAAGCTAAAATCAAGGATAAAATCAGTATGCTTGAAGCTAAAATAGCAGATATTAAAGCTACAAAATCAAGTCAGAATGATACAATCAAGGCTTGTAAAACGGTTATAGATAGCAATATATATCCAAAGCTCAACCCTATCATTTCTTCTTTTTCTGCCCATCTTGAAAAGCTTGATAAGAAAAAGGACAAGAAAATCGTAAAAAAAGAAAAACAGCTCAAAAAAGCTCAAAGAAATCTCGTAAAGCTACAGCGTAAGCAAAAAAGAAGCAAACTTCTTAAAAGCTTCATTTCTGCTATGGTTCATAACTCGTCAAATAAGCAGGAAACATATATCAACGCTATGCAAGCTCTGAAAGAAGATAGCTTAGGTCGTGCAGATAGACAACTTGATAAAGCTAATTCTAAGCTTAACAAATTAAATGCTAAACTGAACAGTAGTACTCTTGGCGAGGTAGATAAACTGAAAATTAAATCTCAAATTAAAAAAGTTGAGAGTAAAAGAGATACGCTCATATCAAGAATAAATAATCTTAATGAGCTTGAACAGGAGCTTAATAAACTTGCTAAGATAGAGCTTGTTGATAATAAGATAGATGAACTTAGAAATACCGCCGTAGAAACAGCAGAAAAAGCGGCTATGAATGGCAGCAGTGTATCTGAAACTATTGATAATGTAGCTGAAACTTCAAGCGAAGTTATCAAAGGAGTTTTAGAACCTGACAAAGTTAAGGAAGCAGAAAATGATATGAGTGAAGAACAAAACAAGCAAACTGAAAATCAACAGGAAGAAACTAAACAAGCAGAAGTCGAAGCTCAAATTTCGGAAAAAGAACAAAAAGGCGAAGATAAGCCACAAACTAATATTGTTGACCAAGAGCAAAAAATTGAGGATAAACCTCAAGAGAAAAAAACTCAAACAAATGGCAACAATTATTTGAAGAAAACTGGCTTAACACAAAAACAGTTGTTAGCAATTTTGAACACTGGTATAGCAGTCAAAGTGGCTGAAACCATACCGGACAAAGAATATACAGTAGCTTTTACTAAAGAAAATAAAGAAAAAATAAACCAAGTGCTTGAAGCTGTAAATACTCAAATTCAAGGTAAACATATAATGAGGTGATGATTGTATGGATAATTTAATTATTAAGGACAATATCGTTATAGGTTGCTCAGAACCTGACATTTTAAGTGTTAAAATTCCAGAGGGCGTTATCGCAATAGGCGATAACGCTTTTTTAGATTTCCGTAGGTTATCTGAGATACAATTACCAAGCACACTCAAAAAAATCGGTGACAAGGCATTTAAAGGCTGTGAAGCTTTGAATGTTATAAACATTGAAAATGTAAGAGTGATTGGTACTGGAGCTTTTGCAGGCTGTAAATCATTATCTAAAATACAGTTTGGAGATAATATAGGCTATCTTTGCAATGCAACATTTTGTGGCTGTACATCTATTGATGAAATAGATGTGCCTAAAAATATTTCATACATCGGTTGTGAATGCTTTAAAGATTGCACTGGTCTTACTGAGATAAAGCTTGCAGGTGTTATGGAAATTGATAACAATGCCTTTGAGCATTGTACAGAGCTATATAGTATATCTTTTCCATACTCACTACTACATATTGCACCAAATGCTTTTTCTTTTTGTACAAAACTTCAAACAGTTATGGTACAAAACAGATTTGTTGATATTGATGAAACAGCATTTGAATACAGTGTAAATGTTATTGTCAAAGCTGCACAATTTTCAACAGCATATCATTTTGCCATTGAAAACCGTTTTAAATTTATACCAACAATCGTTTCTGCCGATTATCGTATAGTAACAAATGAAGATGTAGCGACCTTAAGTAAAGCAGGCATACTTTTCAGAATGAAAGTTATTGATAGTAGCACTATCATAATTTCTTTTGATAAGTCTGCAAAGAATAAAATTGAAAAATTAATAGGTCCTGAAGAATATAAATGATTAATTTGGAGGTAAAAGAATATTGCGACTAAATAATTAGCGAAAGGAGAGAAGTTTGTGGAAAGTAAAAATAAACTTCGTGCGGAAAAAAGCAAAGCACCTATGATATACACTGGAGTGGTCCTTGGACTGCTATTTTTTCTTTTTATGATTTATGGAACATACAACTATATGCAATATACAGCCCGAATGCACTTAGACGAACTAAGTATGCAACAGTTTATAGATTCTCTGAATGACCTTTTTAAATCATTTTATCTTCCATTTTCGTGGAATTTATTATGGACAATACTTGAATGGCAAGTAACAAAGCTATGGTGGGTATATCTTTGTGTATTATTAGTTGTATTTATTATGGCTACATCAAATAACAGAGATGATTTCAAAGGTATGGAACATGGCTCAACAAGATGGGCAGATAAGTATGAAAAAAAGCGATTTACAGATAATACAGGTATTCCTTGTGGTGATAACTTCTACATAACCGTTTTTAATGTCAAAGGTGCGTTTTATTCAAGTCATAATCTGAATGAGATAGTCATTGGTGGTTCTGGTGCTGGTAAATCATTCCGTAAAATCAAGCCTGACATTATGCAAATGACAGGCTCATATGTTGTCACTGACCCATCGGGAGAGTTATACAGAGATTGTGCAAAACTATTAAAAGCAAATGGTTATAAAGTGCGTGTTTTTAATCTTAATGACATTACCCTGTCAAACACATATAATCCGTTTAACTATATGGTTACTGATACAGACGCTATAAATGTTGCGGATTTATTTATTAAAAACACTGCTGGAGAGGGGGAAAAAGATGATTTCTGGTCCGCATCAGCAAAAGAAATGCTGTTTATGATTATGCTGTATCTCTTTAAAGCTCCTGATGAAACAAAGTCATTTAGCAGAATTGTAAAATTGCTTACATCACTTCAATTCAAAAATGGAGCAATAGACGAAAACTGTGAAATTGCTAAGTGTATAAAAAGACATCAGCAAAGGGAAGGTACTATTGATGATGCAGTATCAATCTACTGGAATTCAATTAAGGGTACACCGGAAGAAACATTAGGAAGTATAACAAAAACACTTTCAACAAGGCTCAGTTTGTGGGCTATAAAAGAAGTTGATATGTTGACTGCCACTGATGAAATGGATTTCGATGATATTGGTGTACATAAGACTGCAATATTCTTGATTATTCCAGCAGCTCGTCAAACTTACAAAGCTTTAGCTAATATCTTCTATACACAGCTTTTTGAGCGTTTGATGTACATTGCAAGTCTTAAATATAACAATCGCCTTCCGTTGCTTGTTTCTTGTGAACTTGATGAATTTGCAAACATAGGCAGAATACCAAATTTCGCTGAAACATTAGCAGTTATTCGTAAATATAACATCAGACTTTGTATAGTTCTACAAGGCTTATCACAACTCAAAGCAATTTATGAAAAAACTTGGGAAAGTATTATCGGTAACTGCTCAATATTTACTTTTCTTGGCACAAATGACCAAGATAGTAGAGAATATGTATCAAAAAAGCTTGGTAAAACAACTGTAAGAGTGGATACACGAAGCTATAACCGAGGTAATCAAGGCGGAGGTTCTGATAGCGAAAGCTATATAGCTCGTGAACTCTTAGCTCCTGATGAAATACCCAAAGCATTAAAAAGAGGGAAAAGTGGTAAATGTATTATCTTTGTTGATGAATTTTATCCTTTCTTTATTGATAAATTTGATACATTACAGCACCCGAAAATATCAGAGGTTGGCAGTGATAGAGGAGAAGCTCAAAAGAATAACTCTGACATTACTGTTGATTTTGCAGGCATTAAAAGCAACAGGGAAAAAGAATATGAAGAACGACAGAAAAAGGCTCACATAATATCAAATGCTATTATGTCAGGAGATTACGATGAAAACACTACATACGAAGAAAATCAAGAGATGTTTACTAAAGAAAAGCTAAGACAAATTTTTGATAGTAATGATAGTGAACTTGTGACATTTAATGGTGATACTATTACAGCCGATAGCCTGATAAATACTGATGAAATAGAGGAGGATGAGTAATGAGTTTATACGATGAACTGGGTGAAGAAGTACGAAACAAAACTCGAAATCTCATGCAAAATATTCAACAGATAAGACAGCTAATAGATACTTTTATAAAAAATAGCAAAGCTGAAAATCAAACCACACAAAAATTCGTAAGTGATGTTGTTAATGACAACCCACTTACGAATTTTACATTTACGGGAAAAGATACGGATTTATCGTATTTCTTGCAATCTGAAAAAATGCCTTTATCTGCTGTAAGCAATATTGCAGATGAAAATATAAAATCCGCTGTTTTAAACACCTTTGATAAAGCTGCTGAAAACGGTTTGATAGAACTTGATGGCCGTGATATTAAAATCACTGAAAAGGGAAAAGAAAAAATCAATAATCCCAATTTTATAAAATCAGCACAAAAAGAACAATCCGAAGCTTACAATCAAAAAATAAACTCTACCTTAAGTAAAGCTTGTAAGCCTGATGAAGCACAAATGTGTGCTGAACTTACTGGAGATTACATAAATGATTTTACATTTTTTAATCATTCAGATAATCTCGACCTTTCTACTGTTATAAGTCACCCAGATAGAGAGCTTTCAAGCAAGATTTTATCAAATGTAAAACAATGGCAAATTAATGGTGCTGTAACTGTTAAAAATGGTGTTGCAACAGTTACAGATATGGGCAAGCAAATGTTAAAAATGCCTGAATTTCAGTCCATAGCTAATAATCCAGTGACAGAAAAAGCTTTATCTGCCACTGGAGCTGGCAAAGTGATTGTAGCAACTAAAAAAGTTGTACAAGCTATGCAATCAGTGCAACAAGTAACAAATACAATAAGCAAAGGTTCACGCTAATAAGCTCCGAGAATTTAACTTCTCGGAGCTTTTTATATAGATATTTTTCTTTCAAGGAGGTGTTGCTAATCAAAACATAAACTGTCCGAAATAGAAACTATTACATAAAATATCAAATTTAAGGAGATTACAAACTATGAATATTAAAAAGGTAACAAAAAACAAGAAAATCGTTAATGGAGTCAAAAAGTTCCAGAAAGCAGTAGCAGTAAGCTGCACAGCAATAACATTTATGCTTAGTTCCGCACTTACTACATTTGCTGCAAACGCAGAAAACTCCGCTCCTACAGGCATAAAGACAAACACAATGAACAATATAGTTGGCATTTTGATGTGGGTTGTACGTGGTATACTTATCTTTTTTGCTGTTGTAGGTGGTCTGTTAAAAGCTGCTCATGGAGCTCAGGCAGAGGATAATCGTGAGCGTAATTCAGGCTTTATTACACTCGGAATTATTGCTGTATGCTTTGCAGGAACTTTCGCCCTTGAAAAATTGTTATAAAACTAAGTAATTATAGAGCAACCGACACCGTTGAGAAGGGGCAGCGGTGTCGCTTTCTCTATTATTAACTAAAGGAAGGAGATATGTATGTCACCTTTATCAACCTCGTCAAAATATCGACAGACAACTAACAAAAAGCTTATCCGGCTTATCGCTATTGTTCTGATGATTATGACTGTGCTATCATCTATGGGTGCTTTGCAAAGTAATGCAGCAGCAAATTTTAATATAGGTAATTCTACTTTATCTACAACAGATGTTGCCGCAGATGGTAAGATTGTAATGAATATTAAGGTTAATGGTACAGGTACAGTTAATCAATATGCTTACTGGTATCGTAAAGAAAGCGAATCTGCATGGTATGCTCTTACTTCATCTAACTGGGTATCATCAAATAACTTTATTATGTATCCGAGCAGATATTCAAGGATTATGTCTGATACTAATTCCCGATGGATTATTCGATTAGCTGCCAAAGATACAACTGGAGCTGAATCTTCAAAAACATTCTATGTAACAGTTGGTCAGCCTAAAATTACTATTGATACTTTTACTGCTCCTGATTTAACTTTAGGACAAAGCATAAATCTTAAAACTACTTTGTCAGATACAGTAAGTGGATTTTCATATCGGTATAAGTATACATATGTTGATAAATCAGGTACAGAACGCTTAATTACAGATTTTCAGAATAATGCAAATTATACTTGGTCTACTGCTAATAATGGTACTTTGCCTGAGAATGCTAATTGTACACTAAAGGTTTATGTCAAAGAAAATAACGGCTATGCTAAACAAGCTACAAAAACTACGACTATTAAGGTCACTAAGCCTACTTATCCTGATGTCAATATATCATCGTTTAGTGCTTCAAAAAGTGGTTATGTTGGTGATTCGGTTACTCTCAAGGCTTCTGTTTCAAGCGGAACAGCACCTTATGAATATCAATACAGCTATGATGATAATAAGGGTACAAAGCATATCATCACAGCTTATACAGCCAATAAAACCTCAACAACTTGGGATACTTCTTCCCTATCTGCCGGTGATTATACAATAAGGGTTGAGGTCAGGGATAAAAACAAAAAAACTGCGACAAAAACAAGCACAATAAGCCTGAAAACAAGAAATGTCAAAGGCTCAATATCAACTATGGAAACAAGCTACACGCAGAATGACGAATGGTATCCAAATGTAAGATTTCAGGTTAATATAAGTGATGAAACCACCGCCCCCTCACCGTATAAGTACAAAGTTCAATATAAAAAAAGCAGTGATAAAAATTATACCAATTTAAGTGATTTCAAAACTTATAGTGGTAGTACCCAGATTGAGCTTCTCCCTACCTCAAAAGATATTGGCACATATAATTATCGCCTTATTGTTCGTGATAAAAACAACAAGGAATATACGATAAATGCTACATCAACCTTTGAGATTAAATATAACGCACTAAAATTTAATTTTAATGCGTCTACAAAAGAATTTCTTACAGGTGGTGGCGACCAGAAGTCAACATTTACGGTTTCTGATGTTACTGGTGGAAATGGCAAGGATATACAATATAAGTTTGAATATACAAAATATGCTGATTTAACAACAGCTTCTCCAAAACTCGATAACAATAATGCGACTTGGACAACTCTCAAGGACTGGTCAGAAGAAAGTACATCAGAACTTATTGTTGATAAGCAAGAGGACGCAGGCTATTATGCTGTGAGAGTATCTGTTCAAAATAAGGATAATACAGATAGCTCTAAAATATCGACTAAAACCATTGATAAAATAAAAGTAAAAAAGCCTGTCGAAGTTGCTCTTACTGATATAAATGACCTTATCACAAAAATAGATACTTGGATGAGTAACAGTCTTACTGATACACAGTTAAACACTATAAAAGAATGGGAAAATTTAACGGACAAATCTACTACCCCCCCAACATCGCTTTTGGATACTTATAATTATCATTTCAGTGAATTTCAAGCTGCATATGACACAGCCAAAGACGCTTCTAATCATGATAAGAGTGAATATTCTAAAATTTATAAAAATCTCGATGATGAATTCACTAAGCTGAAAACATTCTTTAAAAGTAATGAGTTCAGAAGTTATTCTCCAGATGGTGGTGAAAACACAGACTGGTCATCACCTATGGCAATCTGCAATTTCATATTTGATACATTTGTAAACTATCTTGTAATGGTAATAGATTGTTTCAGTATGTTAGCAGGTAATGGTAAAACCTCTGTTACTTTCTTTTCCGGATTTGATTATAACCAAATTGCTCAAGTAATATATCCTGTATTTCAAGCTATTGCCTATGCCTTAATAGTTATACTTGTTGGAGTTAATGCTATAGAATCAGCCTTTCAATACGAAATGTTCACACTCAGAGGTGGATTCAAAATTGCTGTTAGACTAATATTTGCAAAGGTTTTTGTAGATTTATCTCTTACAATATGTCAATCTATTATATCTATTGGTGTGGGCTGGACAAATCAAATTTTGGAATTAACAAAGGGAATATTGAATAATTTACAATTAACTCTTACGGGTCCAGATGCTTCTGGATTATGGATAGTTGGTTGGATTGTTGATTTCTTTACGGGTCTGCTCTTTGTTATAATTATCGGTCCAGTTGCGATTGCTTTAGCGATTGCAGCTTTTTGCTTAATGTGCAAATTATTTATTCGTTGTTTTGAGATTGCAATGCTCCAATGTGTATCCCCTGCTTTCTTTGC
This sequence comes from Pseudoruminococcus sp., assembly GCF_047012705.1. Taxonomy (NCBI): domain Bacteria; kingdom Bacillati; phylum Bacillota; class Clostridia; order Eubacteriales; family Acutalibacteraceae; genus Pseudoruminococcus; species Pseudoruminococcus sp. The sequence continues at coordinate 45,573 of NZ_JBKXNW010000012.1, read as the reverse complement.
TTGCATTTGTGGAGAAGCAACTAAAGAATATTTCAAGAGGTTCATGATTTCATACTTATCTGTTGTACTTGATGTTGTGTTTACAGCTGTTGTTTTCTATATTTACGCACAATATTTAAATGGTTTCATTAAGGATATAAGTATAACAAAACCAGATGATATATTAAACACTCAAATGGGATTTTTCTCTTTTATATTTGTTTCAATCGGTGCATTTATACTTATGATAAAAACTCCAAGAGTTCTCAAAAATTTAGTGGCATAGTATTGAAATAAAAATCACTTTATGATATTATAATAATCATAGTATTTGAAAGGATTGATTATATGAAAAACAAAGTGAAAATAACTACTTTAATATTAGCTTTGATGGTATCTATGGTAAGTATAGTTGGTTGTTCTAATAACAATTCAACAAGCACAGAAGCAAGCGTATCAAGCAGTTCTTCCATAGAACCATCTGTAGAAAGTTCTATAATAGAAGAATCCTCTATCCTTGAATCATCTGCTGAAATATCATCTGAAACAACAAGTACGGCAGAAAGCAGTATAAGTAGTAGTTCTGCTGTTGACCCTGTTGTTGAGGAACGCTCATATAGTGATAAAGAAAAAACTGAATTTCAAGATACAAAAATTCCTAATTATAAGTATTATCCTGCAAGTGGTGAATATTATTATTTAGGAAATGAAAGTGTTGTAACTATACAACCTATTTTTTCAATTTGTCCTAATGTAAACGGTAGCACAATTAAAGAAATCATTGTTCCTGAAACAGTAACTAAAATACCAAAGGGAGCTTTTACAGGCTGTACAAACCTTGAAAAACTTGTAATCTTAAATCCTGACTGTGAGATTGAAGACGGCAGAATCCTTCCGAAAGCAGACCCTAATGCCAAGTATAATTCATATAACAATAAACTTATTAATATTTACTGTTATTTTAGGTCTGATAAAACTATTCCTAAACAACGCTTAGTTGGTATACAGGGTTGCAGTAAGGTATTCAATGCTCTTGGCGGCAGCTATACAGGCAAGGACTTTGATAAGTGCATGCACGACTTAGCAGAGGAATCATACGAATAAAGCCAAAAATAAAAGCACAGCTCAAGCTGTGCTTTTATTATGCCCGTCAGAAGATTGACGGAATATGTAGATTTTGGTATAATGTACTCGCACACGAAAGTGTGTACATAGTGCATACCACATAACGGTAGGCGGT